>NZ_CP033043.1:1625000-1852500 GCF_003667825.1 Metabacillus litoralis | reverse complement strand
GAGCTGTCCTTAGTACGAGAGGACCGGGATGGACGCACCGCTGGTGTACCAGTTGTCTTGCCAAAGGCATAGCTGGGTAGCTATGTGCGGAAGGGATAAGTGCTGAAAGCATCTAAGCATGAAGCCCCCCTCAAGATGAGATTTCCCATAGCATTAGCTAGTAAGATCCCTGAAAGATGATCAGGTTGATAGGTCAGAGGTGGAAGCGCGGTGACGTGTGGAGCTGACTGATACTAATCGATCGAGGACTTAACCTATCAGAAAAGCGGAAGAAGCTTAGCTTTTATCCATAGGGAATTGGAGCGATCGAGATGAAGTCTTTCTTTGACTTCTTTGAGAGAGTGAAATTACCGTAGGATTTGGCTTCTGGAGCTGGACAAAGTAAGAGCATAAACTCAGTAGAGTGAAATTGAATTGTGTATCGTTATCTAGTTTTGAAGGAACATCCTTCAAACTACATAATGTCTGGTAATGATGGCGAAGAGGTCACACCCGTTCTCATGCCGAACACGGAAGTTAAGCTCTTCAGCGCCAATGGTAGTTGGGGGATTCCCCCTGTGAGAGTAGGACGTTGCCAGGCAAACTTTTATAGGTTTGTTATTATTAAAATATGGCCCATTGGTCAAGCGGTTAAGACACCGCCCTTTCACGGCGGTAACACGGGTTCGAATCCCGTATGGGTCACCATAGTTCTTTCGCGCTAGCGAAAATAACTTACCTTAATGAAAGTCAAAAATTTCGTGTTATTTCGGAGGATTAGCTCAGCTGGGAGAGCACCTGCCTTACAAGCAGGGGGTCGGCGGTTCGATCCCGTCATCCTCCACCATTTTTTTACACTAGTGAAAAGAGCATACCATATAGCTAATTACATCATTTGGTAGTGCAATTTTCTTATCAGATGTGTGTTAATATTTTTAATTATTACGGAGGAATACCCAAGTCCGGCTGAAGGGATCGGTCTTGAAAACCGACAGGGGTGTCAAAGCCCGCGGGGGTTCGAATCCCCCTTCCTCCTCCATATTTAAAAGATAATATTGTCGCGGGGTGGAGCAGTCTGGTAGCTCGTCGGGCTCATAACCCGAAGGTCGCAGGTTCAAATCCTGTCCCCGCAACCAATTTCAGTTGACGATGCTGCGCAGAGTAATCTTCTAAGCAAGTCAATATAGTAGTGCTGTTAAGTGCAATCAAACTTTAAATGTAATGTTCTTAAAAATATATTATGTTAAGGTAAGTTATTTTCACTACTTGAAAAAACTCCGGTCCGGTAGTTCAGTTGGTTAGAATGCCTGCCTGTCACGCAGGAGGTCGCGGGTTCGAGTCCCGTCCGGACCGCCATTTAGATAAAACATTAATATAATTTGCGGGTGTAGTTTAGTGGTAAAACCTCAGCCTTCCAAGCTGATGATGAGGGTTCGATTCCCTTCACCCGCTCCAAAACTAGGGCCTATAGCTCAGCTGGTTAGAGCGCACGCCTGATAAGCGTGAGGTCGATGGTTCGAGTCCATTTAGGCCCACCATAAGTTCGTTTATACTTGTTCCGCAGTAGCTCAGTGGTAGAGCTATCGGCTGTTAACCGATCGGTCGTAGGTTCGAGTCCTACCTGCGGAGCCATTCTTATTGCATAAGGAATTATTCAAGAGGCTAAAGAGTTACATCTATCAATAGTATAGGCAGAAGTCGAGCGGATAGTTTAAGTCACTTCTTTCTATTAAATATTACATAATTTTAAAAAACTTACCGAAGAACTAATCCGTATAGGGTTAGTTCTTTTTTGATTTTGAGTAATCGATTTACTAAATAAAATAGTTTAATGTAAACTGAAGTTACTTGATTATTTTGAAAGAATATCGATTTGAGCAACAGAGAAATTTTATCAATCAATTTAAAATAATAAAATAAGGTGGAGTTCCATGACGAAAAAAGAGTTGTCATTAGAGCAAGGTGAAGAGTTACTCAAAGTATTAAAAGTGCGTTTTGTGAAAAATATGAACCGCCATAAAGGTTTTGAATGGGGTGAAATACAAGCAAGATTGGCTGGAAATCCTGAAAAACTGTGGTCACTCAATGAAATGGAAAAAACTGAAGGTGAACCTGATGTTGTTGGTTTTGATGAAGAGAAGAAAGAATATATTTTTATGGATTGTTCAGTAGAAAGCCCTAAAGGTCGTAGAAGTGTTTGTTATGACCAAGAAGCACTAGAGTCAAGAAAGAAACATAAACCTGAAAATAGTGCCATTAATATGGCGACTTATATGGGGATTGAACTTTTAACTGAAGAGCAATATCGAGAGTTGCAGAAGCTTGGAAATTTTGATATGAAAACTTCAAGTTGGGTGCAAACGCCTACTGATATTAGAGAACTCGGTGGGGCACTTTTTTGTGATTTTCGCTTCGGACACGTCTTTGTGTATCATAATGGAGCGGACTCTTACTATGCTGTTAGAGGATTTCGTGGATCACTTAGGATATAATCTATTGGGTATATGGAAGAGGGAAAGATCAGTAGAAATACTGGTCTTTTTCTGTGAAAATAAATTAAAGGTTTAAACTTGATCGCATTTGATTAAGCTATAGATAATTAAATTTGGCAATAGGAAAGCAGAGCTACCGTACTTTACGGTTTCTCGTTTAACTTTTCTATTTTTTGTCTATAATGCTAATTTGAAGTTAACTCGTGGTAGGGTTCTTTGTTCTGAAGCATATGATAGACAATCGTAAGCATTCGGTGTCCTATGGCAACGAGTGCTTTTTTCTTTCCTCTTCTCGCAGCCAACGACCAATATTTGATTCCCAACCTTTTATTACGACTCCTTGAAACAGCCCATGCAGCTTCGCACAATGCAGATTTAATATGTGGATTTCCTCTAACTGTTCGTGTACTTTTTCTTTTTCCTGCACTTTCATGATTTCCAGGTGATAATCCTGCCCATGAAGCGAGATGTTTAGAAGTTGGAAACTGTCCCATATCTACACCAATTTCTGCAAGGATGACTGCAGCTGTATCTTTTTTAATACCCGGCATTGTGATTAAAAGTTGAACTTCTTCCTGATAGTCTAGTAAGATTTCATCGATCCTTTTCTCAATATCGGATATTAACGTTTCTAGATAAGTAATATGCATCCAGGATTGTTGGATTAGAAAAAGTTGATGATCATTTAATGTACCGAATAAAGAATCAGTAATCAATTGTTTTTTATGAGCCATTCTTCCATGTATCTTTTTCTCAACTTCTTCCTGATCAATAAAACCTTCAGATATTAATTGTTCCAAGAGTTTCCTTCCTGAAACACCAAAAACATCTGAAATAACAGTACTTAATTTTATGTTTGAAGTCTCTAACACTTTTTGAATTCGGTTCTTCTCAGATGTCATATGCCCAATCCATTTCTTTCTAAGTCGAGTCAAATCTCGTAAATTTCGAAAGTCTTCTGGAGGGACAAAGCTTTTCTCTATTAGTCCATGTCTTAATAATTTAGCTATCCATTCTGCGTCCGAAACATCTGTCTTCCTACCGGGAACGTTTTTAATCCTTTGTGCATTAGCCAAAGTAATATCAAAAAAATCTTCTAAGATGTTGTAAACTGGTTTCCAATAAACTCCCGTACTCTCCATCGCAATGTGAGAGTGACTTCTTTTTCTTCTAACCATTTAAGCAGACGAAATAAATCCTTCGTTAATGTTGGGAAAGTTTCAATTACTCTTTCCAATTCAGCTTCTGAATCACCTAGTAATACACAAGCCACAATGGTTTCTGAGTGAACATCCAAACCAGCACAACGTTTGTGTAAAGTTTCCACCTTATTCACCTTCATAAAATTATTCCACAGACAGTGGAATGAATTTGAAATTAAACATTTTTCTGTTCGTAGTCATCCTAGACATAGGGAGCTAACAATGGGTTGTACACCAAATTCATTCCAACAGTTTTTTGTACAGGGTCGAACCACCAATAAAGACCACGTTATATACTCACTGTTTGCGGTATCAACATTATGGGATGAGAACTCTATTTTCATTCCTGGGTTGAGAGCGAAAGATCATGAATGTTTTTTAAAAAAATTCTAAAAATATATTGGGATTTAATTAAATACCTATTATAATAAAGTTGTAAGTACAAGATTTGTTTTATTCAGAAGAATCTTGTAAGTACATGTTATAGTAGTTTTCTCTATTATTATATTAAAAAGTCATACATTAGATTTAACTTCAGCAAAGGAGAGTATCCATGACAGAAATTAAAAATAGACTCATTGCTCATTATCGTTTTAATGATGCAGAAAATATCGGAAAAGATCTCTCAGGTCTTGGGAATGATGCAGTACTAGAAGGAACATCAAAACCAATAATAGAATCCGTAGGTGGGAGATTAGCAATAACGCTTGCAGGAGGAGAAAATGGCTCTTCTTATATGAAACTTCCGGCAGGTTTTCTAAGGGATATAAATGATGCTACAGGAATTACAGTTTCTACCTGGGTTTACTTAAAAAAAGGAACAAATGTATGGGAGAGGCTTTTCGATTTTGGTAAAAATGCATCTGGACCATACCTTTTCTTATCACGAAATTTACGCGGTGTTTGTTTTTCAGACGGAGATCTCGTGGCTGATGCCGGGAGAACTTACGCTTCTGGAGAATGGATACATGTGGCAATGTCGGTGAAAGGAACAGAAGGCGGGACATTGAGCAGCGCTGGACCTGTTATATACGTAAACGGTGAAGTAGCTGCGGATGGAACGATCAGTCAAACTTCGAGTGGTACATATAAAAAATTACGGAACTGGTTCGAAACGTTCTCAGATCCAACAGGCTACGGCAATAATTTTATTGGACGTTCACAGCATGAAGTGGACCCAGATTTTAATGGTTCTTTAACAGATTTTCGCGTTTATAAAGCCGGTTTAACGCAAGATGAAGTCATTGAAGTTATGTGTGAATCTCTTACTGATGGTGAAATCGTTCAACTTGCAAAAGACAAATATTTATCTTTTCCTATCACAGTTGTTACAAAGGACGTTTCTTTACCATCATCACTTATGGGTGGGAAAGTTTCTGTATCTTGGAACTCAAGTAATCAAGCTGTCTTATCAAATGAAGGTGTAGTAGGGGACGTTACCATTCCAAAAGGTGTGACATTAACAGCCATTTTAAACAAAGGAGATGACACGACTGAAAAAGATTTTTCTGTATCAGTACTTCCTAAATGGGTTCCTTCACACCATCTAACCATTGACGGAAGCCAAGATGTGATAGATATTAGCAAAACATTATATGGATTGTTTTATGAAGATATCAACAATGCAGCTGATGGTGGTATTTATGCCGAGCTTATTCAAAATCGCTCATTCGAGTCATTTGTATTTGATACCTATTCACATGCTTCTGGTGAGTGTGGCTGCTCTTCAGGTAGAAACCATGAACCATTGCATGCTTGGTTTGGTGATATTGAAAACGTAATCGTTAACAATAGGGGAGGTTTAAACGAGTTCTTTGGGATTACCGACCAAGATGTGAACTCTCATTATATAACCGTACCGAATGGTAGCACGATAACTAACAGAGGATTTACTGATTCTAACAATCATTGTGCTATGTTTATTAGAAAAGAGAATTTATACGATTTTACGATCTGGGCTAAATCTGAACATGGAGGATCCATTACACTTCAGCTACAAAATCAGGATGGTGATGAGATTAGTGATAGTATAACAGTCCGAATAGAAAGCGGTAACAATTGGAAGAAATACGGTGTTGAATCCAAAATTTCATTAACTGGTAGCAAAACAGTACTAGGTCAGCTTGCTTTAACTTTTCATGGTGAGATTTCCATCGATATGGTTTCCTTAATGCCTAGAGATGTGTGGGGAGCTGGTGAGGAAGAACGATCAACTACAGCTCATACAAATTATAAGGGAAATCCAAATTATCGATTAAGAAAAGATTTAGTGAATGCTCTAGTAGACTTACATCCTACATTTCTACGTTTTCCTGGTGGCTGTATATCTGAAGGCTCTTATATTTGGGATAATGTATATGAATGGAAAGATTCTGTAGGCGATATTGAGTTACGGAAAGAGAACTTTAATGTATGGGGTTATATGATGACGATGGGGTTAGGATATATGGAATATTTCCAATTAGCTGAAGACCTTAATGCAACTCCATTACCTGTTATGGCTTGTGGTGTACTTTGTCAGGCACGTTCAGATTATGTCCATCCTGCTGGTGGAGAGCTTAGAGATACGTTTGTTAAAAGTTTTACAGATTTAATTGATTTTGCAATCAATACTGATTTTGAACAGAACGAATGGGCAGCTTTACGTAAAAGTATGGGTCATGCAGCACCGTTTGATCTTCATTATTTAGGTGTTGGAAATGAGAACTGGGGTACGGAGTTTTTTGCGAACTTTGAAAACTTTAAAGCGGCTATTGATGAATATATGGACAAGCATTATCCTGGCTATGAATTGCATATTATCTCAACAGTCGGGGCACAAGCAGATGATGATGCTTATCAAGACGGTTGGAAGTTTCTAAGTGGAAATTTATCCGGATCTGCAACCGTGAATTTCACAGACGGTAAGACGGTAACAGAAGAAAAAGTTACTTGGTATGAAAAACAACCGAACTATATGGACACAATAGCTGACGAACATTATTACCGTTCTAATGAGTACCTGTTAAACAATGCAGATCGATACAATTATTATTACAGAGCTTATCAGCCGGACGGAAATCTTGATGAAAGAGAGACCTCGAAGGTATTTGTTGGCGAATTTGCTTCAACAGATAAAAATACATTAGCAGGAGCGATTGCTGAAGCAGCGATAATGACTGGGTTTGAAAAGAATTCAGATGTGGTAAGATTGGCTGCCTATGCACCGTTATTTAACAAAGTGTTAACAGACGGAACATATCGCTGGACACCAGATTTGATTTGGTTTGACGATGAAAGTGTTTGGTACACGCCGAACTATTATGTTCAGCATCTTTTTGCCAGATATCTTGGTGATAAATTGCTTGGTACTTCGTTTTCGTCTTACCAAAATGGACGTCTAACAGAGCTCACTCCACGTAGAGGTATTGAAATTGCGGCAGGTAATGCTGAAGTCCATGTGAAGAGTGTAAGAGTGATAGATAATAAGAGTGAAAAAATACTTCTCGATCAGGACTTCACAAAAGACTTGAATGCTGCATGGGAAATCATTCCTGGTTCAGTTGGTTACAAAATTGACCGAGAAAAAGGGTTGGTTTTACAGGCTCAAAATGGTGGATTAAACGGGTTATATATCATAAACGAAAGTTGGACCAACTATAGAGTTGAAGTGAATGCAACAAAAGCTGGTGGTTCCGACGGTTTTTATGTAGGGGTAGGTCTTACAGATATTTCTCCTGAGAAAAAGAATGTTCTAGAATATGCTATAGGTTATAACGGAAATGCTACTGGTGTGAAAGTTTATAAAGAAGGCGTTCAAGGGTATATGCTAGGTGACTATTCATCAAGTACAGCAGCTGGTAATTTGCGATCAAGCTGCTATGAAGAGCTGACAGATCATACTCCATACACTATTACCGTTCAATATGGAGGTGAAACAGGGGACCGACTTATCTGCTCATACACAGATGGCACGTTTACAAGTAAGGTGCTAGATTATAAGTTAGAGGCTTATAACAGTGATATTTTCAATTCGGTTACAAAAGATGACCAACATGTTTATGTTAAATTAGTAAATGCCGATCCATTTGAAAAAACAACGAAGATTTCATTGAAGGACATCCATGTAGCGGCTGATGGAAAAATGGTAACAGTGACAGGAGATGAATCTCTTGTTCACACACCAAATGTTAACAAAAAGAACGCTGAGAAGGTTGTGCCATTTGAATCAACCATTAAAGTTGATAACCACTCTACCGTTGTTACGTTAGCAGCAAATTCAGTTAATATCATTATATTAGATAAACTATAAACTGTATCAGAGGATATGATGTTCCACCTAAGAGCATCTATCCTCTTTTTTGTTCAAAAAAAGAGAGGAACAATCCTCTCTTCTAATCAATTGTTATCTGCCAACTTCGGCATAGCCTTCATCGCTTCTTTGCTTTCAATAATATCATCTGCTTGCTTCGCTCTTTTAATGAAGAATGCTAAGAAAAGGGCAAGTGCAGCAATAAATACGGAAATATAGAAAGCAAAGTTAATACCGTCTAATGTTGATTGCATCATAATTTGTTGTTTCATTTGGGCAATTTGCTCAGCTGTTGGCTGTGTCGTCATGCTACTAGCATTTTTGGTTGCTTCTTCAGCTAGCTCTTGACCTCTTGTTTCAGCACGATTTGACATGGCTGTAACAAGGAGTGCTGTCCCAATTGCACCTGAGACTTGTTGAAGTGTATTGTTCATCGCAGTTCCATGTGGGTAATACTTTGCAGGTAATTGATTTAAACCATTAGTTGATACTGGCATCATAACCATAGACATACCGAACATACGAACTGTGTAAAGAATGACTAAATTTGTGTATGTTGTTTCTAGTGTTAACTGACTAAAGAAGTAGCTTGTTATGACAGTAATAGTTAAGCCGATAATGGCTAAAACACGACCGCCATATTTATCAAAAAGTCTTCCGTTAATAGGTGACATCACTGCCATCATAATGGCACCTGGCAATAACATTAATCCAGCATCAAATGGTGTGATACCACGTAAGTTTTGTGTATAAATTGGCAATAAAAGCATCCCAGAAAACATGGCCATTGTTACAACCATTGAAATGGATACAGACAGTGCATACATTGGGTATTTGAATATTTTAAAGTTCAACATCGGCTTTTCTTGTCTAATTTGTCTTAAGATAAACCATGCTAAGCCAATCACTCCAGCTGCGATTGTTCCATAAACATATGGACTGTCCCAGCCTTTGTTTCCTGCAGAGCTAAATCCGTAAAGTAATCCCCCAAACCCTACGCTTGAGAGGACCACAGAAAAATAATCCAACGTAATATTTACTGTTTGCTTTTTGTCTTTAATTAAAAATATACCTAATAAAAACACGATTACTGCAATTGGAGTAACAAAGTGGAATAACATTCTCCAATTATAATGTTCTACAAGCCAGCCTGATAATGTTGGTCCAATTGCTGGAGCTCCCATTAAGATCAGTCCGAATACTCCCATTGCTGCTCCTCGTTTTTCAACAGGGAAGCTTACTAACATGACATTCATTAATAGTGGCATTAAAATGGCCGAGCCTGATGCTTGCGTCATTCTCCCTATTAATAAGATTGAAAATTCATGAGCAACCCCAGCTAAAATTGTTCCAGTTAAAAATAATCCTAGCGCTGCAATAAAGAGCTTTCGCACGGAATATTTTTGAATTAAAAAAGCTGTTGTTGGAATTAAAATTCCATTTACTAGCATATAACCAGTTGTTAGCCATTGAACAGTTGAAGCCTCAACCTTTAAATCGTTCATAATCGATGGCAGGGCAATATTCAATAGTGTATTATTTAAAAACGCTATGAATGCAGCAACCATTAATACAGCTAATAGGCCATATGGTGGTCGTTGTTCTTGTTGTTTATTTACTGTTTGTTCCATACTTTCCTCTCCTATACAATCAGTATAAATAGTTGAACCGTTTGTTCACATAGACTATATCTTATTACATCTAATCTATTTTTGTCTACAAAAATGTTTTTATGAGTTTGTGTAAACGCAATAATTAAGATAGGATAAAAAAGATGTAATTATTTTTGTTTTCTAAAAGGTGATAAAATGAATGAACGAAAAATACGGGTGATTAAAAAAGCGCATCAATTATTTATTGAAAAAGGATTTCAAGCAACATCCATACAAGATATTTTAGATTTCAGCAATATTTCTAAAGGAACATTCTATAATTATTTTTCTTCCAAAAACGAATTGTTAATTGCGATTTTTTCATCTATTTATAAAAAAATTGAAGAAGAGAGAAGCTCCTTATTAATTGGAAAAGACCCAGCAGATCTTGAAATCTTTATCGATCAAGTAAAGCTTCATATGGAAATAAACCGAAAAAATAATCTCTTCAAACTCCTTGAGGAAGTTACGTTCATTAAGGATGAGGAATTAAACCAAGCAATTAAAAAGGGACAATGGCTAACGATAAGATGGACGTACAAGAGGTTTATCGAGTTATATGGGAAAGAAAAACAACCTTATCTATTGGATTGTGCAATTATGTTTTTGGGGATACTTCAACAAAACATGAGGTATTATTCATTAGCCTATGAATCAAACCGTGATTATGATTTTGTTGTAAGGTACAGTGTTAAGAGAATGAAATCAATAGTAGATGAAGTATATGAAAAGAAAGAGCAACTATTTAAGCCTGAACTAGTTGAAAGGCTAATAGGAGATAAAAATAACAGTAAATATTCACAGGAATTACTAATCCAAACTATTTCAGACTTAAAGAAAATAATCCAAGTGGAAGAAAACCATAATAAATACACCGAGCTTCTCGAATTCATACAAGAGGAATTAACAGAAGCAAAACATCCAAGACAACACTTACTATCAATCTCTCTGGACACCATACAAGCAAATAAACAAATCGCAGAAACAGAAGAATTCCAAAAACTACAAAATTTAATAAGTGGGACATAGGGACAGGTTAACTGTCCCATTTTTATTGTAAAAAGAGGTTTAACAACATTTAACTTTCTATATCCGATAAAATTCACTAATTCACTATATATTTTGACACACATATTAGAAATTGCTAATATATTGTTAATCAAACATATTAGAAATTTTTAATATGATGGGGGTGTCAAAATTGTCGAAAGAAATGAATCTTGATACAAAAGTGAAGTTTTTACAGGGTTTTGCCCATAAAATCAGAATTCAAATTCTTGAGTGCATTAAAGATGAGGAAAAAACGGTATCACAAATCGTAACGGATTTAGAAGGTAATCAATCAAATATTTCTCAGCATTTGGCGTGTTTAAGAGGCTGTGGGTTAATTGTTGGAAGACAAGAAGGAAAGTATATTTTTTATAGTATAAGCAACCAGCAAGTAAGAGATTTATTAAAAATGTTCGATAACGTTCTAGAAACCGTACAAAATGACGTTGCTTGTTGTGAAAACCATATTGTTTAGGGCGTGAGAGAAATGTCAGACAAATGTTGTAGTTCCAAAGAGAAAGATAGATTAGAAGATATAGAATCTACAAGTTGTTGCAGTGGAGATTCCAAGGTGGAGGAAACAACAAGCTGCTGTAGTAGTAACACAAAAGTCGTAGAAAACACCACTAGTTGTTGCAGCAGTAATAAGGAAGGAAGTACAAATCAAAACACTATTATAAAAGGGGAAAAAGCTGAATACCGTATTTACGGTATGGATTGCCCATCATGTGGTTTAACGATTGAAAAAGGTTTAAGAGGCTTAAAAGACATTCAAGAGGCAAAGGTCAATTACAATACAGCAAAGCTGACAGTCGTTGGAATGAATCACTCTGCATTTGACAAAATTGAAAGTGAAGTGAAAAAGCTAGGATTCACAGTCGAACCGTTAAAGCAGAACAAAAATCTTCGAATATATAACGTCGAGGGCATGGACTGTGGAAGCTGTGCTAAAAGTATTGAAAAACATCTTAACACAATTGCTAGTGTGAAAGATGTGAGTGTTAACTTTTCGACGGGAAAAATGAAGGTTGAGCACGAAAACAGTGTAGATGATATTATTTCTGAGGTTTCTAAAATTGGCTTTAAGGCATCCCTTAATTCTAATGATCGTCAATCTAATCAAACACCTCAAAAGAAAGAAGGATATGGGTACATTACCCTTTCTGGGATATTAATCTTACTCGGTTTTATTGGATCTTTCACGGGTATTTCAGGTCTAATGACTACAATCTTATATGCTGCAGCGATGTTTATAAGTGGCTATAAACCTGTTAAAAGTGCGTTTTATTCGATTAAAAGTCGTTCTTTAGACATGAACGTGTTAATGTCTGCTGCAGCAATTGGAGCGGCACTTATTGGTGAGTGGCTAGAAGGAGCAACTGTTGTTTGGTTGTTTGCTTTAGGAACCACTCTACAAAATATGTCGATTGAGAAAACAAGAAATTCGATTCGTAACTTGATGGATTTGGCACCTTCTGAAGCTTGGATTAAAGTAGGATCAGAGTTAAAGAAAAAGCCAGTAGAAGAAATATCGGTTGGAGATATTCTTGTTATAAAACCTGGTGAGAAAATTCCGTTGGATGGAAAAATAATCAAAGGTGAGTCCAGTATCAATCAGGCGCCTATTACGGGCGAATCAATTGTAGTTGATAAAGAAACTGGAGACACCGTTTATGCAGGTACGATAAATGAAAATGGATCACTTGAAGTAAGTGTAACCAAGTTAGTAGAAGACACAACGATCGCGAAAATTATTCATTTGGTAGAGGAAGCACAAGAGCAAAAAGCTCCTACACAAGCGTTTGTGGATAAATTTGCAAATATTTATACACCAATTGTCTTTCTATTAGCATTAGTTATTATGGTGATTCCTCCTTTATTTGGTTATGGAACCTACGGCGAATGGTTTTACAAAGGCCTTGAGCTATTAGTTGTAGCTTGTCCTTGTGCACTGGTCATTTCAACGCCTGTTGCGATTGTTTCAGCCATTGGTAATGCGGCTAAAAACGGGATTCTTATTAAGGGCGGAACATTTTTAGAAAGAGCAGGTAGCATTACAGCGATCGCCTTTGATAAAACAGGAACATTGACTGAAGGAAAGCCAAAAGTTTCAAACATTAAATCGTTTACTACCTCAGAAGAAGAATTATTATCTATTGCGTTAACATTAGAAAACTATTCAACACATCCTATTGCAAAAACAATTGTTGAATACACAACTAACAAAGGAATTCAACCTAAAGAAGCAGAAGCGTTTAAAAGCATCGTCGGCAAAGGTGTTCAAGCAACTATTAACAATGAGATATTCTACGCGGGTAATGCTAGGCTTTTTGAGGAACTAAATATTCCATTAAATACAGTTGTTTCTGAAGTGAGGGATATTCAAAGCAAAGGAAAAACAGTAGTGATCATTGGTACACAGCACGAAATTCTAGGAGTTATTTCGGTTGCTGATACAATTCGAACTACCACTGTGAATGCATTAAATGGATTAAAGCAAGTAGGAGTTAAAGAAGTTGTCATGCTTACCGGTGATCATGAAGGGACAGCGAAAATGATTTCTAAAGAAGCTAGTGTTAGCCGTTATTTTGCCGAGCTATTACCTGAAGACAAAGTAAATGCAATTAAGCAGTTACAAAAAGAAGGTCATATGGTAGCCATGGTAGGAGATGGCATTAATGATGCACCAGCACTTGCAACTGCAGATTTAGGAATTGCTATGGGCGGAGCAGGCACAGATACTGCGATGGAAACAGCAGATATAGTGTTAATGGCAGATAATCTTGAAAAGCTTCCACACACAATTCATTTAAGTAGAAAAGCATTGACCATTATTAAACAAAATATTTGGTTTTCTATTATAATAAAAATCGTTGCTTTAGTCTTAATCTTTCCAGGTTATCTAACACTTTGGTTAGCCGTATTAAGTGATACTGGAGCCGCAATTATCGTTATTTTAAATGCTTTACGTCTCTTAAAGGTCAAATAATGGTAAACTTACAAAAAGCACATTTCTTGTGGAATGTGCTTTTTACTTATTCAATTAAATGTCTTGGTTTATACGTTAAAGAATTAAGTAAGGAGCCATTCCTGTAATGAAGAAATTTGAGGATTGAAACAAAAAGAGCCCTCTTGGTATAGTACGAGGTGTCCGCAGCTGATCAGCACTAAGGACCCTTAATTAAGTAACCAAGGAGGACTCAAAATGAATTATACACAAAATCACAAAATCTCTCAAATTACACCTTCAACTCTTATTGTTGGCATTGATATTGCCAAAGACAAACACGTTGCACGTGCTCAAGATGACCGAGGCATCGAGTTCGGGAAACGCTTGATCTTTGAAAATCGAATGCATGGCTTTCAAAAACTAGTGAATTGGGCAGAAGCTCTTCGGAAGGAAAATGCAAAGGATCACGTCATTCTTGGCGTAGAACCTACTGGTCATTACTGGTTTAGTCTAGCTTATTTTTTAGTAGCTAAAGGATACGATTTCGTCGTCGTAAACCCTATGCACGTTAAGAAAAGTAAAGAGCTTGACGACAATTCCCCTACTAAAAATGATACTAAGGATGCCCGTGTCATTGCACAGTTGATTAAGGATGGCCGATACTCTGTACCAAACCTCTTAGATGGTGTTTATGCCGAATTAAGAGAAGGCGTCAAATTACGAGATCAGCTTACTAAACAACTGATGACAACAGAAGGACGCATCCAAAACCATATTCAACGCTATTTTCCTGAATTCTTTGATGTGTTTGGAGACTGGGAAGGAAAAGCAGCCTTTTGTACGTTGCGATTGTTTCCGTTTCCTTCTCAAATTAAAGAACTATCACCGGAAGAGGTGTTGATGAAGTGGAAGCCATATGTTCAACGAGGAGTGGGAATTAAGCGAGCAACGAAGCTAGTAGAAGCTGCTCGAAAGAGTATTGGGATACAAATTGGTATTCAGTTTGCCAAGCGAGAATTAGATTATCTACTTGACCAGTATAAGTTATATAAACAACAGGTAGAACAATTAGATACGGAGCTTGAAGCTCTAGTGGAAACACTTCCGGGAGCTAAACAAATGATGGAGATATCAGGATTGGGGTCTACCACAATCGCTTTATTCTTCTCAGAAGTAGGTGACATTACAAAGTACAGTCACCCCCAACAGCTAGTTAATTTAGCTGGGCTCTCATTACGAGAACACAGCTCAGGTAAATTTAAAGGTCAAACTCGGATAACCAAGAGAGGGCGAAGCCGTCTACGACGAGCCTTATATTTGGCTATTCGTCCACTAGTCGCCCATAATCCAACGTTTAAGGCCTTGCATCAATACTATACAACACGGTCTGAAAAGCCGTTAAAAAAGCAACAGTCACTCATTGCCTTGTGTTGTAAGCTACTACGTGTGTTGTTTGTCATTGGACAAAAACAATGTGAGTTTGATGGATCTAAACTAGTAAGTGGATTACCTAAAAAACATTTATTACAGGCTGCTTAAAGCTTTTAGAAAAACACTATAAGTACACATTATTTCTCTACAAACACCAATAGTGCAGAGTTGGAGCATATTTTTTCCATTCGGGCAATTGACCCAGCTAAGGAGCATTTCCAACCTCCACCTCATGGATACGCAGGACGAAGGAAAGTATGGATTACAATCCTGAGAGATATGGGAGGGTTAGCGACCGTGATTTATGTGGAGATTTCTTAGCACGGTTATACACTTATTTTCCAAACTAATCCAGTTTGGATTGATAGGATGGCCCCCACCCTGTAAATCATTTGTATAAATTCAAATAATATCCTGTAATCTTGGTGCGTCAGCTATTTGGTAATATGAAATATTGAGAATGAATGAGTATTTCTAAGAAAAATTAACTTTATTGAGGGAGTGTTAAAAATGATTAGTGCACTATTGCTATTTTTTCTAGCAGGAATTGCTGAAATTGGTGGAGGGTATTTGATCTGGTTGTGGTTAAGAGAAGGAAAGCCTTTTTACTGGGGAGTAGGTGGAGGGATAGCTCTGGCTTTATACGGTGTTATTGCAACTTTTCAATCCTTCCCATCATTTGGAAGAGTGTATGCAGCGTATGGAGGTGTGTTTGTGATTCTGTCTGTCCTATGGGGATGGGGAATTGATAAAAAAACACCTGATGTCTATGATTGGGTTGGTGCGGGTATATGTTTAATTGGAGTTTCCGTAATGTTACTTGCACCGCGTCATTAATATTGATGTATTCAGATAGTCTCCCTCAAAAGTAGGTGACTCTTTAACATAAATTCAAATAAGAGCAATCCTTGTACTAAGGATGCTCTATCCTTTTGCTTGAATTTAATTTGTATAGTAATACCTATTTGAACCTACCTAAAAAATTCCGTCAAACAAATCATCATAATAAATCCAAAAATAAAGGTAATAGTTGACGCTCTTTCATTACCATCTCCATGACTTTCTGGAATTAGTTCCTTGTAAACTACAAATAACATGGAACCTGCTGCAAATGCTAATCCATAAGGCACAACTGGTTGAAAAAATTCACCGAATAAATATCCGAACATTCCCGCAAATAATTCTATTAATCCGGTCATAGCAGAAAACAAAATAGCCTTCATGCGATTTATTCCCTGTGTAACCAAGAATAAAGCCACTAAAAAACCTTCTGGAATGTTTTGTAATCCTATTGCAAAGGCAACTAAAGATCCTACCTCAAGATTATGACTTACATTAGATATTCCAACAGATAATCCTTCAGGAAAATTATGAATCGACATAGCGATCATAAATAGTAACACTTGAGCTTGTCCTACGGGATGTTTAGAGTGATCTAGATCAGTGTGAGGAAGTACACTTTCTATTAAAGTAAGAACAAAGGTACCTATTAAGATACCAATAACTAAAGTCGTAATATCTGAGAGCTTTATAGCAGATGGAATTAATCCATATGATGAAGCCGCAACCATAATCCCAGCCGTAAAAGCTAATGTTACATCTTTTCCTTTGTGCGAAATGTTTTTAATAAACAAAACTGGGAGAGCTCCAATGCTTGTACAAATGGAAGAAACAACGATAGGCAAAAGGGACATAGATCATCCTCCGATATGGTAATTGCTATATATTATGACTGCAATTAGACGGAAATGTTATTTATTGTAAATTTTATTGCGATTAGGTTTCGGTTCTCAGTTTTTTTGAAAATAAGGGTACCCGTTCGGTAAAAAATTTAATGAAGACGTGGGAAAATTTAATCATTTTTAGACCTATTGTATTTTAAATTGGTAGTAGAAAAACTTAGAAATCCAGTCAATTACATTGGATGCATTTTAAATATGAATTGGTGCCTATGTGTCATGAAAGTATTCTTTCTAGGTATTCACACAATTTTCCAAGTACAAGTTTATAGACGAATGTCCAATGAATAGGATGAAATTGACAAAAATCTAGGAGTGATTTTTTTGTATCCAACTCATGAACAGCTATATTGGCAGGGGATCTATGAACAGGATGATTGTTCGTGTAATGGGGTCTATCAAGCAAGTGATTTTTCTTATAATACTTATGATCCAAGACAATTTATGCCAGGTTTTCCTAGTTCACCGCCTCCTTTCACATCCCCGGGTCAGGGAACACCAGGAGGAGCGCCAATGTCACCCCCAGGTCTAGGAACACCAGGAGGAGCGCCAATGTCACCCCCAGGTCTAGGAACACCAGGAGGAGCGCCAATGTCATCCCCAGGTTTAGGAACACCAGGAGCACCAACATCACAACCAGGTCAAGGAACACAAGCAGGACCACCATCATCACCACCGCCATCTTTTGTACCTCAACAAACACAGCAAGCACAAGCATTTGCGGTGGACCCAGGTAGTATTAGAAGATGTTTGTTTAGATTTACTTATGTGTGGCTAAGCGGTAATCAACAATTTTGGTTTTATCCAATCTTTATCGGTCAACAATCGATTTCCGGGTACCGCTGGACCGGATTTAGATGGGTATTTTTCGGTATAAGCTTAAGGCAAATTCAATCGTTTACCTGCGTATAAGGACGTAAATGAAAGGGAGGATTATGAATATGATGACAAATTACTATTATGATAATGATCAGTTATATCGATCAGATGAAAGATTTGGTTTTGGTAGACCCGGATTTGGTTTCGGTCGCCCGTTTGGATATGGGTACGGAAGACCTGGTTTCGGTTTTGGAAGACCGTTTGGATTCGGTTTTGGATTTCCGTTTTTGACTGGTTTAGCAGCGGGAGCCTTGTTAGCACCACGACCGTTATTTTATCCATACCCACCATATCCTTTTGTGCCATATTATTGATAATGATGCTTGTAAAAGAGCTTTGTCTGAAAGTAGGCAGAGCTCTTATGTTTTATTGACGTAAGTAGGTGGAAGTCCTCATGATACATACATATTGACAAAGAAATATTTCGCGTATATAAATAGTTTATATACATAAAGTGTTGTGGAGGTATCTCATTGCAATGGAACGTGAAATGTATGTGAGAGAAGCATTTGAATTTCTCTCTAAGGTGAATTCAAAAATGGTCATGGAATTTAACTCATTATTTAATCATGAAATTACACAAAAACAGCTTTTAATTCTACAAATAGTTCGAGATGCTGAAAACATAACAGTTAATGAAATCAGCCAACAAACGGGATTATCATTAAGTTCAGTTAGTCAACTTATTGGAAGACTAGAAAAAGAAAACTATTTAAAGAGGGAAGTAAATATCAACAATAGAAGAGAGGTCTTTGTATCTCTTGATAGCGAAGCGGGTCTTTTATTTGAAAACTATAATAGAGTAGACAGCTATCTTATTGAGAAATATTATTCGGAATTTTCCCTAGAGGAAGTAAAGCAATTTAGGAATCTTGTAAAAAAACTTTACAATGTTATGGAGCAAAAAGGGGAAGAAAATAGAGAATGATGGGGGAAATTGTAAATGGGAGCTTTAGAATTTGTTTGTGATTACAAGGAAAAAGATGACTTGAGACACAGCTTCAATGAATTAGCAAACAGCATTTTCGGTATTACTTTTGAAAGCTGGTATGAAAATGGGTTTTGGACGGAAAAGTATATTCCATTTTCATATACAGATGGAAATAAGGTGGTTGCTAATGTTTCAGTTAATCTAATGAATATGCTAATAAATGGAGAAACTAAGCGGGGCATTCAGATAGGG
The DNA here is from genome assembly GCF_003667825.1 of Metabacillus litoralis. NCBI lineage: Bacteria > Bacillati > Bacillota > Bacilli > Caryophanales > Bacillaceae > Metabacillus > Metabacillus litoralis. Next base: position 1,833,652 of record NZ_CP033043.1, on the reverse strand, counting down.
ACGGTTATGACTCATCCTGATTATCGCAATAAAGGACTTTCGAAAAGATTAATGAACAAGGTATTGGAAAAATATGAAGACTCATATGATATCATGTATTTATTTGCAAATCATTCAGTATTGGACTTTTATCCGAAATTTGGGTTTAAAAGAATAGAGGAAACACAATTTATTTCTAACATCGTTAATTCACATCATACTGAAATAGAAAGTACTGACTTTAAAAAGTTAGATGGTAAGAATATAAATGACCTACAATTTATCTATCAATTTGCTAAAAATCGATTACCTATTTCAAATGATTTTGCAGTCATGAACACAGAGGAGCTGCTATTATTCTACTGCCAAAATGCTTTCCCAAATGATATTTATTATTTAGAAGAAGAACAGGTAATTGTTATTTTCAAAATAACCGAAGAAGAAAATGAACTCCATATTTATGATGTGATTAGCCAAAAGGAAGTTGACCTATTAAAGATCGTAAAATATATCTCGTTGGAATCTATAAAGAAAATTTACTACCATTTCACTGTTGATGGTTTACATACAGAAAAGAAGACATTTAACGGAAGTGAAGTCTTATTTATTCGTTGCGAAAAAGAAATGAATCTCCCCAAAGAACTAAAGCACCCTTTAACTTCACAAGCATAAGTGGGACAAAGGGACAGGTTTTCTGTCCCAGTCAAATAGAATCACTAGAAAAAAGGGTAGTGGGACAGTGAACCTGTCCCCGTGTTATTTTAATAAAGATTCAGCTCCATCAATAAAAATCTCCGTTCCTGTAATATGTGATGATAGGTCGGAGGCCAAAAATGTTACTAAGTTAGCAACTTGTTCCGAATTCCCTGGACCATGTTCAAGTGGTTGATCTCCTTCAGGATAAATAATAGGAATTTCCACTTCTTTTACATCAGGGGAGTGGTGAATCGATTTTTGGATGTTTGTTTCAATCGCACCTGGACAAATCGCGTTTACTCGAATTTTATAAGATGCAAGCTCTAATGCAGCCATTTTCATAAAAGCAAGTTGTCCTGCTTTTGACGTACTATAAGCGGTAAACCCAGCTTGAGAGAAAACACGACTTCCACTTACAGAGCTTGTAATAATGATGCTACCACCATTTTTTTCATATAAGGAATCGCATGTTTCACGGTAAGAAAAGTACCTTTTAGATTAGTGTTGATCGTGCGGTCCCAGTCATCCTCATTCATCGTCTCAATTGGAGCGAGTTCTCCAGCTATACCTGCATTGGCAAATAAAATATCCATATGACCCCAATGATCGTGCGCCGCCATCATTCCTTCTTTTATATCTTCTGGTGAGTTAATATCACATTTTTTCGCTAGGGCCTTGCCACCAGCTTCCTCAATTTCTTTCTTTACCTTACTTACATGTTCTTCATTCACATCTAATAAGCATACACTTGCACCTTCACTTACTAAACGAAACGCAGCCGCACGCCCCAAACCGGAACCTGCGCCAGTGATAACAGCTACTTTATTCTTAAGGTTATGATTGCTTAACATACCTCTTTCCCTTCTTATTTTTACTAGTATCTTTTACAGAATTTTTAATGAGTAAACCTAACGTTTCTACTTCTGGGTATATTAGGAGGTTTCCTATATGTGCCGAATGGGACAATGAACCTGTCCCTATGTCTCATTCCAATTATGAAAAAATAATAAAATTTAAGAGCGTTTGATATTTTTTTATGTTATTTTCATAATGACAAGAACAGGGTTGACCACTTTCTAATTTGAGTGGTTAGCCATTTTAACAAAATGGTGAGGATGAACGAGATGAATGGTTCAGTAAATATTTTAGTGATTGAAGATGATGAAGATATAAATCGATTACTTTGTAATATTATAAGCAAAAGCGGTTATACTCCTAAGCCGGCTTACTCAGGAACGGAGGCAATGATTTATTTCGAGAGTCAAAAATTTGATATGGTCTTGATTGATTTAATGCTCCCTGGTTTGTCTGGTGAAGAAATTCTTAAGAAAGTAACAAACGAGAGTCATGTACCAGCCATTATTATTTCGGCAAAGTTAGAAACACAAACAAAAATTGATGCCCTTAGAGCAGGTGCGGACGACTATATAACAAAACCCTTTGATATTGAAGAGGTTTCTGCCAGAATTGACTCTTGCTTACGAAGATATCGCAGATTATCAGATTTGCCAATAACGAAAGAAATTCACTATAAAGATCTTGTTATGGATACAGATGCAAAAAAAGTCTATGTGAATAAGATAGAGTTAAAATTAACAGCACTTGAATATGAAATTTTGTTTTTATTAGTTTCCTCCCCAAAGAAAGTGTTCACGAAAGCCAACTTGTTTGAAAGTGTTTGGAATGAGGAATATTATGGAGATGAAAATACAGTTAATGTTCATATGAGTAATATAAGAAGTAAACTTTCTAAAGCAAATCCGAATGAAGAATATATCGAAACGATTTGGGGAATGGGCTATAGACTTAAAACTTAAGTTTTTCTTAAGATTTATCTTAAGCTTTTCTTATGTTTTCCTTCTTATAGTAAAGCTATGTTCAGTTTAAAAGAAAGTTCTAGATAGAATACCCTTGAATTCTTTTGAACAGGATGAAGGAAGGAGGAATAAGTTTATGAATGATTATGTTCTAAAAACCAATTCTTTATCTAAAAAATACCATAAAAAAATGGCACTTAATCATGTCAATGTATCTATTAAAAAGGGGTATATTTATGGATTTATCGGGCAAAATGGGGCTGGAAAATCAACACTCATTCGTCTTGTATGTGGACTAGCCTATCCAACAACAGGAAGTATTGAGTTATTCGGAAAAACCAATGAACAAGAGTTGATTGAAGCAAGAAAACGAATCGGGACAATTATTGAGGGACCTGCTTTATATCCGAATATGACAGCTGCAGAAAATTTAGAAGCGCATAGGCTCCTTAAAGGAATACCTGGAAAGGAATGTATCAATAAAACACTCACCCTAGTAGGTTTACAAGACACCGGGAAAAAGAAAGCGAAGAATTTTTCATTAGGGATGAAACAGCGACTTGGTCTTGCAATTGCACTACTTGGAGATCCTGAATTTTTAATTCTTGATGAGCCTATTAATGGACTAGATCCAATGGGTGTTGTCGAAATGAGGGAATTATTAAAAAAGCTTAACCAAGAATATGGCATTACGATCTTAATTTCAAGTCATATACTAAGCGAACTTCATTTATTAGCTTCTCATTATGGAATCATTCATAATGGGGAACTAATAGAGCAATTATCAGCTGAAGAACTAAATGAAAAATGTCAGCAATATTTGCATATTAAGGTTGATAATCCAGATAAAGCAGCAACCGTTATTGAAAGACATTTTGGAACAAAGAATTTTGAGGTAATGTCAGACGGAACAATTAAGCTATTTGCCTTTGTTGACACCCCAGGGGAAGTATCTAAAGCTCTCACAAACGAAGATTTGGTTATTGAACAATTTATGCCAATGGGTGAGGATTTAGAAACCTACTTTACTCATCGGATCGGAGGTGCACAACATGGGTAATCTGATCAAATCAGAGGGCTATAAATTAAGAAAAGATCGCGCATTTCAGTTACTAACATGGATGTTAATTGCTATTTCTTTTTTGTTTCCTCTATTAGAGTTTGATAGAGAAGGTTCAGCTCCGCCAATTGTTAATGACTATTATCGAAATGAAATTCTTGGTGTTCACACGAATATTGTTAAGCTTATTCCAAGTATATTAGCAGGTTTCTTTATTACAAGCGAATACTCAATGGGAACAATGAAAAGCATCGCTTCTTCCGGTAATAGCAGGCTGAGAATTTATTTTGCTAAGTTAGCGATGTTTTCAGTTGGAGCAATCGTGATTTCATTAATATTACCGATGATCATGACAGGTGCTAGTGCTATATATTTTGGTTTTGATGACATGCCTGAATGGACATATTATCTTCAAACGATTGGATTAATTATTCTTTATTCAGCAGCATTTGCTTCAATCATGGCAGTCTTTTCGATTCTGTTTACCGACAGTGGTAAAACAATAGGGTTCCTACTTTTGTTTTTTATGTTTGTAGATTGGCCACTTCAGGTGTTAGCAGCTAAAGCTCCATTTTTTGAACCAATGATTAGTCATTCTGTATTTAAGTTAGTGTATGATATTGTTGTCATCGATCAGTTGAAGGGTACTGAGGTTCTAATTATTGTCGTGATTCCAATTTTGACATTTGTAGCTTTCGGACTTATAGGTAGCTTTATTTATCAAAAAAAGGAAATTAAGTAATAAAAGAAAGGTGGGTGAGATGTATGCTGTATGTAATGATTTTCTTTATTATTAGTTTCGTGTATGTTCTCACCCGTCTAGTTTTACTAAAAAAGGAAATCAAAAGTTCAACGAGACAACTTAATGAACTAAACAAAGATAAAACAGCAACGAAAGTAACGATTAGCTATTTTGATAGAGATTTTGAGAAGCTCGCAAAGGAAATAAATAACCAAATCGATTTAACTAAGAAAGCTAATGCAGAAAAACGCATATCTGAAAATGAGTTCAAACAGGCCATTTCTTATATATCACATGATATTCGGACACCAATGACTTCGATATTAGGTTATATTCAATTATTAGAAGCAGATAACATAACTCCAGAGACTAGAAAAGAATATACAAGTACCATAAAAAATAGTGCTGGAAGATTAAAGGTTTTACTAGAGGATTTTTTCGAGCTTTCGATTATAGAACAAGTAGATTACCCAGTAAAGATTGAAAAAATGAAATTAAATCATGTGATAGTAGAGGTATTAGTAGGATTTTATGAAGAATTTCATAAAAAAGGTCTTGAGCCAACCATAGAGATCCCCAATGATGATATGATTATTATCACAGATTCTTCTGCTGTTAAACGTGTGATTGAAAATTTAATTGTAAACGCAATTAAACATTCGAATGGACAAATAACTATAAGGCTTGAAAAGGCTGATTCATCCGTTAAACTAACGATTAGTAACTCAGTAAGCCATTTAAATGAACTAAATGTACAACATATGTTTGACCGATTTTACAAAGCAGACCAAACAAGAACCGGTAAAGGTACAGGGCTTGGTTTACCGATTGCAAAAAGTTTAATGGAAAAAATGAATGGTACTCTAACAGCTGAATTAAAGGAAAATCAATTGTTTATGCAATGTGTTTGGTACATAACATAATAATTAGCTGAGCTGCCTAATACGAACAGGATATCAAAATAATTGTAAAGAATGTAAAGTGAAAAGGTAGAAAAAAATTGCAGTATAATGTGAGAGGGAGTGTAAAGCAGTGGATTTAGAAACAGTTATGCAGGAGCTAGAAGCGCTCGGAACGGAACGAACTAAAAAAACTTACATAGGCAATGGGGCGAAAGAGCCTCTTTTTGGTGTGCCTACAGGTAAAATGAAACCGCTCGCAAAGAAAATCAAGAAAAATCAGCCTTTAGCTGAGCAGTTATATGCTACAGGGAATTATGATGCTATGTATTTTGCTGGTGTTATTGCAGATCCAAAGGCAATGACTGCGGATGATTTTGAACGATGGATAAAAGACGCCTATTTTTATATGCTATCTGATTATGTGGTTGCCGTTACACTAGCTGAAACGGATCTTGCCCAAGAAGTTGCTGATAAATGGATTGCAAGCGGGGAAGAACTTAGAATGTCAGCAGGCTGGAGCTGTTACTGCTGGCTCTTAGGAAATCGTCCTGACTCTGAATTTAGCCAAGATAAGATCACAAATATGCTTCATCAAGTGGAAAAAACAATCCATGATTCTCCTGCTCGTACGAAGTCTTCCATGAATAATTTTATTTACACTGTCGGGACTTCTTATTTGCCGCTACATGAAAAAGCAGTTGAAACCGCAAAGTCTGTTGGATCAGTTGAAATAAAGCGCGACAATAAAAAAAGCAGTGTTGTGAATGCATTTGATACTATTCAAAAGGAAATTGATAAAGGAAGAATAGGATTTAAACGAAAATATGTAAGATGTTAGTATACCATACTATGGTTGCTAAAAATCATCAAAAACTGGTCACTTTTGTTGTGGACCAGTTTTTTTATGGGACAAAGGGACAGGTTCCTTGTCCCATAATCACACAATTGATGAAAAAAATGTAACTCCCGTAACAGGAACGAGAACGCCTATTTTTTGGGACAACGAACCTGTCCCCATGCCCTTCCCCATGCCCTTCCCCATGCCCTTTAATAAATTTTTATTGTAAATCGATAAATATTATGTTAAATTCAATATGAAAACAATTATGTGAGGTGTGTTTTATGAAACTAATGTCAACACTTTTTCTAAAAATAGCAGTTATTTTATTGGGATTACCGGTACTTGCTATATGCATTTTTTTGGTGCCTGAGTTAGGGGATGTTTCGGCAGAACTACTGCCTGATATTGCTTTTATTAAATATCTCGTTTCCACCATTTTTTACGCATCTGCATTACCTTATTTCTTTGCGTTGTTTCAGGCTTTTAAACTTTTACAATATATTGATAAAAATGAAGCTTTTTCTGATTTGTCTGTAAAAGCCCTAAGAAAAATCAAATATTGTGCCATTACGATCAGTGGGTTGCATGTGCTAGTGTTACCGCTTTTCTATCTATTTGCGGAATTCGATGATGCCCCAGGTGTTATCTTTGTTGGATTAATTGTTCCATTTGCTTCGATGGTAATTGCAGTCTTTGCTGCTGTTCTTCAAAAACTGTTAAAAGAAGCGATTGATATAAAATCAGAAAATGACTTAACGGTTTGAGGTGATAAATATGGCAATTATTATCAATGTTGATGTGATGTTGGCTAAAAGGAAAATGAGCGTAACAGAGCTATCGGAGCGAGTTGGTATTACAATGGCGAACCTATCGATCTTGAAAAATGGAAAGGCAAAAGCCATTCGCTTATCAACTTTAGATGCAATTTGTAAGGCGTTAGATTGTCAGCCCGGCGACATTCTAGAATACCGAAATGATGAAGAGAACGATTAAATAGAGAATTTTAAAAATTGGAGGCAGCGAGTATGAGAGCACTAAAACAGCTTGTTCGTTTTGGTTGGGAGCAGGCATTATCTTGCTTGTTTCCTATTGTTATTTTTGCCTCTTTGGCTATTACACAACAAGTTATTCCACTCCCTTTTATTCCACGTTATGATTGGCTGCTTATTATTTGTCTTTTAATGCAGTGGTGGATGGTACGTTCTGGACTGGAAACAAAGGATGAGCTAAAGGTAATCACAGTATTCCACTTTATTGGACTTGCACTTGAACTATTCAAAGTACATATGGGTTCATGGTCTTATCCTGAGGAAGGGTATTCGAAAATCTTTGGAGTTCCTTTGTATAGTGGATTCATGTACGCAAGTGTAGCGAGTTATCTTTGTCAGGCATGGAGAAGACTTAATGTTGAACTCGTAAAGTGGCCACCGCTTGCGGCAGTTGTACCACTTGCAGCTGCGATTTACTTGAATTTTTTCACTCACCACTTTTGGCTGGACGTTCGTTGGTGGTTATCTGGACTTGTAATCATTGTCTTTTGGCAATCATGGGTTTTTTATGAAATAAATGGGACTCGTTATCGCATGCCAATCGCACTTTCTTTTGTTCTTATCGGATTTTTTATATGGATAGCAGAAAACATCGCAACCTTCTTTGGAGCCTGGAAATATCCAAACCAAACTGAAGCTTGGAGTCTCGTACACCTAGGGAAGGTGAGTTCATGGCTTTTATTAGTGATTGTTAGTTTTCTTATCGTAGCAACGTTAAAGCAGGTGAAGGAGAAGAGTTTGACTAAGGATGATTCCCGTCAATCTTTTAGCTTTAATTAATAAGAATTGTTCAATATGACATATCCCCTAAACAAGGATATGTCTTTTTTACAAGTTACTACTTTTGTACTGTTTATACTAAGTTACATGATCAAAATGTTATTTGGATATGCTAAATAATATTGAAAAATGTAAGGTTGGTGATAGGCATGACTTCAAAGAAACACAAACTATTCAATTTATCGATCATTGTCATCCCATGGTTATCTGTACTATTTATAGGTAAGCAAAGTTTGAAGAGATATTCTTTTTCGAGTGCATTAATAGGTATGTATGAGATTGTTAGTCATATCAATGGACGTAGAAAAAAGTACTGGACCTTTTATGATAAGCCAAAAAAATTTGTAAGAGATGAGCTTCCTTTTGATGTTGGTCCATACATACCAGCTTCAATGTGGATCCTTAAGTATACATATGGAAACTTTAAAAAGTTTGTTTTAGTAAATGCTATTTTTAACGGATTATTCGCTTATCTCTTTATTCCATTTCTTCACAAAATAAAAATCTTCCGCTTGAATCGATTAAGCTATCCTAAGTTCTTTCTATATATTCACTACAAAGCGTATTTGTTATATGGAGTACAATATTTAATAGAAAAAGTAAGAGTAAGAGGAGCAGAAGGAGGAGGTGAAAAAGTATGAAAACAAAAGAAAAGTTCCAAGAGGGAGCAAAAGTAACAGCAGATAATCAAATCTTTGGCACTCCTAACAGCAATGCTAAAAATGGCACTGGTGACTCACCAAATGACAATGTTCGTAAAAAATAAAGGGACACCGGGACAGGTTCATTGTCCCGGTGCTTAACCTGGGACAATGAACCTGTCCCCTCGTCCCACCTTATGCAAATCGATAGTAAATTAACAAGAAAGTTGATAAAACAAAAATGAAATTTAAAAAAACAAAAATCATTTGATCCCATCTTGTTTTATGAATTTTAATTGGAGGTTGATAGAAGGATACGCCTTCAATAATAAAGATAACAAGAATCACGTGAATCATTGCATGTCCAATTACTTCGGTAACTCCAAATAGCATGGTTGTGAGAACAAAAACAATTGTCACAACCAAACCTAATAAACGATTTAAAATCCCAATGACTAACAAATATCCTATTAAAAATTCGATAAATGCTGCCAACACTGTGAATGAAACAGGATCAAAGTCAAATGTAGGCACTCCATGGTGATGAATAATATCCAAAGTCATTGTAGGATAAACCCATTTTTCTACCGCCACCCAGCATAGGCTTAAACCAGTTCCTAAATATAAAAAAGGAAATCCCCAGTTTTCAAATTTTGTATGTCCAATTAAAAGTACCCCAATAATTGCAATATAAAATCCATAATCTAGCATATGAAACCAACCTGTATTGATCCAAATATAAGAAAATAAAACAAACATCATTGTCGCTCCAAGCTTTGTCGCGTAATGAGAAGGAATCACTAAAGCTCCAATCGTCATCCACATGAAGATCATTTGCCATGTATGTTCGATATGAAATTCTGGTGCAAACATCGTCCCACTAATTACTTGGATCGTTAAACATAGGGCCGTACCGTATTTTAAAATATACCTTGAGTATCTTCGCCAATCAGATAACATTGTGTCTAATTTCTTAGCAAAAGGAATGACTAGCAATTTATCCATTATTTGTGGTAGTAATGCTAAAATAACTGCACTAAGTAATGCAACACCTATGAATAAAGGTGATAAGATCTGTTCGATTGAAATTTTCTCAGGCTCTAACTTCGTAAACCACTTCACATGTGCTCCTACAAAGCTAGGTGTTAAAAATATCATGATGAAAAATAAAATGGATAGAAATGACTTTTTCATTTGTAAATCTCCTCTGATGTAAAAAATATAAATCATTAGAATGATAAACTGATTATAGCTTGTAGGCCCAGAATGAAGATGTGACAAAAGTCACTCGAACTGGGACAGGGGGACAGGTACTTTGTCCCTGTTCAGGTAAATGGTACCAGTACTCAGAAGAGAGTGTAACGTCTTATATCTAATAAAAAATGTTTACAACTAAAGTAGTAGGAGAATTTCAGGCAAATGATTGTAATGATATTTATTCATTAGCTTTATTATTAGGATATAAGAATTTAAAAGGAGAGAGTAAAATGAAAAAATTCGTCCAATTTCGAATAGCAAGACCAACGGATAAATTCGAGGAAGTGATCACCTTTTATGAAGTAGGTTTAGGTTTAAAAAGAGTAGGCTCATTTGAAAATCATGATGGGTATGATGGAGTAATGTTTGGATTACCTGATGTAGACTATCATTTAGAGTTTACTAGGCATATGGAAGGTAGTCCATGTCCCGCGCCTACAAAGGATAATCTGCTAGTATTTTACCAAACTGAAGAAGATGAAATACAAGTTGTGAAAAATCGATTATCTTCACTTGGATACGATGAAGTTGAACCAGAAAATCCTTATTGGAGGGATAAAGGAGTTACCATTGAAGATCCAGATGGATGGAGAATTGTTTTAATGAATTCAGAGGGGATAAGAGGGTAGAGGGACAGGTACACTGTCCCGTTTCTCTAAGACAACGATTCTGTCCTCACGTACTAAAGTAAGTAGTAAAAATATTATTCTCCTAAAACAGCATTCATAAAATCTATGATTCCATCCTCAACTTCATCCCTAATATCCCTGTAATTATGGATTTCATGTCTATAGCCAGAATAAACCTTCGTTTGGACTCTATGACCAGTTTCTCCCAACCAATTAGATACGGCATAAACACCCTCACCATAGAGGCCAACCGGATCTTGATCTCCGGCAATATTGTAAACGGGAATGGAGACGGGGACTTTTTTTGCCCACTGTGTCCCAACAATAGTTTCCATCATCATACCGAAATAATACAATGAACGGATATTTGGCGGTGATGTAAAGTTATTGAATGGGTCATTCGCGTGGTCGTCAACCACGTCAGGATCACCGGCAATCCAATCATTTGGTGTAGAAGGATTTTCAATTCGCTCTGTCATCCAACCTAAAAATTCTCCTAACAAATCAGGGTTAATTTCTTCACCTTTTCCTTCATCTATAAGCTTCTTCAACAGGGGGACCATTTCAGCTGCTTTTGGAAAAACACCAGAAGTTCCACATAAAAGAAGTCCGGCCATTCCTTCTCCATAAGTAGCGGCATAACCTCTAGCAATCATAGACCCCATACTATGTCCAAACATGAAAAAAGGTAAATCAGGATACTTCTCCTGGACAATAGTACGAAGTGTATGTTCGTCTTCTGCCATTGTCATATACCCTTTATCTCCCCAATCACTCCAGTTACCTGAATCAAAGGCTGTTTTTCCGTGAGCCACATGATCATCTGCTGCTACGATGAATCCAGCTTCATTTAATTTCAAAATCATGTGCAAGTATCGTCGCGAATGCTCACCAAAACCATGGACAAGCTGAACAATTCCTCTTGGCTTGCGAATAGGGGTGTAAATCCATGCCTTAATATGATCTTTTCCGTTAAACGATTGGAAACTTAGTTCTTCAAATGCCATAATGAGCCTCCTAGTTTTTTGTATAATAGTAGATTTTTCTACGAAAACAAAACAGAAAACACACTACATAATTGCTCTGTCAATATCTAGTGTGTCTCCGTTGTATCATCACTGTTATTAAGCTTTATATAAGTATAATCGGGTAATGACAACGCTGTCAATTGATGAGGGTACTTGTAATAACCATTTATTACTAGTACCCTCGATAAATTGCAAGTAAGTTCGAATGTTTAAAGCTTTCAATCATAAATAAGAAATACACTAATATATCTTCTAAAAAAACTACTTTATAAATAAAAAACCCCAGATTTTAATCTGAGGATAAGCTCTAGGTTCTATTTGTAAAAAGTCAGATTTATTTTTGAATAAAAGATCTATAGATTCCTTCCTTCTCCAAAATAGAAAGGGCGATCTTCGCTGCATCGCTTCCTCCTGCGTCTTTTTCACCTTTTATATGGACGGCAAAGAAAAATGTATTATCTGCTGACTCTACATATCCTATAAACCAACCATTCACATTTTCTCCGTTCAAATCTGCAGTTCCCGTTTTCCCTGATAATCGAAGTTCATTTGAATCTTCTAGAAGTAAAGAGTCTTTGACAGTTTGTATGTTAGAGTGGTCAAAGGAGAATTCATTAAAATATAATTTTTTCAACATATCAATTTGTTCAACAGGGGAGATTTTCAAAGAACCGTCCATCCAATAATTAGATATGTCACTTGATATATGTTTGCTTCCATAGCCAACTTGTTCGTAGTATGTTTGCAATTTCTTTTTACCAAGCTGTTGATCTAGTTGTTGAAAATACCATGTAGTCGAATTTTTCATAGCTGAAAATAAATCTTGATCTTGATTCCATTTTTCATATTTGTGTAGTGTACCGTCCCAGGTCATTTTAGAATGTTCTTTTGTAATAATCTCGTTTTCTAATGCAAACAATGCACTAAATATTTTATAAGTTGAATTGGGGGCATACCTAGTAGTACTTTCATCTTCATCATAGATCATGTACTGATCGATCTTTGTATCGTAAAGTACTGCACTTCCTGTAAGATTATGGAAAATAGTCTCATAATCCTTGTATACGACATTTTGTTCTGAAAAAGAATGTTTATCATTGTTAAAGGCTAATACAGAAATAGAGGGAATACTGCTTAAAATGATAACAAGAACAGAAATAAGAATTAGTGAACTCTTGATTTTCTGATGTTTTGATTCTATTTGAAAATTTACAATTGTCACAATCCGCTTTTTTACTTGTGTATACGAGCTACTAATTTCAGAAGCAGCAATTAATGGTAATGATTGTTTTGCTTGAGAAGCAAATTTTAAAATAACCTCTCCGTATTTAAGTTGAGATTCCTCATCTAGCTTTTTTAAAACAGTATAATCACAAGTAATCTCCATCTCTGTTTTCATTTCCTTTAAAAAATACCAAACGAGAGGATTAAACCAATAAACGATTCTGGACAGACCCAGGGAATAATTAATTAGGATATCTTTACGTTTACAATGAACCAATTCATGAAGCAAAACACATCTCATATCGTCATAACTAAGGATTGGATGATCTTTAGGTAATACAATGACTGGTTTCAAAAGACCAAAGGTAATAGGGGACTTTACCAAAGACGAATATCCTAATACGACTTTTTTGTGAAAGCCTATTTCTTCTTTACATGTTGTAAGAAGGGTTGATAACTCACCGTGGTCAACTAATTTTAGACTTTTTTTGAGCTTATAGATTCTAAGATTACTAATAAGTGTAGCCAGAAGCATAATAATCATTCCTGCCAGCCACACACAAAATAAGATAGAGTCTAGAATTCGGTAAGGAGATTGTTCAATTGATGTAGAAAAATCCTGTTGCCAATTTCCACTCTGAAAAATGGTTTCTGTCATGTTAGCTGCAGATTGGGTGTTTGTTAATATTGAAGAACTAGCTCCAAAGTTTATTAAATCGTTAATCCCTAGATAATGAGTGGGGATAAAAGGAGCAACTAATACCAAAAGAGAAATCATACTTATATGATATTGTGTATTTACCGTTATTTGCTTCTTTAATCCCTTTTTTATAGCGATAATCAAGCAAAAAATGACAGATAATATGATGTTACTTATTAAAAAGAGAGTGAAGAAAGAATTGTCCATATTAATGTTTCCTTTTGTTTTTACGATCTTCTAATATTTGATACAATTCATTAATTTCATGCTCAGACAACTTATCTTTTTCTAAAAAATTTAATACCATTGAATTTAAAGTACCATTATAAAAGCGATTTAAAAAACTATGACTTTCAACTTCTATATAATCACTTTCCTCGACATTTGCTGTATAAACGAAAATACGACCTTCTTTATGGTTTATGAGTGCACCTTTTTTTATTAATCTTAACAACATTGTTTGGATTGTCTTAGGGCTCCAATCACTAGTTTTCGATAATTTTTCGATAACTTCATTCGTATTAATGGCAGGGTGTTTCCATATTATTTTCATTACTTCTAATTCAGCTTCAGAAATTTGCGGAATTTTTTTCATATAAACCACCTTTAAACTTACAGTTGTAATATTTTATATTATATTCTGCCTGTACGACGAAGTCAATGAAGCAAAATAAAGGATTGACACTAAATATTACATGTGTAATATTTAGCTTATTCATTCAAATTTAAAAGAAAGGAGATCATGTTTTGACAGTTAAAATTGAACAACGTAGGATACAAAAAAATAGACTTATAAGGGTTAACATACTCTTTTTTATCGTATTTTTATTTTTTGTGGCTCTAATTATAAGACTTGGTTATGTTCAAATTGTTTATGGTGAGGAATATAAAAAAGAAGTAAATAGAACAGTAGATATGGTCGTCAATACTCCGGTTCCTCGAGGGAAAATCTATGACAGGAATGAAAAGGTGATTGTAGATAATATAGCTGTAAAAGCAATTACGTATACAAGGATGAAGGGAACAACTTTACAAGAAATGGTTGAAACAGCTAAGGTTCTTTCACAAATGATTGATATTGATGTAGAGAATAGTAAAGAAAGAGATTTAAAGGATTATTGGATTGTTACTAGACCCGATCAGGCAAAAAAAAAGATTAAAAAAGAAGAATTACTAGATGAAAAGTTATCTGATAAAGATCGGTATAATCGACAAATTGAACGAATTAACTCTCATGATTTAAAAGGAATTTCGAAGGAAGAGCTTAAAGTTGCGGCGATATTTACAAACATGAATCGTGGCTATGCTCTAACTCCACAAGTGATTAAAAGATATGTGACGGAAGAAGAGTTTGCTATCATAGGCGAGCATTTAACCGATTTGCCAAATGTTGATCTTTCAACTGATTGGGACCGCCTTTATCCATACGAACATATTTTTCGTTCAGTTTTAGGCAATGTGACTTCATCATCAGAAGGATTACCGAGCTCTAACTTAGAATACTATTTATCTAGAGAATATAATAGAAATGATCGTGTTGGAAAAAGTCAGCTCGAATTATTTTATGAAGAAATTCTACAAGGTCAAAAAACAAAGATAAAGCATATAACAGATCAAAATGGAAAACTTTTAGAAACAGAGAAAATCTCAGAAGGACAGCGAGGGAAAGATCTCGTCCTAGCTATTGATTTTGAGCTACAAAAGGTAGTAGAACAAGTGATTCAAGATGAACTTATCAGAGCAAAGGGAAGAAACAGATTTTTAGATCGTGCATTTGTCGTCATGATGAACCCTAACACAGGGGAAGTACTATCTATGGCTGGTAAACAACTTGTTCGCGAAAACGGGAAAAATATGTTTCGGGATTATGCATTGGGAACAATTAATTCTCAGTTTGAAATGGGTTCAGTAGTAAAAGGTGCAACCATATTAGCCGGTTTAGAATCAGGTGCTATTAAACCTGATACAATTTTTAGTGATGAAAAATTAAATTTAATAGGGACACCATTGAAAGGATCACATTCAACATCATTAGGTACAAATGGAATTGAAGGAGCATTAAAAAAGTCATCAAACGTATATATGTTTAAAACGGTCATTGGAATGATGGGAAAGGAATACCAATCAGGGATGTCACTACCTAAAAAACCTGAGGCACTACAAAAGTTTAGAAAGTATTTTAGTCAGTTCGGTTTAGGTGTGAAAACCGGAATTGATCTCCCAAATGAATCAGATGGGTTAATAGGGAAAGAAGCGTATAGAAAACCTGGTTTATTCCTTGACCTTTCAATCGGCCAGTATGATAACTATACAACGATGCAATTAGCACAGTATATTTCAACTATTGCAAATGGAGGCTACAGATTGAAGCCTCAATTAGTGAAAACCATTCATACTCCTTCAACATATAATGAGATAGGACCAGTGTTTCAAGCTTTTCAACCAGAAGTGTTAGATAAAGTCACAATGGAAGATAAATATTTACATCAAGTACAAGAAGGATTTAGACAAGTTTACCAAAGCCCAGGTGGAACTGCTTATAAATATTTTGGAGGAGATCATAGATACAAGGAATTTCAAGCAGCAGGAAAAACAGGTACAGCACAATCTTTTTATCAAGATCCAAGCTCGAAAAAAACATACGGAACTTATAATTTAACACTAATCGGTTATGCTCCTTTTCACAATCCGGAAGTTGCATTCTCAATTGCTATTCCATTTTTAGATAGTGATTCTGATCCGATTAATAAATACATTGGACAAAAAATTTTAAAAGCATATTTTGATTTAAAGGTAGATTAAGTATTAAAGCGAATACTATTAGTAAAAGAAAAAAGTAGATGATCTACTCTTAAAACTTACATTTGTAATAATTAATGAAAGGAGTGGTGAGAATAATTATTGTCTAATTTACTAAATCTTACATAAATCATGCATTAAAAACTTACGAATGTAATAGTAATAATCGTATTGCTATTTTTTAGGAGGACATGTAATGAACAAGAATAATCTACTAATTCAGTTGTTTATGATAATAACTGTTTGTTTATTGATTATATCTGGATGTTCCAACAGCGATAAACAACAAGAAACGTTTGATCAGTTTTCAAATCTATTATCAAATCAAAAATATGATCAGTTATACGGTTTATTATCAACCGAATCGAAAAGAACAATAACAAAGGAAGAATTTGTTGAAAAATATACGAATATATACTCAGGTATCGAAGCTGAAGATATAAGCGTGAGTAGAATAGAGAAAGAGCATGAGGAAAACGTCATTCCGTTTTCTATTAACATGAACACGGTTGCGGGAGAGGTGAGTTCATCGTCTTATCAGTTACCTTTAGTAAAAGAAGAAAAGGAATGGAAGATTACATGGAATGAAAGCTTGATTTTTCCCACAATGAAACCAGGAGATAAGGTTAAGGTACGTACGATTAAAGCCTCAAGAGGCAGTATTCTTGATCGGAATGGACACCCAATTGCGAAAGATGGAGAAATCAAAACAGTTGGCATCAATCCAGAGGTTTTTGATAAAAGCAATCGAGAAGGGAAAATAAAGGAGCTTGCAACAATTTTAGACATAAATGAAGAAAGAATCGTTAAAAAATTAGAGCAAAATAAAAATCCAAAATATTTTGTTCCAATAGTAGATATGATGCCAGATAATGAAATTTTGAATACATTACAAGATAGAGGTGCTGATGGTATTTTTATAAACAATAAAACGTCAAGGACCTATATCAATCACAAAGCTTTCGGACGTCTACTTGGATACGTTGGAAGTATTACCGCCGAGGAACTGGAAAAGAACAAAGAAAAAGGATATAGTACAACTTCGCTTATTGGAAAAGCTGGTCTTGAGCAAGTATACGAAGATACATTAAGAGGATTTGATGGAGTAGAGATTTATATAGTAAGAGATCAAGAAAAGGTAGAAACAATTGCAAGTAAAGAACCACAGCATGGGGAGAATATTACATTAACAATCGACTCGAATTTACAAAGTATCATCTATGATGAAATGAATGAAGAGAAAGGGTCAGCAGCAGCTGTTCATCCAAAAACCGGAGAAGTCCTTGCTTTAGTCAGCTCGCCTTCGTATAACTCAAATCGTTATACAACATATGTAACAAATGAAGAACAACAAAGTCGAGAAGAAAGTGATTTCGCTGATGAAGTGAATCGATTTAGTAAACTCTATTCACCAGGATCTGTTTTTAAATTAGTGACTGCTACGGCGGGACTCGAGAGGGGAACAATTGATCCGGAGAAGCAAATTTCGATCAACGGCCGTTCCTGGCAAAAAGATTCTTCCTGGGGGAACTATAGTATAACAAGAGTAAATACTCAATCCTCTGTGAACTTAAAAGATGCAGTAAAATATTCAGATAATATTTATTTTGCTATGAGTGCTCTAGATTTAGGGAGCGATACATTGATTTCAGGTGCTAAAAAATTTGGTATTGGAGAGCCATTAGAAATGGGTTATCCATTGGGAGATAGTCAAGTTTCAAATAGTGAAAGCATTAAAAGCGACATCCTTCTAGCTGATTCGGGATACGGACAGGGAGAAGTATTGGTTACAACATTAAATATGGCCCTTGCTTATAGTGCATTATCCAACGATGGAAATATTATGGCACCATCATTACTTCAAGAAGAAAATCAAAACATAAAAATTTGGAAAGAATCAGCTATAGCTTCTGCCCATCTCTCTACTTTGCAGCGTGCCTTTACGGCTGTTATCAATGAAGAGGGGGGAACAGCTAATGATGCAAAAATATCAGGAATTACTTTAGCTGGAAAAACAGGAACCGCCGAAATTAAAGCATCTCAAGTTGATGAAAATGGAACGGAAAACGGCTGGTTTATTGCAACAGATTTAGAAACTGCTAAAATCTCTCTTGCAGTAGTCCTTGAGGATGTAAAAGAGAGAGGTGGCAGTCATGCAACCTTACCTATTATTAAAAATACATTATCAGATTATTTAAAATAAAGTGATACAATAAATGAATCAAAAAAATTCCCTACACTATATAAGTGGGGAATTTTTATATTATATATACAATCACAAAATGAACAATGCATAGACTTACAAACAAAAGCTGGGACAATTAACCTGACCCTTTGTCCCAGCTGTGTTGTTTTCGGTAGTCACTTGGAGTCATGTCGAAAATTTGTTTAAATTTTTTGTAGAAAAAAGTTACGCTTGAGTAGCCTACTTCATCAGCGATTTCAGGGATTGGTAAATTGGAGTTTACGAGCATCAAGCCTGCTTTGCTTATTTTTTGAAGCTGCAGGAGGTCTTTGAATGATTTTCCAGTTCCTTTTTTTAATAAGTTAGATAAATAGTTTGGATGGAAATTAAAATGCTTTGCCATTGAAGTTAATGTGCAATCTTGATAATTCTCCTCAATATACTGCAAAAAGTCAATCAAAGTATAATTATTTGAATTCGGTATGTGAGTATGACGTTGACTAATTTCATCCTCGCGAATCAGTTCTGAGAACAAAATCACTAGATACGAGTTAATAATTTCATCAGAATAAATCCTTTTATGAAAGTATTCCCACACAATATTATTGACTACTTCAATAATTTTTTCTTTTTTTCCACTGTTAAATAATAAATAGCGGTTTGACTCTCGACTTTCCATTAATAAATCAACAAGAAATATAGAGATAATACTGCTCGAGGAAAGTCTACTTAAAAAACTAGGAGATAAATAGTCTTTTTTTAATGTAATGCTTAAAACGATATCATCTTTACTAGTAGCTTCCACAGTATGAGGTGTATTTTTGTCAATCATAACAAGAGTTCCTTCTGTTAGAGGAATAATTTTATTATTAATCACAGTATTGCATTTGCCTTTGAAAACATAGGTAAGTTCGATGAATTCATGAACATGAACAGGGATCTCAGAAGAAAAAGGTTGTTGCGTAATAACAATGCTATCCTCAATAAATGTATTTTTCATCGCATCGATTGTGTAATTATATAGATAAACCTCTTTACCATCTATTAAAATGGTCTTTGCAGGTATGAGTTCTTCAATTTCTTCTCTTCTTTTAGTAAATTGCCTATCCATTAAAAATTCAGTTAATTCCATTTCTATCATTGTCTCCCCTCGACAATTATCCAAGCCTTAGCTTAAGACATTTTTATCACTACTTATTACCTAAGTCAAGAAAGGATTTGAAGCTTAAAATAACTTTCTCACAAAAGTTATTATGAATCTTTGAAATGAGCAATGAATATCTTTTTTTCTAACATTAAGAGTTGTGTAATAAATTGATAAGATAGGAATCAAATAGAGAATGAGGTGAAATTTATGGAGCATCGTTTTCCACATAATTTTATATGGGGATCAGCAACGGCAGCATATCAAGTAGAGGGAAATAACGTTAATAGTGATTTTTGGGCGGAAGAGCATGCAGAGGGCTCTCCTTATAAAGATAAATCAGGCGATACGATTGATCATTACAGATTATATAAAAAGGATATTGAATTAATGGCTAGTTTAGGATTGAAAGCTTATCGTTTTTCAATTGAGTGGGCGCGAATTGAGCCAGCAAGAGGGCAATATTCACAGTCTGCAATCGAACATTATCGAAATGTTTTAGAAACTTGCCATGCACATGGATTAACTCCAATTGTAGCTCTTCATCATTTTTCTTCACCGCAATGGTTAATGAGATTAGGAGGATGGAATAGCCCTTTAGTTCCTGAGCTTTTTTCTAACTACTGTGAAGTGGTGATGAAAGAAATAGGACATTTAATTCCTTATGTGTTAACGATGAATGAAGTGAATTTACCCGTCATGCTAAAGGAGATTTTCTCAAAAATAGGATTTGTTCCTCCTGTTGGAATTGATAGAGATTCATGGGTTGCACCAAAGTGGAGACAGTCTGCTGCAACGTTATGCGGTGCAGATCCTAGTCAATATTTTACGTTTCACATGATTTCAGATGAAGAATCGATCAATCTCATGAAAGAAGCACATAAACAATCTCGGGCCGTTATTAAAAAAGTTCAGCCAAATGTTAAAGTTGGATTCTCGATGGCACTCCCTTTTATTGATTCAACTCCAGGTGGAGAATTAATAGCAGAAGAGAAGTGGGGGAATTATTTCCGCCAATTTTTAGACATGATGAATGAAGACGATTTTTTCGGTCTACAAAATTATACTCGTGAAATCTATGGACCAAACGGACAAATACAACCAGATGAAAACACTGAAACAACGCAAATGGGATATGAATACCATCCTGAAGCTTTAGGGAAAGTTGTGGAAGAAGTAGCAAAATCTATTAATATTCCAATCATGATCACAGAAAATGGAGTTGCTACTGCTGATGATAAAAAGCGTGAAGAATTTTTAGAAAGAGCACTAAATAGCTTGCATGGCTGTCTGGAGAAAGGCATTGACGTGATCGGTTATCTCCATTGGTCAACCTTTGACAATTTCGAGTGGCAATCAGGCTATGGCATGCAATTTGGATTAATTGAAGTCAATCGTCACACACAAGAAAGACTCCCAAAGAATAGTGCGTATTATCTAGGAGAAATCGCAAAAGAAAATAAATTGGTCACGAATGTGAAAGTCCGATAAATTTAGGGGCTTTTTAATAAATTGAAAAATATTTAAAGGTATAATGGTGCTCTTTTAGAGTCATTATACCTTTTTTCATGTTCAGCAATCAGGCCAGATTGACGAACAATACCTGTCTACTCAATTGGGTATTTATGTTAAAATGTAAGTGATTTGTGAAAATATGTACTTAAAGTAACGGTGCAGATTTCTTCACACGGTCCCTATATATTTTCTATTTCGTAAAAATATATAGGGTCCGTATGAGGAAGGAACAGATATGCTCTTTCACAATTAGCAAATAAGGAGGAGTTCGGATGATTTGGTTAGGATTAGGAATTGTCATAGCAGGTTATTTAATTGGGGATGGATTAAAAAATTTTAAAAATCCAAACTCAAAAAATATTTTAGAATCTTTAGATGAAAATGATGATCACGAACTAATCAATGAGAGTGATGTTCATCATTTTGTCGGTATTTCCAAGGAAGATGCAAAACATTTGATTGCCGAACACCCAAGTATTCCGCATATTCTAATTAACAATAAGGTGTACTATCAAAAAGCCAAATTACGTGAATGGTTAATGAAAATAGGAAGTTGACTAGTTTTAGAGATACTCTTGTTTATTTCACGAAAGGGTGCTTTTCTTAAATACATACGATTTCAGGTGATAATATGCTAGGTTTATTTTGTAGTAGTTTTTGTCATTGCAAGATTAGTTAGTTTTATAGGTAGTTTCAAATGGATGCCAACAGTAAGAACTACTCCAAAGATGGATGCGATAGTGGCATTTTTTTGGCTTTATTAATAGTAACCCTAATATAAACACTCTTCAAGTAACAAAAGCGCCTTTGTTTAATATAAATATACGGCGTCTTTTTGTTGTGGTATAGACCTATACTGCGAAGCTAGGAATTTTTATTTTAAGGGAATTTTTGAAATGCACTTTTAGTATAGAAACACGACAGTTTAACATCACGCAATCGTGTATGATTGTGTTAATAAAAAGCTATTGAAAAGGAAGATAAAATTGCAGAATAGATTTTCAATTGGGGAAATGGCTAAACTCCATAATACCACGATAAAAGCACTTCGATATTATGATGAAATTGATTTATTGAAACCTATACATACGGATGGAAATAACGGTTATAGATATTATTCAACAGAACAATTTGAACACTTAAACACCATTCACTATTTAAAGGAATTGGGCTTTTCTTTAAAGGAAATCAAGGGACATCTGGATTACAGGGATATCGATAGTTTTTTATCTCTATTAGAGGAGCAGAAACGTTTAACAGAAGATAAAATTAAAGAACTAAAAGGGGTTAAACAAAGGTTTCAAAATCGAATCAATGACATTAAACTGGCACGAGAATCAAAGGAACTAGGAATTCCATTTATAAAGATGAAGGAAGAGAGAAGAATAGTAAGGTTAATGGAAAAAATAAGTTCAGAACCAGAGCTTGAAGTTTCCTTGCGACGATTAGAGAGTCAATCAAATAAGAGCTCTTCTATATTCATTGGGGGAGTGGGTCTTACTGTAAGTATTAATAATCTTGTAAACAACAAGTTTAATGAGTATAACTCGATATTTATTTTAGCCGAAGAAGATGATATTCAGGGTCCTTTAGTGGCAACACTTTCGGAAGGGAAATATGTCTGCATTTATTATAACGGTAATCATAATGATTCCCCAGAACATTATAGATCCTTACTAAATTTCATTCGAGATAACGGTTTTGAAGTGAGTGGTGATTCGATTGAAAGGACAATAATTGACCATTATATATCTCGTAGAAAAGAAGATTATCTGACAGAAATACAAGTACCGATAAAGTGTTGACCCTCCCCTTACTGGAGGGTCTATATTTTTAGATAGGATTAATAGTTAAAAGGAGAAATGATTATGTTTGGAACAATATTCAATACAATGATGATACTAGTCGGTAGCATTGTGGGTAGTATTTTCAAAAAAGGGATAAAAGATGAATATCATAACATTTTAATGCAGGCTATGGGGTTAGTGGCGTTAGGTTTGGGTATTAATGCATTAGTACAACATTTACCTTCCAGCAAATATCCTGTACTATTTATTGTCAGTTTAGCTGTAGGAGGGTTACTTGGTCAAAGGTTGGATTTAGAATCAAAATTTAATACCTTTGTTAATAAGTACTCAAAGGGTAATTTAGCTGAAGGGTTGGCGACTGCGATTCTTTTATTTTGTGTTGGAACTCTATCTATTTTAGGTCCTGTAGAGGCAGCGTTAAATGGAGACTATACTTATTTGCTTGCTAATGGGATGTTAGATGGAATTACTTCAATTGTTTTAGCATCCACATTTGGCATTGGTATTGCTGTTTCAGCAATTGTTTTATTTTTTTGGCAAGGTTCTATTTATCTAATTTCTAATTTAATGGGAAATTATATAAATCAAGATCTTTTAAACGAAGTGTCGATTATAGGAGGGATATTGATAATAGCATCAGGTTTAAGCATTTTAGGGATAAAGAAATGTAATACCTTAAATCTTCTACCATCAATCATGATTCCTCCTGTAGTATTTTGGGTGATGCATTTATTCCAATTATAATGTTTTAAAAAATTCGCACTTAGTTAGAAAGGTGAAAAAAGTCATCATTAATGCGTAGTACAAATAAAATGTGTAGGTGAAAGACAAGTGATCGATATGGTCAATCAATATAGAAGTGAACTAAATAGCATCTTCAAAAAAATAAATGATATACTTTCCTTACAAGTATTTTCCACCTCAGATATTCAGGCAAACATGGAAGACGCACAAATGAATAGAGAAAAAAACAATAGAAGCGATACGAAGCTAATGGGAATCATGATGAGTTTAATTTGGCTGAGTTCTCTGGTTATCATGATTTACTTCGTGCCAGATACGGATTTGAACCAGTAACTGGATTAGAGCTGAGACTAGATGAGCGATTAAATTATACATTGTTAACGTATATTAGGTTTGGTTCTAGACCTGCCGTGGAAGATAGAGAAAACTATGAAACTGTTGAACTCACAAAAATTCCTCTTACAAAAGAAGAATTTGAAGCAATTCAAGAGGAACCCGTAGAATTTGTAGAGGTAATTGATGACGCAAAAGGAGAAAACTCTGGTGACTATTATGTATACGGAAATAGTTTAATTATCAGAGTATATGGGAATGTTTTTGAGAAAGTAAATAAGATACCACGGATACACAAGGTGTTGCAAAAGGATTAGATACCTTTTTTGAAGGAACCCCTTTAGCAATACTAGAAACTGTAGTAAGTCCGAAGAATATCATTAAAAAGTTAATAAACAACATTATAAAAAAACAAGTAAGTAAAGGTGCTTCTAAGCTTATTGTAAAACCCATTTCAAATATGAATGAGTTTTTTGATATGGAATTTGGAAAATCAGTAAGTAACTCCTTATCTAAATCTAAAGTAAAGTACGATGGACAATCAATTTATAAGGTAGAAAAGAAAACTGATAACCAATATCTAAAAAAGGGTTATGGAGTTTATCTTGACGCATTACACAAAGACCATTTAGAAGTAATAGATAAGACAGGGAATGTGAAGTATGTCTTGAATTTAGATGATTTTCTTTATAAGGCTTTTATTAGGACATCTTCAGCAATAAAAGCGCCTTTCTGGAACAAGGAAGGTGCTTATTTAAGTTCAAGGTCAGATTATTGAATATTCAAAAAACAGGAAAGTGTTAAGATTAAGAAGATATTATTACCTTTACTTTAATCTTAGGTGTAGATATTTACAATTAAATGTATTTCCAGTATTTCCACTTACATGTTTTTGATATTAGGCATAGGGCATTGATCCAACCTAGGATTGCTGTTTTTTTATTTCTTTAATTTTATTGTTTAAAACGTGACTAATGATTTTTTATTTGCGTCTAAGTGATAGATACAGAATAAAGGGGGATCAGTTTTGGAACAAGTAGAATTAACTGAATGGTTCAATAAATATGGTGAATCGATTCTAACTTACATACTTTTAATGGTACGAGACTATCAACAAGCTGAAGATTTGACACAGGAAACTTTTATAAAAGCTTATAAACATCAAAAGCAATATGAAAAGAAATCATCTGTTAAAACATGGTTGTTTTCAATTGCACATAATGTGACAATGGACTATTTTCGGAAGAAGCATCCGTTACAACATTATTTAGGCTTAACATTGGAAGAGAAAGATGGCGAACCAACACCTGAGCAAATCGTAGCAATGAATTTTCAAACAGAACAATTATATAGGGCCATACAACAATTAAAACCGTCTTATAGACAAGTCATCATTTTGCGGAAGTTAAAAGAATTTTCAACAGCAGAAACAGCCCTCGTCTTAAATTGGTCAGAAAGTAAAGTGAAAATGAATTTAAAAAGAGCTTTAGTTAAACTGAAAAACGAATTGATTAAAGGGGGATTTTCTCATGCAATTCTTAGATAAACAATTTAAGGACTTAGAAGAAGAACTAAAGTTAACTGACAAAGCCAAAGAACAACTTAAAAGTAAGATAATGTATAATTCACATAAAACTAAAAAACGAAATAAAAAATATTACGGATGGGTAACTGCAGTGACCTGTATATTATTAATCATCACTTCCCCTTTGTATTCATCAAAAATGGCAAGCATGGCAAGCAAAATTTTACCTATTTCTATTTTGCCTAATTATTCAAATGGTCAGGAAAATCCAGATTTAACATCACAACTCTTTGAATTAGTCGAAAAGGAGGGTTACATTGTTAATTCAGTTGGGATTACGCCATCACCATATACAATCGAAATTTCCCTCTTCTTGAAGGATTCTACATTGAAACAAGCAGCAGAAGATCTAGAACCCAAGGTGAAAAGTTATTTATATGAAAATGGGTATGACAAATATGAATTAAAGGTTTCAGAAGCAGCTGAAGCAGAAGCACTACAAGAAGGTCAAGGAGATGAATCAAGTATTGTTTATGAAAAGGTAAGGGAAATTGTGAAGGAGGTATTCATATTATATGGCTATGTCAAAGAAGCAGATTATGAGTTAGCAGGTCTTAAAACTTCGAAGGCTTCTAACATTGTCACAATTGATATGCCAGACCATATCCAAGAGTCGACTGAAATTGTTACAGAAATAGAAAAAAAGATAGAATCAAAAAATTTAGATATAGAGGATATTGAAGTGAATACTTTTAACTTTTCACATCGTCAACAAGATGATCGTTGGGCATATATAGCATCAGATATATATGATGCAATGGCAGGAAAATCCACTTATCAACTGACAGGATTATCTTATAAGGTTAAGGATGGACATACTTATGTTTCTATTAAGACCGATTTGGAAAAACAGCCTTCTAAAGAAATAATTCAAGAAATTAAATTGGCCACACAAGAATATTTAGCTTTACCAGAAACGAAAGAGAAAATTGTTAATGACAATTATTCAATTCAATTTTTACTAAAGAATAAGAAGTCATTTGTTAAAATAACAAGCTAAAAAATATGCCAAACACTTCTTTGGGGAGGTGTTTGGCATTAGAGTTTTTATTTGGAAATTAAGGTGCTATGGAAGGGGGTGCTTCATTTTGAAGTACCTTATTAATATAGCTATTGGTGATTTCGATATTGAAGTTAGAACAAATGCTTAATATAGAAAAATTGATTGAATAACATATGGAATTTATCTATTATAAATATAAAATTACAAAATTAAAAAATAAGGAATTTACTTGTTGGGGTGAAAATTATAAAGAAATATATATTATTAATAATTCCATTATTATTTTTTGGAGATAGTTTATTGTTTTATTTCAGTGATATAAATTTATACTTACCGATCATTTTACAAGTTGCAGTTAATATGATTGTTGCCGTTGTAGTTTTGATGTTGCTTTTAAAACCAACCAAATTAAAAAATATATTTGATTGGTTTGTTGGATTGTGTTTCTCATTATATTTTTGCGTTTTGTACCATAATACTGTAGGTAATTTATTCTTTATTGAAGATATAAAATATTCATTAGAAAATATAGGTTATATATTTTATTCTGTAAATTTAATTCCTATCAAAGGAATAATCGATGTATTACGGTACAATCCATCATCTCTTTTTCAAATTATTGGTAATATTATAATGCTTGCACCATTTGCATTTGTTATGCTTTATTTCAAGTGGACAAGTAGTTATAAAAAGGTGATTTATTATTCCTTTCTTTGTACAACTGGAATTGAATTTATACAATTTATACAGAATACATTATTATTGATACTAAATTTAGGAATTGGGAGAAGTGCTGATATTGATGATGTTATCTTAAATACTTTAGGTGGATTCATAGGTATTATATGTTATGTCTTTTGGAGAAAACTTGAAGAATTCCTTAATTATAGGAAAAAAATTCACCTTGATATATGTAGAAATAAATACTCTACATATTAATGATCTTCAACAAACAATGCGCTTATCTTGAACACAAGATAAGCGCTTTTTTCATGTTAGGACCAGATTGTGGAACAACAACTTTAAGATTGTGAATAAATTCACTTAAACTATCGGAAATGTTTAGTGAGAAAAGAAGGTATTAAACATTTATTTCCAGAATTATTATATAAAACGATACAATAGGAGAAATGTCCAATGACACTTCATATTAGTAAAGAATTAAATAACAAGGATAAACAACATATTGACGATGAACTTTACAGGTTTAATTTAAAGCACTTTCCAAAAGATTTGGGAGGTAGATATGAAGAAATCTGTTTATTTCTTAAGGATGATAACGGCACTGTTCGTGGTGGCATCCTTAGTGAGTTATGTTGGAATTGGTTGGAGATTCATACCTTTATGTTAGATGAGGACATAAGAAAATCAGGGTATGGAACTAAATTATTATCAGAGCTTGAAAAAATCGCTTTGGAAAAAGAATGTGATTTCATAAAAGTAGATACTTTGAGTTTTCAAGCATTAGATTTCTATAAAAAGAATGGTTATCAAGTGTTCGGAAGTATAGATAATGTGGGTAGAGAATTTAAGCATTATTACTTAAAAAAGGATTTAAAGAATATTTAATAATGCCTTGGAAAATAAGTTTCTTTTTTTCACTTAAAGTTGCCTAAGTTGAATACCAGGGGTTGCTGCGGCAATCCTTTTCTTATTCGACTAAAGGGGCAGGTTAGCACAAGAAGACATTTATACTTTACACATAATAAAAAACATTTTATATCGGGAGGAATGGAAATTTTGAGGAATACATTCAAATCAAGTATTTTATCTTTATTATTTGGAGTATTATTCTTAGCTGGTTGTATCGAGAATGAACTTAACTTACAAGATGGGGATAAACATATTACCGAAGAAATGGATAAGGTCATTTCCGATTACATTATCCAAAAAAACTCAAGCTCGTTTTCTGATACAGAAAAGCAATTTGAAGTCCACAAAGTATATGGCACGAACGAGTCGGATGGGGTATAAGCGTCTATATGTGGTCTTTTTATGCTGGTTTTAATAAATCTACTGGAATAGAAGAACAATCTGGTCATTCATTACCTGCCGTAATTCAATTAAGTAAAAAAGAAGAAAATTATTCTGTTATTGAATACATTGAACCACAAGACGGTAGTTTATATCAGTCCTCTCTAGAAAAAATGTTTCCTAAAAAAATACTTAAAATTGGCTAAACAAGAAAGTGGGAATATAGGGGGGTTACAAAAAGAGATGGATAAAAAAGTAAAACAATGGTTAGAGAAACAGGAGTAATTGTGAGTTAATTTGATATTCTGGTAAGTAACGGGTGCGTTAATTCAATAACAATCTTCAACAATCAAAGCGCGTTTGAATAAAAAGTACTTTTAAATGATGAAAATATGGAATAATAAGGAAAGTTAAGTTATAATTTCTTATATGAAAAACAATCATTCCAGTTTCGGTTTGATTGTATTATTTTTAATTAAAAATTAGTACCTGATACTAGTTGTAGATAATAAAAAAGGTGGTAACCGATATGCTTAAATCAAAAGCGCGTATAACAGCAATAGGCTCTTATGTACCAGAGAAGAAACTAACGAATGATGAACTCGAAAAACTAGTTGAAACATCTGATGAATGGATTATCCAGCGTACTGGTATTAAAGAAAGAAGAATTGCAGGAGAGAAAGAATATACAAGTGATATGAGTTTTAAAGCAATCCAAAACTTAATTGAACGCTATCCAATATCTATTGAGGATGTCGACCTGATTATTTCTTGTACATTGACACCAGATTTCAAGACACCTAGTGTGGCTTCAATGATCCAGGCAAAATTAGGTTTAAAGAATTGTGGAGCAATTGATTTAAATGCTGCTTGTGCAGGGTTTACATATGGATTGCATGTTGCAAATGGTTTAATCACATCTGATTTACATAAAAAAATACTAGTGGTAGGTGCAGAAACCCTGTCTAAAATAACAGATTATAAAGATCGAACGACCTGTATTTTATTTGGTGATGGAGCTGGAGCAGTTCTTGTAGAATATGATGCAGATCACCCAAGTTTCATTTCTGCACATTTGGGATCGGAAGGAGAAGGCGGTAAACATTTATTCTGTTCAAACTTATCAAATCATATGTTTGAACAAGAAATAACGAGTACGAGTAAAATTGTACAAAATGGTCGTGAAGTTTATAAATGGGCTGTAACAACTGTACCCAAAGGAGTAGAAAATGTTTTGAGCAAGGCTGCTATCCCTTTAAATGAGGTAGATTGGTTTGTTCCTCATAGTGCTAATTTAAGAATGATTGAATCTATCTGTGAAAGAAGTGGTTTACCACTAGAAAAAACGTTATATAGTTTAGTTGACTATGGAAATACCTCTTCCGCAACAATTCCCCTATCTCTAGACAAAGCAGTTTTAGAGAACAGATTAAAAATGGGAGATCTGGTATTACTATATGGTTTTGGTGGGGGACTAGCACACGCAGGGTTATTAATTAAATGGACTATATAGGTTTATAAGTTTTAGGAGGCAAAATGTATAAGTTAATTAGTACAATCCTATATGTATTAACAAGAATGCTAAAATTACTAAAAGTAAAGGGAAAAGAAAATTTACCAAGTCACACTGGATTTGTTGTTACATGTTCACATAAAGGGTGGGTGGATGTAATCATGCTTGCCCTAGCTCTTTATCCAATTCCAGTTCATTTTATGGCTAAGAAAGAACTGTTTGAATCAAAAATAATTGGTCAATTGTTACGATCAATTCATGCTTTCCCAGTTAACAGGGAAAATCCAGGTCCTAGTACTTTAAAAATTCCATTGAAGTTATTAAAGGAAGAAAAATGTGTTGGTATTTTTCCAAGTGGCACAAGAACTAATGAAATGCCATTAAAAAGAGGAGCAGTAACAATTGCTTTAAAGGGTAATGCACTTTTAGTTCCAGCGGCATATAATGGGCCAACTACCTTTAAGGATTTACTACGAGGTGGGAAATCAACGATAATGATAGGTTCACCAATAAAATTGAAAAATGATGGTAGGAATCGTGATGAAGTAATAGAAAAGTATTTAAAAAGACTAGATAGTGAAATTAAGCTTTTAGAGAATAGTTAGAACTCTTAGCTTTATCAGAGAATAATATTCAATTATATATTAGGTGAGTTATATGAAAGCAATATATCCAGGAAGTTTTGATCCAGTGACAAATGAGCAAATCGAAATAGTAAATAGAGCAAGTGATTTCTTTGATGAAATTTTAATCGCTGTTATGGTGAATTCTAAAAAGAAATATTTATTTTCATTGGAAGAATGTAGTTGGTTATTAAAGATGTCATTTAAAGGTAATCCAAAAGTTAAAGTTGTTACGTTTGAAGGTTTGCTTGTTGATTATATGAAAGAACATGAATATAAAGCGATCATCAAGGGGTTAAGAACTGTTACTGATTATGGGTACGAAGCTCAGATGGCCTTAACTAATAAAAACCTTTACAGAGAAGCAGAAACTTTCTTCATACACTCTGAAGAAAAGTATTCCTTTCTCAGTTCTAGTATGGTGAAAGAAGTTTATTTCAACGGTGGTAGGTTATCTACTTTTATACCAGAACACGTTGAAGATGCACTCTTGAAGAAAGTATGACTAGATATTAGAAAAAGAGTATCTAACATAATCTTTCTTTTATTTATACTAACAATCTTCTGCAATAGAAAGAGTGATGCTTCAATAACGAAGAGTTTAAGATAAAAATATACAAAAAATAGAGGTACTTAAAAATGATAAACTAAGTGAGGAGACGATACCTACTTTGAACATTTTTACCTTAATTTTAAGTTATTTAATAGGCTCGATTTCATTTGCCTTATTAGTAGGTAAGATGTTTTTTAAGAAAGATATTCGTAATTATGGTAGTGGGAATCTTGGTGCTACTAATGCTTATAGAGTTTTAGGTATAAAAACTGGGGTAGTTGTTGCAATTGCTGATATATTAAAAGGTACACTTGCTTGTTTTCTTCCACTAATACTTAATTCTACGGTTAACCCTATTTTATGTGGTTTGTTAGCAATATTAGGACACATATTTTCCGTCTTTGCTAGTTTTAAGGGTGGAAAAGCCGTTGCGACAGCAACTGGAGTTTTTTTATATTTAACGCCTATAGGTGTTTGTATTGGTTTTATTGTGTTTGTGTTAACTTTGTTATTTTCTAAGTATGTATCACTAAGTTCAATGGTGGCCTCCATAGCATTATTTATTTACAGTCTTATATTTGAAGATAAAGTTATCATAGCACTTTCTCTACTAATAAGCGTGTCAATAATCATCCTTCATCGACAAAATCTAAAGAGAATACTTAATGGGACAGAGAACAAAATTTTCTGAAATTAGATGTTTTTTAATAGGTTAGACGAGTGTGTTAGTTAATTACACTCTTCAGCAGCGCAATTATAGAAGATTGCACTCATTTCATGTTTAGGCCATATAATGGAAGATCTCTTTTGGTCAAATTGAATAATATTAAAATATTTAATATTAAGTTAACGGGCAGTTAACTTAAACAAGGGGGAGAAACTATGAAGAATAAAGGCTTCATTCCTTCAATAATCTTTGGGAGTATTATTTTGGTTTGTATTTTAACTTTAGCTTTGTTTGTATTTTGGGGAGAAGATATAATAGAAATATTCAAAGAAGGATTTACAGATGATGAGTCAGTATCAGTTGAAAGTAATTAATTATTCAATTATAGGACACTGTTCTTGAATAAGGATAGTCGTTTTTTTTATTATAAAGATGAACTTTTCCTTTTTAGGTTGAACTTGTATAAAAGTGGTTTTAAGAGGAGGAAATGATGAAACAGGCATTAGGAATATTTATAAGTTTTTCAGCTATTTTTACATACCTATTTATAGATACTCTTTATTATTTTCGTCCTATTGAAGAGAAAATAACAAATGATATTACGGGAGTTTCAACAGTTACATATAACTATCCTTCGATGTATTGGCTAATTTGTATCATTTTAATAATTACTTTTATTCTTGGAATGTACCTTATTTTAGCAAAGAAAAAGCAACCTGAAGAAGGTCCACTCTGCTCTACTTCAAAATAACCAAATGAATATATACTATATAACAACACTAGAGCTAATAGTGAATTTTGTGATCTTAAGCAATAGAAAGCGCAATTCTTGATGAAACAAGAATTGCGCTTTGTATTTAATTCTGGAAATTTTAAAGTTGATGCGACCGAAATGAATTTATATTAGTCATATAAAGTTATGGATTTAAATAATATGAATAAAACTGTGAGGTGTTTATATGGGTAGCGGATTAATAGTCTTAGGTATTTTAATATTGCTTATAAGCTTTTTTACACCTGTTGGGGTTGGAACTGCTTTACTAGTTTCGATTATCCTTATTGCTTTGGGAATAATCGTTAATAAAAAAGCAAGCAGTAGGTAGTCGGTTACCCCATACTAAACCTAATTGGAATTTTTCTATAGATATAATCTTCCACAAAAAAAGGGCTATTCCAAAATATAAGGCGTCCTTTTTGAATTGAACCATTTAGTTTAATAAATTAAGTAAAAAAAAAGGACATATGTCCTTTTTTTCTTGAAGAAAATGCTTTTTAATTAGAATAAAGAAACCCGTAGTTAATTATTTTCAGGAGGTTTTAAATGAATGAAATGTTTAATCAAGACCTATTAAGATTTCACTTACAAGAACATAAACTAGACATTCTGTTTAATCAAGAAATACTGCAAGATATGCAAATGTATCAATTGAATAAAGGAGAGATTCTTTGTTCGAACGGGGATAAGTTGGATCAAATGTATTTCTTGGTCAAAGGTAAATTAAAAGTATTTACAACACTGCCAAATGGGAGATCACTGTTATTAAGGTTTAACAATCCCTTGGCGATTATAGGTGATATCGAATTTACAACTCAATACGAGGTTAAGGTTAATGTGGAATCTGTATATGAAAGTTTATTAATAGGAATTAATTTTCATATATTATATAAGACATTTTATAATAATCCAGAATTTCTACAATTCATTCTTCAAAAAATCAGTCATAAATTATATTCATTTTCTAATTTTACGAGTTTAAATCTTCTTTATCCAGTTGAAAACAGACTTGCCAGTTATCTTTTATCCGTTATGAGCGAAGAAAACAACTACATATTTTCTGAGGATATGAGAACGCCAAAATTAACCGAAGTGGCTGATTTACTTGGTACCAGTTACAGGCATTTAAACAGAGTCGTAAAAAAACTTTGTTTAGAGTCTATTATCGAAAGAAAAAAAGAGG
The DNA here is from genome assembly GCF_003667825.1 of Metabacillus litoralis. Lineage (NCBI taxonomy): Bacteria > Bacillati > Bacillota > Bacilli > Caryophanales > Bacillaceae > Metabacillus > Metabacillus litoralis. The sequence goes on along the minus strand of NZ_CP033043.1, from coordinate 1,799,903 downwards.
GTCTTTATATAAAAGATATACAAAAATTAAAGGAACTAGCGATTGGCAACATATATGAATAGGGGGGGAATTTTATGCAAGGAGTTCTTTTTTCTTTTCTTGCAGGGATTTTAATAAGCTTACAATCTATTTTTAATACGAGACTGAGTGAAAAACTCGGTTTGTGGCAGACCAGTACCATTGTACATGGTTTAGGGTTTATTGTGTCTCTTCTATTATTCATGGTTATAAGGGATGGCAGTATTTATAAATTGAACGATGTCAATAAATTATATCTGTTAGGAGGTGTATTTGGGGCGATTATCGTTTACAGCGTCATGAAAGGGATTACGGTGATTGGGCCAACCTATGCCGTTTCTATATTGTTGATATCTCAATTAATCATGGCATTAATTATCGATACCTTTGGTTTGTTTGGAACTGAAAAGCTAGCATTTACTGCTAACAAATCAATTGGATTAGGAATTATGATTATTGGAATTTTAGTTTTCAAACTTAAATAATCTGATTTTCATTATTGAGTGTATCACATCGTAATGGAGAAAAAATAAATTATGTGGAGGATTGAAATGGTTACATGTTATTTGAAATATGTTATTGACCCTTATAAAGTAAAGGATTTTGAAGAATATGGTAAGATGTGGATTCGACTGGTTAATAAATTAGGGGGTACACATCATGGTTATTTTCTTCCGCATGAGGGTGCTAATAACATTGCTTATGCATTATTCACTTTCTCAAGCTTAGCTGCATATGAAGAGTACCGAGCAAAAATGTCGTTAGATGCAGAATGTCAAGAAGCATATAAATTTACAGAAGACACTAAATGTATTTTAAGTTATGAGAGAAGCTTTATGCGTCCTGTATTCGAATGAATATACGTTAGTTAAAGTTAAAATACAGAGTAAGCTATTTATTTAGAGAACGGGTGGCAATAGTTAAATGAGCACAGTCCGGCTTCAAGGACCTTTAAAAATATTATTGATCTTCAACAATAATAGCGCTGTTCTTGAATAAGATTGCAACTAATTGTGTTGTTTTTGTAATTATAATAGGGAAGAGACAATATGAGTGAAGAAAGAGAAAATCCTGAGACAAGAAGAGAGAGAATGCGTCAAGAAGAATTAAAAAGAAATCCTGCTGGAAGTGTTCACGGTGGAGGATTGTCTGATTTAGTTGGTGGTTTAAGCTGAAAAGGAACTGGTATTCTTATTCTAGTATTAATAATAGGATTTATAATTTATACCTTATTCCTTCTCTAACAGAGATTCATCTTCAAAAAACAGAAGCGGTATAATTGAACAAGGATGGGCTGTTTTAGCAGTCCATCTTTCTTTGTCTTTAATCCTGAGACAGAGTAGCTTTAGAAGGTTAAGAAAGCCCACCTTTATTGTATTAAAATGATTGAAAAGGAAATATGAAACTTTTTTAGTTATAATTCCGTAATCTCTAATAAGAGGGGGAATAATCTTGAAAAAAATAATGTTGGTGTTCATGGCATTTTCATTGTTTCTTATCGCAAGTTGCAGCAATGAACAAAATTTAGTTGAATTCGAGCAAAGTGAATTATTGAAAGAACTAAATGACCAAGGAATTAAGCCTAAACTACCTACTAAATTCCCAATGAAAATCAAGGTATATGAACTTCAAATGCCTCCTCATGAATCACAAATATATCCAATTGAGTTTATAGGAGAGAGTGGTGAGGCCTTTAATTTAAGAATTCACCTTGGGGATGTAACATATAGTGGAGACTTTGAAGAAACGGTAAAGATTAACGAACTTGAAGGTTCTTTTACTGACGATGAAATTACTGGATTAGATTTGGTATGGAATGATGGGAAGTATCATTACTTTTTAAACTATCAAACAATAGGTCTAGATACTAAAGTAACGAAAGAAACGATGATAAGTATAGCTGAATCTTTCAAGTGAATAAAAATGTAACCCTATAGAAGTGCTTCTTTAATGGGAGCTTCAACAAACAATATTGTTATTGGTAGATGAGGTCTTTTGTTGTATAAAAAGTGTGACTTTCTAATCAAGAATTTAGTTCTAAGGTATCTTTTGATGTCAATTGAATGACCATTTGCCAACACAATTCTATTAAGTATAATATGAGGATAGAAAAATACAGCAAAAGGAAGAACTCTTTATTATTTTTAAACAAAAGTCACCAGTCCCTTTTATAGTTGAAAAAGATTAAGTTAAATAGTAAGTCGAACTTCTTGACAGGAGGAAGAAAATGAAAATTTATGTGGATGCAGATGCTTGTCCGGTGAAAGATATTATTATTTCTGAAGCAAGGAATTTAGAAATCCGGGTTATCCTCGTTACAAGCTTTTCTCATTTTTCTAATGCAGAACAGCCAACAGGAGTGGAAACCATTTATGTTGATTCTGGAGCAGATGCTGCAGATTATCGGATTGTGAAGTTGGTAGAAAAAGGAGATATTATTGTGACGCAAGATTATGGTCTTGCGTCGCTAGGTTTAGCAAAAGGAATTATCGTCCTCCACCATACAGGATTCAGTTATACAAATGAAAATATTGACCAATTATTGCAAATTGCAAACACGTTATTTAAGTGCAATGGCTCGAAAAAGTGGACAGCGAACAAAGGGACCAAAGCCTTTTACAGCAGAAGACCGGGAGCAATTTAGGGATCTTTTTAAACAGGTTATTTCTAGTTAAAATTTAGGCTAAACTCAGAGATTCAGAAAGGAGCTAAATATTTTGAAGTACATAAAATCGCAAATGCAACAACTAATTAAGGAAAATAAAGAACTGCATACCCGCTTTAAAGAACTAAAGGTAGAAATGGGTCTTGAAAAAAACAATGCCCTTAAGGCCTTGTACCATTCAGAAGTTGCCGATGGAGGAAAGTACCAGGTAGCTTACCAAGCACTTGATCAGCCCAAAAAGTAAATTCTTTTCCTTTGTTCATTCTTACTAAAATTTTATTATAATTGTTTGTTTTATTGATATTATTCTTCAGCAATAAATGCGCTTTTCTGGAACTAAGGAAAGGTGCTTTTTTAAGTTTAAGGCCATATCCTTGGATAAGGAAGGGATCATTAGAAAGTGAATTTTTTCGAGACTAGGGGAATGAAAGTATGGGTTATCGTGGTAATATGGAATTGTAGAGGTGAAGTTTAAATGAAGATAATGCTTCAATCAATTATTTGCTCAATAATATTACATTTTATTTATTTTGTAGGTATTATGTCGGTTGGTTATATAAAAACCAAATACTATAAACCGGATATTGCAGGTGCGTGGGATAAAGTAGAAACGCTTCAAAATGAAGTAGCATTTGGTTATGTTATATCCTCCCCTTATTTTTATTTGTTATCATTTGTGGGAGGATCTATGATTTGCGGAATGTTAATATTTTCTTTTAATAAAATATTCAATTTAACAAAGCGCTGTTCTTGAATAAGGATAGCTGTTTTTTTATTTATAAGGAAAGGTCGCTTAACAACATATTAATAATTTGCCATAAGTGAATAAGGTAAAATAGTATATTCTTGAAGGGGGAGTCTAATTGAAAAAGATGGATTAATCTGACGTTTAATCATAATCTTAGACGTAACTGATATCTTATCAAAATAAAAAAACAAGAGAAAAAAGTATCCATTAAACGAAGTTTTACTATCTTGCCGAATGTAATTTTTATTTATCTGTTTTTGGAGTCAATATAATATTCTCTTCTAACTGATCACTCCACTCAATTGAAAATGTAATTTTATCATTTTCTGTAATTATTATTTCTCTAGGTGGTTCCTTTTTAATTATACTACCATCAGTTAGGGATTCTTCACCACCTGTACTGAACCTATTACCATTAAGAAGCCACCTCACTCTTTCTGGAGCTTCTCCTTCAGCAAGATAGGCTATCTCTGTAGTGAGAGAATATGTTTCATCACCTGTTTCAACCAATTTTGCTGATATACTCCAATTTTCAGAGTTTCCTTCAAAATAATGCTCTTCACTAATGTAATCGCCTTTGTAAATAGTGCTGGCAACAATATAAATTGCAACAGCTATAATAATAGAAATTATCACTAAAACCAAAGATGATTGTTTCATAAAATCTCCTTAATTATATTATATATATCTATAATAATTAATGAGAATTATATGTCCAATATTATTTAACTATGTTCTTTATTTGTAAAAACTTATAGATCATTTACTTATCATACTTTTGTTGGGTCATTTTTTGGGCAAACAACACTCTAGAGTGAATTTATTATTATCTTCCGTTACAAACACCTGCAAACCTTTATAAATTTATGGAAAGAGTTTTGAAGATGCGCTTCCTTTAAAGATAAATTTTGAAATTTGGTTGGATCGCTTAATTATGGCTCAAGGAAGAATTTGGTATTGCCCTATTTATCAATTTTAATAAAAGGAGTAGGTCAATTTGTTGAATGTAGATGAAATAATGCTCAAATTAAAGTTAGTATTTCATAGCTTAATCTCATTCATAGGCTTCATTAGCGTTGTATTGCATATCGTTTATTCTCCTGATTCTTTGATTTCTACGACAAAACTCACTATTCATACTAATCTTATCGTTTCCATAACATTCTTACTCAGCAGTTTAGCTATTTTATCAAAAAAAAACGAAATACCCTTTCTCGATTTTTTAAAGAACTGTTCAATCATTTATATGTTCGTTGTTATTTTTACCTATCACTTCCTTCTCGCTAGTGGTGGGGAATATGTTGGAATTCGGATTATCACTAACTTTACTCTTCATTACTTAATTCCGATACTCGTCTTTATTAATTGGATAGTTTTTGAAATTAAGAAAAAATACAGCTTGAAATTCATCTTTTATTGGATGTTTTATCCTTTACTTTATACTGCCGTTTCATTGTTGAGAGGCTTGTTTGATGGGTTTTATCCTTACTTCTTTTTAAATCCTAATGGAGAAATTCCAGTAGGCGTTGGCAGTTATTCTAATGTCGCATTATTCATTACCGCTTTTTTATTTGTTTATCTAATTCTGGGTTTTTTATTGATCTCTTTAAATAGGATAATTCTATACTTCAATAATAAAAGCAATATATATTCTAAACAAATGTAAGTAAAACAAATGTGCTTTGAATCAACATCGAACATATTTACAGATATCATTACTTCAGGCAATCCTTCTTTTGCTATGGTATAAATAAGAAACAATTCTTCCATTAATTTTAAAATATAATTCTAAATAATGGTGTAAAACATTTTAATTTTCGTAATAAACATTTAATCCTCTTATTCAACAAAAGCGCGATTATGATAGAAGCTAAAAATCTAATAATTAGTGATCTTCAAAAGTAGAGGTGCATTTCATGCTGAGATGTGCCTTTTAAATATTGAAAGCAAAGATATTAAGTATCACAGAATTTAAGAGGAAATGAAAAATAACTGATTCAGATTCCATTAATGTAGGTAATTATAATGGTAAGAGCTACAACTTTTACAAAGCGACATCCTAGAACAAGGATAAGCGCTCATTTTTCACTTTAGGGGGTAGCGTCAGGAAAAAGCGCAAATTAAAAAGCCCAACTTCTCTGCAAAACAAAATAGAGAAAGTGAGCTTTTCAGTTACTTCATTATTTTTATTTGAACTAATATAAAACTGCTAAGTTGATTTTTTAGCTCATTTATTTATTGAATTCATTAACTGGAAGAAGTATTCAGGTTTATGAGTCTTATTTAGGTTATACCATGAATGTAATGTATCTGGTGCAAATACATCTAATTTTTTCAGTACTTCCATCGCAAATTCCAGAGGAGCTATTCCTGATGCAGTAACTAAATTCGTGTCAGTTACCGCAGATCCCACCTCATAAAACTTTTCTCCTTTATAGTTAGGACATACCATTTTAGTGTATTCTAAATTATTACTTGTATGCTTTCTAGTATCTAAGTATCCCATATTCGCAAGGGCTTCAGTTGCACCACAAATTGCAGCAACAATAGTGCCAAGCTTTAAGGCTTCGCCGATTATTTCCAATATAGGTTGATGAACTTCTTCATTCCAAGTAGTCCCTCCTGGTAAAATTAAAAGATCCTTACTCTTAAGAGTACATTCATCAAGGGAAATATCTGGTTTTATGCTCAGTCCTCCCATAGTAGTAATCATTTCTTTATTAGCTCCTACTGTAACTACTTTTAAAGGTGCTAGATCTTTTTTGAAATATCTTCCTGAGTTTAGTTCAGCAATTAAATATCCATATTCCCAGTCCGACATTGTATTAAATACATATAGAAAAACTTTCTTTGTTTGCATTCAATAACACTCCAATCACAATTGATATAGCTATTATAATAAAACTTCCCTGACAGTTAACGTCAGGGAAGTTATCATACTTGATGAAATTTTATTAATTCCGACAGAATTTCAATAAGTCTTTTCTTAAGACTTATTGGCTCAATAACTTTAATAGATTTATTGTACGGTAAAAGTAAATAAGGTACATATGTATGTATCATATCTTTTTCAAGAAGAAAAACTGCTTGATTTGAAGTCCGTTCTTGTAAATAATGTCCTAAAAACCAATGTTGGGAAACATCATTAAGTGTACTTTCATTTCCATTAATAACTAAAGAAGTAATCCCTTCCTTATCTTCTATAGTTGGAAGGAGGTTTTTCATAAAAAAGTCACGTGCTGAAAAATTTTCTGGCTGGTTAAACTTATTTTCAGTCAGCATTAGACTTTCAATTCGATCTACTCTAAAACTACGGATATCATTCCTAAGACGACAAAATCCAATCACATACCACTTATTATTCCAATAGATAATTCTGTACGGATCGACCAATCTATCATTTAATTGCTTTTCGCCACTTTTATGGTAAAGAATTTTTACTGAGTACCCGTCAGCTACGGCCTGCTCCAACTCCTTCAAAAGAGGTTCCATAGAGAGTGAACTTAATCGACTTATTACTTCAAGACTAGTTAAATGTTGGTTTATCTTTGATTTTTGCTCTTGATTTGAGTATTTACTTAGTTTTGAAATGGCCCTATTTAGTGCTTCACCTCCGTAATATCCGGCTTCTTCTGCAAAAACAGCAGCGTGAAATAGTGAAGTTTGCTCCTCAAAATCAAAAAAAAGAGGAGCCTCAATAAAATTGTTTAATAAAGTGTATCCACCGTTATGTCCTGGTTCTGAAATTATAGGTACGCCACTTGTTGAAATTGTATCAATATAACGATATACAGTCCTTATATTAATTTCTAACCTTTCTGAAATTTGTTGTGCAGTAATTTTTTCACCTGAACGAAGCATCCACAGAATTGCTAACATATTGTCAATTTTAGGCATATAATTCCACCTCTATATGAAATTTATTTTCTATTTAGCCAACTAATAAAAATCAAAATTAATTTTGTCTATTATCTCATTATTTCATAGGTTAAAAGATATATTTTGACATTGATCTTAAGCAAACGAAGCACTATTCTTGAATAAGGATGTGGGTTCTTTATCGTGTTAAAGAACAAGTTGTTGAATATTATAAATGGATATTTATGTTAAAATGATTATGAGCTTATGAAGAAATAGAATTAAACAAATGGGCAGATATAGAGGAAGTTAAAATCAATTTAAGTAGGGGTATAATGAAACTATTTAGTAGATGGTCAATAATTTTTATCTTTTTAAGTTTATTATCTTTTGGCTTAAACTTGCTATTAGATGGTTATTTTGAACCAATTGCACTTATAGGGGGTATCTTTTTATTAATAGGAGTTATCCTTAGCTTTATTGCTATTACGAAAAAGGAAAATGGGAAAATAAAGTTCATATCACTCGCCTCATTTTTTATAATTTTATTATTAATAACTTGGTTTGAACCATTTCAAGTTGTTCGTATAATGACTTGGCTTATAAATATCTCTCAACTGTTAGCTTAATTTTAATATGAATAACTCAAAATAGAAAGCGCCATTCCTCAGGTAAGGATTTGCGCTCTTTACCATTTTTTAAGGGCGATATTATTGACAAACAATGATGTAATTCATGTTAAAATTAGGAAGCAATTATGAAATTGCTGTTTTTTTGATTAAAGTAAGTAATATCATTATAGTTTCAGGGGGAATAATGATGAGCTTATATCTCTATAACTATTCTAAAGTGCTTAAAAAAAACTTTATGTTAGTCATTGTGGCCTCATTTTTGTTACCGTTAACATTTTTTATATGGGCTGGCGTTCCTTTTTTTATAATTGGGAGTACAGTGGCAGAATTCACCTCTAACTTGATGATTATCCATCTTTGTATCGCACTTTCAGGAGGTTTTTTGTTTTCTCTGTTTTTTGTGCCAATCAATTTACAAGTTGCAAAAAATATAGCTGAGATTAAACAATGTAGTGTGTTAGATTCTTTTATAAGCATAGAAGTAATTTGGTTATTAGTAAGTTCTCTAATATTTGAATTAATTTTAGTATAGTTGTTAGATTATAGAGTGAAGCGGGACATTTATAATAAATACAATAAGTGGATATTAGATTACGACAAATAGATAAATTGTCAATGGAAAGGTGCTATACAAAGTCTACTAGGACATGAAAAAGTGAAACAACCAGGGTTTATGCTCAGTTAAGTGGAAAGTTAAGGCATCAGCTCAATAATCAAATACTTTCAAAAAGATATTTAACGAAAAAGAGCACAGTAATTTGTGCTTTTTTTCATTAAGGCCAAATTGTTTAATAATATGGGTAGATAATTACTAAAAAAATAGGAAGAGTTTTGAAAAAATATATTAAGAGGCAGAATACTGAAGAAGGATTTCTTATTTCTTTATAGAATATTTTTATAATGTTAGCCGAGTTTAGTTGAGTTGAGAAGAGAAAGGTGAGATGAGAATGGGACAAATTAAAATTTATGGGGTTAAGGACAGGTTAAATCCAATTAAGGAAACATTATCGAATGTTATTCATTCGTGTATGGTGGAAGTACTTGAATTTCCTTCAGATAAGAAATTTCATCGATTTTTCCCTATGGACATTGAAGATTTTTATTTTGCAAGCGGGAGAACTGAAGCATATACCGTAATTGAGGTTAGTATGTTTGAAGGTCGATCGGTAGTAGTAGCTAAGAAACAATTACTAAAGCTACTATTCGAACGTATAAATAGTGAATTGAGTATATCTCCTAAAGATGTTGAGATCACAATTTTTGAAACACCAAAACATAACTGGGGAATAAGGGGATTACCTGGAGATGAGTTAGCCCTGAATTATAAAGTTAATGTATAAGTAAAAGGCGGTCAGTTCTTGACCGCTTTTTAGCTTATTCAAGTAAACGGTTCATTTTTCAAGTACGGTATTAAACTAACCAGGTTAGAAAAAAATAGAGTTTACATCGACTTTTAGAATTTTTATTGTTTAAAACAATATCTGACTATTATATGCTTATATTTCATTATGTTTGGGTTTTATACCAAAGTAAAATGGATAAGATTAACCAATAGGTACCTTAACGTACAAGAATAATGGAGTTGATTCTATGAGTAAAGCTAAGGGTAAAGGCGGAACAGGCAGAGGAACAGGTAAGAAAGGTTGGAATCGTTGGCAAGCTAGTGCAAATAAGACAAAAAGTGCCAAACCCTACAAAAGTAAAGGTGTTAAAAATCGCGATGGTACAAAGACAACTAGCAATAATACTGGTGATACCTCCGAAAAATAGTGACTGTTGCTAAATAACTATCATTTCTAAATGAACTAATGGATGAAATAGTTGAGATTCCAGCTACCAATTAAAGAATTATTATTCAACTAATGGAGTGCATTCCTTCAACAAGGAGGCAATCAAATCGCGAATGTGTAACATTCGTGTCTTTTTTATGTGAAAGACCATATTGTGGAAGAAGCTCATGTCACCAATTTTATATTTACATATTATGTTAATGTCATGGTAATATAGTTTTAATAACAAATGCGATGAAGAGAAGAGTAGATAAGATTCATTCTTTCTAAAGAGCTCCGTTTGGTGGAATGGAGTAAGGGGGGTTATTGAATCAAGCCTCTGAGTATCATATTGGAACCTTTTAGGGGATAGTGTGACGGGAGCTCCCGTTATAGAGCTAAGGTAATAGTTTTTTGTACCTGATAAGATTAATATGGTGACATATTAATAAACTGAGGTGGCACCACGATTATTAAATCTCGTCCCCAAGACATTGATCTTGGGGGTGGGATTTTTTTGTATTGTTCCTGGGTTATTTATATACGGAAAAGGTAAATATTTGTATTTTGTAGATAGGATTCTTTAGTTTTTGTGTTAGAAAGGAGAGTGGTAGGAATGGTTTTGAAGGGGAAAATTGCGTCTTGGAAATATCCCTCAATCCTATTGCTTGGAATTGGGGTCTCGAATTTGGGTGAATGGATTTATTTCATTTCTCTTAATTTAATCGTTTTGGATATGACTGGTTCACCTCTTGCGGTATCAGGACTTTATATCATTAAACCACTGGCTACTTTATTTACGAATTTTTGGGCTGGTAGTATTATTGATCGATTAAACAAACGAAAACTAATGGTTTTTCTTGATATATTTCGAGCTGTATTTATAGCTTTATTACCTTTTATGTCATCCATTTCACAAATTTATTTAGTAGTATTTATTATAAGCATGGCGAGTTCTATGTTTAGTCCAACTTCAATGACATATATTACAAAGTTAATTCCTCAAGAACAAAGAAAACAATTTAATTCCCTTCATAGTCTAGTTACTTCTGGAGCATTTTTAATAGGGCCAGCAGTTGCAGGGTTATTGTTCTTTATTGGAACTCCAATTTTTGCAATCTATACAAATGCAATTCCGTTATTTATTTCAGGTATGATTACATTACTAATGCCTGATATAGAAAAACAAACAGTTATATCTTCAACTAATAATAAGCTATCGATGGAAATAATTAAAAGGGATTGGTATGCTGTAGTTGAATTTAGTCGCGGATCTAGTTACATTATGATGATTTACTTTTTGTTTAGTTGTGTAATGGTCATTATGGCAAGTGCTATAGATTCTCTTGAAGCAGCTTTTGCCAAAGAGGTATTATTTTTGTCAGACAGTGAGTATGGTTTTTTAGTAACCATTGCTGGGGCAGGTATTTTAGTTGGAGCATTAATTAACTCTTTAGCAGTTAAAAAACTAAGAACCTCATTTTTAATTGGTTTAGGTTCAGTACTAGTGTCAACTGGATATATGATTTATGCTTCTTCAAGTTCATTTATTATTGCAGCACTGGGGTTTTTTATCCTAGCTTTTTTCATCGCTTATGCTAATACAGGCTTTCTAACATTTTATCAGAACAATATACCAGTTGATGTTATGGGGCGTATTGGAAGTGCTTATAGCTTAATCCAAGCGATTTTAATTATAACTGCAACTAGCATTATGGGAGTTGTAGCTCAAATTACTTCAATTCAGGCAGTTGTGTTTTTTGGTGCTTCAGTAATGTTGGTATTATCCATAACGTTGTGTCTATTTAGCTTATTACCTTCAAAAAAACATTTTTTTGAAGCTGATGCTGAATCTAATAGAAGTATTAGTCTTTAAGCAGAAAATACAATAACCATTGTAATAATCTTCAGCAAGAGTAGCGCCTTTCTAGAATAAAGAAAGGTGCTTATTTTGTTTAAAGCCATTTTTGGCATAAGAATTGAGAAGACTTTTAAATAGAAGCAGTACCCTAAAAAAATAATAATATGTAAAAACAGCCTGTGTGTTAAAATGGAAAAAATAGGGTGGTGGGATGATGAGAAGGTTATTAGTAGCTCTTTTATGTATAGTTTTTTTATCTGGGTGTAGTGAAGATCTATCCTTCTCTGAAGTAAGTAAGGATGTTGTTAATAAAGACATCAAAACGTTTATTAGCAATGTTAAAAATGAAAACGGAATATATCTTTACTTTGATAAACAAAATACTATTTATGTCTATTTGAATGCTTCAAATGTAAAACAAGGGGAGAAGGCTGTTCCTTTTAACGGTTTTGATGTCGAAGGAAACGGTGATACTTTACATATTCTTTATAACAGAGATAAAACAGATGACTATTCAAACCAGTCTTTGAAGTATGAACTCTTATATAAGGTGAATGCAGATAAAAAGTACGATAATATTAAGTCTTTTAGTAATGGTGAGGAGGTTCCTTTTGATCTAGTTACAGGGAATCAATAATTACTTTGCTAAAATAACACATGCTTTGTTTATATAATGATCTTCTACAAACAAATCGCGTTGACTGACAAGCAGCCACCTTTTTGACCAGGTACAGGTCAGGTTAATGCAATATGAAAAATTATGATAAGTTTATTACATAGATAGAACAAAGGGAGAGTTTTTTAATTATGATAGAAATTATAGGAAATAAAGTTGTTTTAAAAGGGGCAACAAATAAGGATATTGAAGAACTATATTTTTGGAAATTTGAAGAAAAGGAACAAGAGGCTAAAAAGTGGAACGGACCTTATATTCCAGAAGATAAAATGACTAAAGATGAGTACCAAAAAGATTGGGAAAAGGAAATCTTTCCAGACATACCTGCTTCACTTGTTATAATATGCGAAGGAAAACCTATTGGTTATGTTGGGGCTTATTGGGTAGATAAAAACACAAACTGGCTTGAAACAGGGATTGTTATTTATGACAGCAATTTTTGGAACGGAGGCTTTGGTACAGAAGCCTATGAACTTTGGATTGATTACCTTTTCACATCTACTGATATACATAGATTAGGTATGTCTACTTGGTCAGGAAACACAAGGATGGTAAAGGTTGCAGATAAATTAGGAATGAAAGAAGAAGCGAGAATAAGAGATGCAAGAATGGTTAATGGTGAATATTTTGATGCAATTAAGATGGGAATTTTAAGAAAAGAATGGGAAGAGATAAAAGGCATTTAATTTTCACTTTATCTTCAACAATAGTTGAAAAGGAAGAAATCCATTATCATTAAGAAGTGGAAGTAAACTTCTAAAAGAAGGTGATTGATTTGAAGAAGAGTTTTCTAGTTATAGTCATTCTTGCAGCCAGTTTAGCTGCAGCTGGATGTGATGTCCTTCAAAAAGATGCTTATGATTATATGAGCGAAGTGCGATCTACTGAATTACAAGATGAATCGACTAATGGGGTAAGTTTAAGAGATAATTCTGAAAGTGTAGAGAAGAACCTAGGGAAACCCAAGAGAATTGAAAAAAGTGATTCAGTCACTCATTTAACATATGGAAATGATGGTCTTTCTATTACATTAGATGATGATATAGTCGTCGAATACCAGATCAATAGTAAGGTGTATCAAACGGTTAAAGGGATCAAAGTAGGTAGTACCAAAGAGGAAGTCATCCAGCAGTACGGATCGAACTATTATACGAATAAAGAAGATAAAAGCTATAAGAGGATCGGTTACTTTGATAAAGAATCGAATCGACATATTGAATTTTTCTTAAAGAACAATCAAGTTATATATATAACAGTAGTCGATATTTCTTAAGTTCTCGACTTGAGATAGTCTTTGATGAAGAAACAGAAGAGGACGAATATATGTAGATGTCCTTCAACTGCGGTATTACTATGGTGAGGCTACGGGAACTAGTATAAGGACAGATCGTGTAACATCAATTAAAAGATGTGAAGAAATATCTTAAACTACAGGATCAATTATAAATTATAAGACGAAATAAGGGTGATGCTATAATTTAGAAAGACTTTGCTCTTAAACAAGGGGGAAATATGATGGATACAACACAACATAATAGCAACGCATGGGATAAGAAGGTTGAAGAAGGTTCTAGATACACTCAAGCAGTAAGTAGTGAAGTAATTGAAAAAAGTAAATCAGGTGAATGGGCAATCACTGTCACAACTGAAAAAACAGTTCCAAGAGATTGGTTTCCAAAATACATAAAAGGGTTAAAGATACTATGCTTAGCATCAGGCGGTGGTCAACAAGCACCTGTTCTGGCTGCTGCTGGAGCAGATGTAACAGTTACTGATATATCTAAAAAGCAGTTAGAGCAAGATGAAAAGGTAGCTAAACGTAGTGGATTAACTATAAAAACTGTTCAAGGTAACATGTCAGATCTCAGTGATTTTGAGGATGAATATTTTGATATTGTAGTTAATCCTGTTTCCAACTTGTTTGTAAAAGATGTATATCCTGTATGGAATGAGATTTCAAGAGTGTTAAAGAATAAAGGGATTTTAATTGCTGGTTTTACTAATCCTTTATTATGGATTTTTGATGACAACCTAGAAAGAAAAGGGATACTTGATGTTAAACACTCCATTCCTTCATCTACTTTGGACTATTTGCCTGAGAATGACGTTCAAGATTACATCAATTCAAGTCAAACAATTGAATACGCACACACTTTGGAAGATCAAATTCAAGGTCAAATTGATGCAGGATTTGTTATAACTGGATTCTTTGAGGATGATTTTGGCGGAACAAGGATATTAGACAAACATATAAAAACTTTTATTGCAACTAGAGCTACAAAGATAAAGATTGACTAAACTTTGTTAGACTAAAGGATACGTTTATTCAATTCCATCCTCAACAATCAAAGCGTTTTTCTGGAACAAGTAATAGTGGCAGCCAAACTGAATTGAAAATGGATTTAGAAAAAAAGATGGTGTAGACGAAAATTATTTAGGTGGTGAAAAATGAATAATATTAAAACCTATTTAGTCATACCAAGAAACATTATTGACCAAAAACTAGGGAGAAATTTTGAGGAATATTTAGTGGGATTTCCAGAAGTGTGCTATATATCTTTTAATCAAGAATCTGAAGTGAAAAAGTTGATAGAAGAGGATCTAATTGATTCAAAGCATCTAGAAATTTGTATTAATATCGAATTCAATAATAATATACTGTTAGACCATAACTTTAAGGGATTAAACTTATGGGAGGATATAATTGATGCTGTAATTGAGTATCAAGAGAGAGAGATTAGCGAAGTATTATTAGGAATTGACCCTAATATTCTAAGATTAACAAAACAAGATGAAATAGGAAACTTAAAGTGGGAAATCTTTAATGAATATGATCCTGCCGATATATACTACTCAGGAATAGTTAACAGTAATGAATACTTGTTTCATTTAATTGTTGCAGCTAAAGAATTTTATAATAATCTAAAGAAATACAGTATTTTTACAGAAATAGAATATAATGAGTCAATATCTGAAATTGTAAAGATTGAAGAAAACTTACAAATATAAATCCAACTAATTTTTTGTAAATTATATTAAAAATATCGAAATTAAACAGGCACGTTATATAAATTAAGAATGTTCGTTTTTCTTTTTTTTAAAACTAACAACGATTGTTAAAATAACATCGGGCAGTTAGTGAAGTACTAGAACTATTATTTTGAAATTCCACTTACTCTGGAGTAATAAAACTTCAACAATATAAAAGCACCTTTCTTGAATTAAGGAAAGGTGCTTACTTCTGTTAAAATGTCAGATTGGGGAAAATCACTTAGAAATGGAAAGATGTTTGTGAAGGCTTTACTTAAACTACCTGGCAGGAAAGTAAAAGAACCTTTATGGTTTATTTAATGGAAATAACAGGATAACAGAGGCGGGATGTAGAACCAATTAACAGGTCACAAAACTAGGGAGGACTATAAATGAGTAAATTCAGTTTGTTTGGTAAGTTTGAGGTACAAGAAGGCGAACGAGACACAATGGTAGGTATTTTATTGGAAGCAGCAGAATCAATGAAAAATCTTGAAGAATGCGAGATATATCTTGTGAATATTTCGGAAGGTGAACCTAATTCTGTTTATGTTTATGAGGTGTGGAGTAATGAAAAAGCCCATCAGGCATCTCTAACTCTTGAAGCTACAAAAACTTTAATAAAGCGTGCCAAACCAATTATTACTGGTATGGACAGAATAAGTACCCTAAGAACAATGGGTGGGAAGGGTATTTAAACAACTACTTATACTAATAACTTTTATAAACTAAGCAAAACAAGCTTTTAATTAATCAATTAAAGCATTTTCCATAAAAATATTGATTATTTTCTACCAGTGTTCCACTACAATGGGCTTACATGAGTTAAGCGCTTATTCTTCAACCTCAAGATAAGCGCTTTGTATAAATCATTTGTTTATTGAACACATAGTAGTTTCCTAACCCCTAACCTTTCTTTTTAAACATTTCCTAGTAAAACCCATAATACAAGTTAATATTAGAAAAGGTATAACGATGGGAAACAAATAACCGACTAAGTCAACAACTTTTTCTCCACTCATATGATTTAATATATGATATAAGGATGCCTTAGGTCTAATAACGCCGTTAATTATTTACTAGGTATCTTTGAGTATAATTTTAGGCGAGTATTAAATAATCCAATCACCAGTACTCAACTTTTTCAAAGGTGCTTGTTTGCCATGACAAAGTTGAGTAAACCGACCTTGCACTGCATTTATTACATGGTCACGTGAAGCAACCCCAATCCAATACCTGTTATTCTGCATAAGAGTCAGCACCCGCAACTATCAGAAGAAAGATTAGCATTTTTAGAAGAATCTGAGACAGGGAAATTCATTTCTTTCCAAGCCGCGATACCTCCAGTCAACTCTTTTACTTTATAGCCATGTTCTAATAGAAAAGATGCTACTTTGGCTGCTGTGTTACACCAGACATCCCAACAATATACAATAATTTCTTTATCTTTCGGAATTTCATGTAAATGATCCGACAACTCCTGTTGGGGAATGATATTAGCATCCTTAATTGTTAGGCTTCTTACATGTTCAGGTCCATTTCTTACATCAATTAAAAAGTATTTTTCTGGGTCGACCTGTGACAATCTCAAATAATCCATGGGGCTAATAGTTGCTTCTAAGCGTGCATTAAAATAATCAAGTGCGTTCATAAATAAGATACCTCCAGTTTTAAAGTGAACTCCAAATTTTAACAAGAAGCTCCTTCAGCAATTGTCTTTCTTGATCGCTTAAAGGGGCTAGTACATCTAATTCCGTATTGATTAGAAAGTCCCAGCGTGAATCTAATACTTCATTCCCATTAGGTGTAATCAAAAGACTATAGGACCTTCTATCGTTAGGATTCCTTGTCCTTTCTACATACCCCAAAGTTTCTAAGTGATCGATATGACTTACCATTGTTGTCCGATCAATTTGTAGGTTTTCAGAAATATCCTTTTGTGATGAATAAGGATTCGCATTAATAAATAAAAGTACCCCATATTGTCTAGCGTTAATTGCATATGGTACAAGTCCTTCAGCAAAGTTAGTTTCCATTTGCTGAAGAACTTTTCCAAGCAAAAAACCATAAGATTGATTCCATTTCTCCAAATGTAATATTTACCTCCTTATATAATATGTATAACTGATAATCAGTATAACTGATTAATTGTTGAACTTCAAGTACTTATGTTTGTATAAATTTGTTATATAAAAATCTACATCAAAAAGGTGTAGCTCATATACTAGTTATTTATTCTAATACTTACATTTGAAAATAGAAAAAGATAAAAATATATTAAGAGCTACTGAGCATGATCTAATGATAAAATAGCTAATCTTACTAATAGTAAGGAGCCATTCCTGTAATGAAGAAATTTGAGGATTGAAACAAAAAGAGCCCTCTTGGTATAGTACGAGGTGTCCGCAGCTGATCAGCACTAAGGACCCTTAATTAAGTAACCAAGGAGGACTCAAAATGAATTATACACAAAATCACAAAATCTCTCAAATTACACCTTCAACTCTTATTGTTGGCATTGATATTGCCAAAGACAAACACGTTGCACGTGCTCAAGATGACCGAGGCATCGAGTTCGGGAAACGCTTGATCTTTGAAAATCGAATGCATGGCTTTCAAAAACTAGTGAATTGGGCAGAAGCTCTTCGGAAGGAAAATGCAAAGGATCACGTCATTCTTGGCGTAGAACCTACTGGTCATTACTGGTTTAGTCTAGCTTATTTTTTAGTAGCTAAAGGATACGATTTCGTCGTCGTAAACCCTATGCACGTTAAGAAAAGTAAAGAGCTTGACGACAATTCCCCTACTAAAAATGATACTAAGGATGCCCGTGTCATTGCACAGTTGATTAAGGATGGCCGATACTCTGTACCAAACCTCTTAGATGGTGTTTATGCCGAATTAAGAGAAGGCGTCAAATTACGAGATCAGCTTACTAAACAACTGATGACAACAGAAGGACGCATCCAAAACCATATTCAACGCTATTTTCCTGAATTCTTTGATGTGTTTGGAGACTGGGAAGGAAAAGCAGCCTTTTGTACGTTGCGATTGTTTCCGTTTCCTTCTCAAATTAAAGAACTATCACCGGAAGAGGTGTTGATGAAGTGGAAGCCATATGTTCAACGAGGAGTGGGAATTAAGCGAGCAACGAAGCTAGTAGAAGCTGCTCGAAAGAGTATTGGGATACAAATTGGTATTCAGTTTGCCAAGCGAGAATTAGATTATCTACTTGACCAGTATAAGTTATATAAACAACAGGTAGAACAATTAGATACGGAGCTTGAAGCTCTAGTGGAAACACTTCCGGGAGCTAAACAAATGATGGAGATATCAGGATTGGGGTCTACCACAATCGCTTTATTCTTCTCAGAAGTAGGTGACATTACAAAGTACAGTCACCCCCAACAGCTAGTTAATTTAGCTGGGCTCTCATTACGAGAACACAGCTCAGGTAAATTTAAAGGTCAAACTCGGATAACCAAGAGAGGGCGAAGCCGTCTACGACGAGCCTTATATTTGGCTATTCGTCCACTAGTCGCCCATAATCCAACGTTTAAGGCCTTGCATCAATACTATACAACACGGTCTGAAAAGCCGTTAAAAAAGCAACAGTCACTCATTGCCTTGTGTTGTAAGCTACTACGTGTGTTGTTTGTCATTGGACAAAAACAATGTGAGTTTGATGGATCTAAACTAGTAAGTGGATTACCTAAAAAACATTTATTACAGGCTGCTTAAAGCTTTTAGAAAAACACTATAAGTACACATTATTTCTCTACAAACACCAATAGTGCAGAGTTGGAGCATATTTTTTCCATTCGGGCAATTGACCCAGCTAAGGAGCATTTCCAACCTCCACCTCATGGATACGCAGGACGAAGGAAAGTATGGATTACAATCCTGAGAGATATGGGAGGGTTAGCGACCGTGATTTATGTGGAGATTTCTTAGCACGGTTATACACTTATTTTCCAAACTAATCCAGTTTGGATTGATAGGATGGCCCCCACCCTGTAAATCATTTGTATAAATTCAAATAATATCCTGTAATCTTGGTGCGTCAGCTATTTGGT
Organism: Metabacillus litoralis; assembly: GCF_003667825.1. NCBI lineage: Bacteria > Bacillati > Bacillota > Bacilli > Caryophanales > Bacillaceae > Metabacillus > Metabacillus litoralis. The sequence continues at coordinate 1,780,570 of NZ_CP033043.1, read as the reverse complement.
AATATGAAATATTGAGAATGAATGAGTATTTCTAAGAAAAATTAACTTTATTGAGGGAGGTTCCTTTTGATCTAGTTACAAGGAATCATTAATTACTTTGTTAAATTAACACGTGATTTGTCTATATGATATCTTCCACAAACGAAGTGCCTTTCTTGAATGAATAGAAGACGCTTTTTCAGTTAAAAGGCCATAATGTTTTTTGAAACACATACAAGATTCATTTGACATTAACGTAGAGTAATACTTTAGCCTTGTAATATGGAGGTGTATGTTGAATGTACAATACATATAAATTTATTAATACATTCGAACAATATGAGGAATTACTTTCAATATCAGATATAGAAGAAAGAAGAGATTATTTTCGTTATAATATGATGTCGCCGTTTAAGGACATGTGGAATTTAATAAATGTTCCTATTAAAGCAAAACAAGAAAATGGTTATGACGTATTAATGGCTACGAAAATGTTAGGTTATGCAGATATTTCTAACGATAAACAAATTCAACTGGGTCTTTCCCTTTTAAAAGAAAATAACGCCTATGTGGTAGCAGAAAATACTATCAAAACGTGTATAGAAAAAGCTAATAAGGCAGGTTTGAAAGTGAACGCCGATGAAATAAAATTTGGTATGTATGTCGCAAATCCAGATAAGTTAAAACTTCAACAAGGATATACGGGATTTGGTGGTATTCCTGGATTTATTACTGTGAATATTTATCCAAATGATTATAATTTATCTAAAATACCTGCTGTTATTGCTCATGAGTTTCATCACAATATTCGTTTTTCTTATTTTGATTGGGATCATGGAAATGTAACAGTAGGAGATTATATTGTCATAGAAGGATTAGCAGATTCGTTCGCAAAAGAGCTGTATGGTACAGAACAGCTGGGACCTTGGGTGACTAGTATTGAAAGGGATGATTTAGAGTATTCAATCTATGTTATTGGAGAGGCTCTAAACATAAAAGGATTTTCTGAAGTAAGTAGTTACATGTTTGGTGATGAGATTGCCAAACATGAAGGATATAAACCAGTAGGTCTATCTTTTGGAGCTGGTTATGCAGTAGGTTATGAGGTTGTTCAATCTTTTATGAAAAAGAATAATAAAACGATATATGAAACAACGTTAATTTCTAGTAATGAGATTATTAATGGATCTGAATTATTTTCTTTATGAACATCATATCCATTCTTTCTGTTTTAGAGTATTTCAGTGACATAAAGTTTCCCTTGTAACCAATTATTTTTCGTCGGTGGAAACCAAATGGTATTTCATCAAATATAATTTGATCAATAAGGTCTGCTATTCGGTAGACCTTATTTTTAATAAATAAAAATAATCTCCATATTTTCTTCAAATATTTGTTTTAAAATTAATAATCTCGAAAAAACGTTTTAGATAAATTTAGAAAATGGATATGAATCACAGTACCTTTTCACGGCACTTTAATTCCAATGCAAATTCAATATAACTGAAGAGACAAAGAGGTGCCATAAATATTGAGGGAATTAGTTCAAGTGGAGGTCCAAGAATTACAGGACGATTACAAGCGAAATAAATAGAATAGCTATTTATCATACACAGACTAATAAGAATGAGTTGATTTCTTATTTTAATAAGTTTTGCTCTAGTTGCCATGATTATAATCCCTGGGCAAGTCGCTTTTTTCTTTTCACGGAAAAAGAAAAATTACGTCTCATTTAAAACGTCATCACATAGGTCACGAGCAATGCCTTTTTATGTTTAGATAGTGTATTCGTTTTTTGAGTCAACATATGCTCTGGATAACCAGGCAGATATTATTTTTTATCTCCATATTTCCTTCATTCACTTGCTATAGAATTAACAACCAATTAAACAAAGTAGAGGTGCGCGTTGATGTATGAATTTTTCAATCAAATAAGTAATGTTATGACTCACCCCTTTTTAAACCTCGCAAGGAGCTTTGAAAGCATTCCAATCCTATTCGCTTTTTTACTTGGGATTGTTGGTGCAATGGCGCCATGTCAGTTTACAGGAAACATCGGGGCAATTACTCTTTATGGGAATAAATCACTCCAAAAAGAATTAGCATGGGTCGATGTTCTCTTTTTTACTTTAGGGAAAATTGTCGTGTTTACTGGTTTGGGGATTCTGGTTTGGTTTTTGGGAAGGGGATTTGAGTCTCAACTAACATTATATTTTCCGTGGTTTAGAAAAGTTATTGGTCCAATGTTTATAATAGTCGGTATGTTTATGCTTGGTATTATTAAGGTGAAAGGGACATTAACGCTATTGGAATTGCCAAAGAGGTTTTTTCAAAAGGGAAAAATGGGTTCCTTTTTAATGGGAATTAGCTTTTCACTTGGTTTCTGTCCAACCATGTTTGTTTTATTTTTTGTTACATTAATGCCAATAGTATTTTCTACATCATATGGGGTTGTTTTGCCTAGTCTATTTGCAATTGGTACATCTTTGCCATTATTCCTAGCTATGTTCTTAATTTGGTATTACGGAGCTAGTGGTGCAGTGATCAGGAAGGGAAGAAAGGTTGGGTTATATATTCAGAGAGCTTCTGGTGTGATCTTGGTCGTATTAGGAATACTAGATACTGTTACCTACTGGACAATATAGGGTTATGGTATAGAAGAGGGAAAGAAATGAAGCAAATTAATGTATTAATTGGAGTACTATTATTTTCTATATTAAATCCCATTAAAAGTGTTTTAGCTCATAATGGCATCGACGAACAAAACAGTACGAAAACTATTTTTGATCAGTGGAACATCATATTATTTGGGGCTTTAGTTATTTTTTTAGTAGCTTATATCTATTTATTTAAAAAAGAACAAGACTTTCTTAAAAAGTTTAGCTTTTTCTTTTCAGCTGTACTCATTTTTTATCTAGCAATGGGCAGTCCATTACACTTATTAGGAGATCATTATTTGTTTAGTGCTCACATGCTAGAGCAATCTCTAGTTTATATAGCATTACCGCCTTTACTTTTGTTAGGTTTACCTAAACATTTTGTTGAGCCAATTTTCGCTTTTGGATTGAGGTACAAAATAATAAGATTTTTAAAGTATCCCTTGATTCCCTTATTATTGTTTAATGTATTGTTTTCTTTTTATCATATTCCTTTCATATTTAATCTAGTCGTTTCAAATAATATTCTGCATAACTTAACACATGCTATTTTGACTGTTACTGCTTTCTTTATGTGGATTCCACTTATACCCATGGTTAGGGAATTAGATAAATTAACAGAGGTTCAGAAAGTTGGGTATATCTTTGGAGCGGGCGTTCTACTAACTCCAGCTTGTGCTCTTATTATTTTTTCAGAACAAACATTTTATCCTGTATATTCAGAAGCACCACAACTTTTTTCAATTCTTCCTCCATTAGAAGATCAAAGAACTGGTGGAATTATTATGAAAATGGTGCAGGAAATCGTATATGGAACAATGATTGGCTATATTTTCTTTAAATGGGCAAAGAAAGAAAGGTCAAAAGATATTATTCCAATTAAAACAGATATAGGGATGTGAAATAGTGGAGAATAGGGAAAAAGTCTTAGTGATCGATGATGAGTGGAATATGAGGAATTTACTCAAAATTCATCTGTCTCCCCAATTTGAAGTGAAAGAAGCTACTGGTGGAGAAGAAGCTTTTCGTTTTCTTAAAACGGATAAATTTGACTTAGTAATATTAGATTTAATGATGCCGGAAATGGATGGATGGGAGGTTTGTAAGAAAATAAGAGATACTAGTCAAGTTCCCGTCCTTATGTTGACAGCCCGTGGAGATATAAAGGATAAGGTTCAAGGGTTTAACGTTGGAGCAGATGATTACCTTGTTAAGCCTTTTAATTCAGAAGAGTTAATAGTAAGATCTAAAGCTCTTATTAGACGCTCAATGATGTCTTCCGATTCTCACGTAAATCCTGAAGGATTCATTGAAATTTCTGATTTGAAAATAGATCAACAAGGAAGACAAGTTTATATAAAAAATCATGTTTTAGATTTAACACCAAAAGAATTCGACCTTATTCAGCTTCTGGTTTTAAACCCTAACACAGTCTTTACACGAGATATGCTTATGGATCATATTTGGGGTATTCATGATGTATTAGATATTCGAACAGTTGATTCACATGTGAAAAATGTAAGGGAAAAGTTTCGGAAAAGCGATCTTTCGTTTAATCCAATTAAAACAGTTTGGGGAAAGGGCTATAAGTTTCAAGCTCCGGATGAGGGACAATGAAGTGGCACAGCATTGTTGTCAAATTAGGTGCAAGTATCTTACTTCTTGTATTAGCCATTTTGCTTCCACTCGGTTTCATTATGAATCAGATATTTTCTGGTTTTTATTTTAGCAAAGTACAAGAGCAAATTGATGACCTTTCTAGTCGATATGCCGAATCTATAAATACATTAGATCGTCAACATCTTAACATGTTTGAACAATTGGCAACTTTAACTGGCCAAGAGATTATCATTGTGAATAAAGAAGGAGTAGTAGTAGCAAATTCAGGAATTCCAAGTTTGCCAAAAGGGGAAAAAATTAATTCAAAGGAGTTTGACTTACTTTCTATAAATAAGGCTACTCAAAAAGAGTATTATGATGAAATAAACAATAGACGTTATTTAAGTGTTGGAAAGCCAATTTATACTGATCGTGTGATCATCGGTGGGATCTATGTGTTAGCTTCAATCGAGGACATGTATCAGTCGGTAGATATGATAGAAAAATCAGTAACTTTAGCAGGAATAGGAGCTATTTTCTTAGCGTTGGGATTTATTTTTATCTTATCACGAAAATTATCAAATCCACTCTTAGAAATGGAGAAAGCAACTCGAAAAATCGCAAAAGGTGATTTAAATACGAGAGTTTCAAAAGGAACAAAAGATGAAGTTGGTTCACTTGCAGCTGCTATAAATGATTTAGCATTAGAATTACAGCGTTACCGCTCAAATAGAAGGGAATTTTTTGCAAACATATCACATGAGTTGCGAACCCCAATTACTTATTTAGAGGGGTATGCAAATGCATTGGAAAATAATCTATATCAATCTGATGAAGAAAAGGAGCAATACCTTCAAATTATCCAACAAGAAGCTAGTAGATTGTCAAAATTAGTTGCTGATTTATTCGAGTTATCTAAAATGGAGGAAGGAAAGATTGATTTACATTTTGAATCAGTAGATTTGGTCGAAGTGGTAGAAAATGCACTTATAAAGACGACAATAAAAGCTAAAGAAAAAGGATTACAAATAGATTTTAACAGATTGACTAATATTCCGAGTATCTATGCTGATGGTTTAAGAATGGAACAAATTGTTTTAAATTTGATTGAAAATTCTATCCGTTATACTGAAAAAGGTACGATAAGTGTAAAGCTTTCTAAAGAATTAAATAGCATAATTTTGGCTGTTGAAGATACAGGAATTGGTATTCCAGAAGACGATGTTCCATTTTTATTTGAGAGATTTTATCGTGTTGAGAAATCTCGATCAAGAGATTTCGGAGGGACAGGTCTAGGTTTAGCCATCGTTAAGCAACTTGTTGAACTTCAAGGTGGGGCTATAACAGTGAAAAGTAAAGTGAGAAAAGGGACATGTTTTGAGCTGACATTCCCAATTAATAGGGGAGATGTTCAGTGAGAAGGATTGAAGTTGTTTTATCTATTGGTCTAATTGCAGCTGGACTCATCTGTTTAACGATGTCTGGTTCCTTAATGTTTGAGCAGGGAATAGCTGTTTATTTTAAAACCTTTGTACAAATTTGTTTATGGATGGGAGTCCCTATCATTTTGGTTGGTGTATTTTACTTATTTTATATAAAAAAGAGGAGATAAAATATGAAGTTAAAGTCATTATTTACAATGTTAATTCTTTTTATATTATCAATTCCGGTCGATGTATTTGCTCATGGGACTGAGGAGGAACATAAACAAGAGGTTATGACTAATACCTTTTTGACCTATGGAATCTTTATATCAACAGTCTTATTAATTGTAGGGGTAATTGTATTATTGACAGTTAAGAGTCGTTTAAAGACAGTAAATGTAAAAAAACAAGAAGGAAGAATAAAAAGAGATAAGTTAAACAGATGGTTGAAGGTCAGCCAGTGGGTTTCTTTAGTATCCTTATTAGTCTTAATTGCTACAGCTTCGTTTAAGATAGTAAATGATGGAGGAAAAGATGGTCAGGTAGAGTTTATGCATATCCATGGTTTAGGTATCACTGATAATGGGGATGAAGTTTATGTACCTGCTCATGATGGCTTAAAAGTCTTTAAAGACGGCATGTGGAGTAACGCAGAGGGGGAAAAACATGACTATATGGGATTCTCTATGGTAGATGACGGTTTTTATAGTAGTGGACATCCAGGTGAAGGTTCTAATTTAAAAAATCCATTTGGTGTGATTAAAACAACTGATATGGGTAAAAGTCTAGAGATGCTAGACTTATATGGGGAAATTGATTTTCATGGAATGGCTGTTGGCTATAAATCACACGCAATTTATGTTATAAATCCACAAGCAAATTCAAGAATGGATGATACTGGACTATATTACTCCACAGATGATACGAGAACCTGGACGAAGAGTGAAATGGAAGGTCTCGATGGGAAGATATCATCTTTAGCCGTACACCCAACTGATGATGCAATTGTTGCTTTGGGTACAAATGAGGGGATATTTATTTCAAAAGACTATGGACAAACGTTTGAGGGAATTTCTGATTCTCCAACAACAGCAGTATCATTTTCATTAGAAGGAGAGTTGTTTGCTGGAATTGTTTCTAGCACCTTTACCATTTCAAAGTTTGATATTGAAACAAATGGACAAACAAAACTTTCTATCCCATCGTTAACAGGCGAAAATGCAATAGGTTATATTGGAGTGAATCCACAGAATGAACAACAAATTCTCTTTACAACTTTTGAAAAGGATATCTATATTACTCAAAATGGCGGTGAAAGTTGGGAGAAAATTGCTGAGAAAGGGATAGGCTCTACGATGAATATTCAAACATCTCAATCCCAAACAGAAAGTCAACATTCTCATGGGAGCATACTGAACATGGAAGTAACAGCAAAGATGAAGATCCATTAGATGTTTCTTGGGAATTTGATAATGAACCTACTGTTGGCAGTAAGCAAACGTTACAAATTAATATTAAAGACTCATCAGGAGAACCGGTTGATAAATTTGATATTGAACACGAAAAGTTAATGCATTTAATTATTGTTAGTGAAGATTTATCTATTTTCCAACATCTTCATCCACAATTTAATGGGAATGGAATGTTTAAGGTGAGTACCAATTTTCCAAAAGGTGGACGTTACAAACTAATAGCTGATGTTGTTCCAAGCGGACAAGAAACGTCCACTGTCACAAAATGGATTGATATTGATGGAAAGAGTAAAAAAGAAGCAGTAATAGTTGATGAAACATTAACAAAAGTTATTGATGGCAGAAGGATATCATTGTCTTTCGGTGGACAAATCCAGTCAAATAAAGACATGACGATGACCTTCACACTACAGGATGATAAAACGGGAGAGTCTATAAACGATTTAAAGCCATACTTAGGTGCAATCGGGCATGTTGTGATCGTGAGTGAAGATGGTGAACAATATGTTCACAGTCATCCTATGAATAAAGAAACAAGTGGACCAGTAGCTAAATTTATGACGGTATTCTCTGAACGCGGTATATATAAGGTTTGGGGACAGTTTAATCATAAGGGCGAAATTGTGACGGTTCCATTTGTAGTTGAAGTGCCTTAGAAAAGGAGGGGATCATTAATATGTAATTGTTTTTGCGATTAGGGTTTATTTTACATATTATATGAAACCCTTTAAAACTAAAGCAAATAATGCTCTTACTATTTTAAAATTTTTATTATCGAAGGAATAAAGGGGCAGAAGCTGTTTTCTCCATACTTTCTTCAAACTTATTAAATATAATTTCATAGAATAAACAAAAAGGGAGGTAATATTGATGAAAAAGAAGATTGTATTTGTTTCATCTTTTGCATTAGCTATATTTCTTGTAGCTGGGCAGTTTACTTATGCAGAAAAACCGGACAGCATGATGAATATGATGAACGGCAATGGAATGACGAAGATGATGGAAGCAATGAATTCTCCTGAAGGGCAAAAAATGATGAAGGCATGTGGAGAATTTATGGAATCTAGTGATAGTGATAGTGAAGTAAAAGAAACATCACATTAAAAATTAAGGTCCTTTTACCTAATTTATAAAAAGGGGATAAAAATAATGGAATGGTTACTGTACTTATTATGTCCTTTAATGATGTTATTCTGCATGAAGGGGATCTTTACAGGCGGTAAAAAAGATTGTCATTCTAAACAAGAAAACATAAAAAATGAACAAATGAAGTCTTTACAATTACAGGTGCATAATTTGCAAGAACAAAATTTGAAACTTATTAATGAGATTCAATTGTCTAAACATAAGAACAGTGTGGTTTCTATTTCTCAGGATACTGAAAATGAGAATAGATTCACATCGTAAGGGCAACCTGTCTGGTTGTCTTTTTTCTTATTTCGACAGTTTCAAGTATAGTTAAAGTTGGATTGATTTTGGAGAAGGATCCAGAGTTTAGTACCAGTTATCATATGGAAGGTTTTAAATATAGAGAATAAGGGGAGAAGGTATTGTCGCTTTTTCGGAAATTTATTATTTGGTCGATGGTCATCGGTATCATTCATGTTTTTTTACCAGTATTAACAGGGTTTGCTCACTCTAACATGGAAAAAACATACCCAACTGGAGGAGAGAAGCTTACCAAAAGTCCCTCAACAATAGAAGTCTGGTTTCAGGACCCAGTTGTTATACATTCTGATTCTATACAGCTACTAGATGCTTCTGGAAACCAAATAGAATTAGGAAATCTAGAGATTGATCCTAAAGATAAAACACATATCGTAAGTAATTTAACTGAGGATCTTCAAGAAGGGTATTATGTTTCAAAAATAAATGTGATTGCATTAGACGGTTATGTTATTCAGGAAGAATTTAAATTTCAAATAGTTGAATCAGAAACTAGGCAACAAAAAGAAGATTTAGAAATTGTTAAGTACTCACCAAAAGATGGAGAAATTGTAGAAGGTTCACCATATCAGATCGATTTGTGGTTTAATCAACCAACAGAAGTAACAGCTATAGGTGTGTTTGATGATCAACAGCAAACGATTAACACTGAAACACCTGTTGTAGATCCTAATGATCCCAACCATGTAATTGTTAAGTTAGAAGGAGGGTTATCAAAAGGAACATACCAAGTGACATGGTATGCGCATCCTAAGAATCTTGATAATAAGCTCCAATTGGAAACAATTGATGTTTTTTATTTTGCTGTTGATGAGTTTACCCCTATTCAACAGCAAGAGAAGGGTGTGTCAACCAAATCATTTTGGTTTGAAAGTATGGGTTTAAAACAAATCGGATATTGGTTTGTATTTATCGGAGTATCTATTTTATTTGGTAGTGCCTTCTTTAACTCAATGATTCTAAGAGAATGTATTAATTCCAAAAAGTGGCGTTATTATTCATTTATATTACTACTCTTAGTTTTAATAGGTATTTTTATTATTTTTGTTCTTCAAAAAGGAGAATTAGAAAACCTCTCATTATCACAACTATTATCTCTAAAGTATGTTTGGATTCCAGTATTACAAATTTTCTTATTAGTTCTAGGTTTTGTATTTAGTAAGGTTAGACTACTTCTTTATGGTTTTGCACTATTCCTATTACCTTTTTTCACTGGTCATGCTGCATATCCTCGATATGGTGGGTATTTATCAATGCTTGTTTACGGGTTACACCTAGTAGCTGCATCCATTTGGATTGGTGGGTTATTTTCCATACTAACTTTACCTCGTAAATCTGAGTTTAAGGAGAAATTAAAGGAAATTTTACCTTCGTTTTCTAAGTGGGCATTAATGAGCCTAATCATCATTGTTTGCACTGGTCTATACATGACTAATCAATATGTACCTTCTTTTTCTACTGAGAGCTTTGTCCAAAGTGAATGGGGAAAGGCTGTTGTGGTGAAGATAATTGCTACTATATTTATTTTAATTATTGGTTTCTTTCAAAGAAGAACGATTAAAAGGTTTATAACAAAAGGAATTAATACAATCATTACACGAGCTAAAATAGAATTAGTTTATGCTGTATTTATTGTTCTATTTGCTTCTTTACTACTAGTTTCTTCACCTGGAGCTGCTGAACAAGGTGTGTATCCAACATCAATGGAAAAAGAAGGGGTTAAATTAGACATAGATTTCACACCTCTTTATCCAGGATTAAATGTATTAACGATGGACTTTGAAGAAAAGGTCAAAAATGTTGAAGTAACCCTTTCAATGCCACCAAACTATAAAGTTAACTACAATGCCTTTAAAGTGGATGATAGAACCTTTAAAATAACAGGAAATCTTCTTCATGCTGCTGGCACAATGGAAATGGAGGTAAAGGCTAAGAAAGAGGATGGAGAAGAAATAGAATATATTTTTAGAATCGTCATACCTGGGGAAATGAGATTTAATGAATAAGGTAGAAGTTATTTGCAGTGCTTTTCATCATTAACTGGAGTTTTTAAGAAGCACATTTCTAGAGAAATGTGCTTTACCAATTATAACTTGTTAGTTATGAAACTCCAAAAGGTAAGCCAGTAGCTGATACATTCAAGGATAAATTTTTAGTTTTTCAACAATATGGGTGTTAATTCAATAACCATCCTCAACAATAAAAACGCAAATGTGTAATTAATAACAGGTTCTGTTTTGAAGTACAAAATACAAATTAACATTGCTTTTCGTATAGTAATTCGCGCTATGATTAAAAAGCATTTTGACAAGTAAATCAGCAAAGAACAATGCTTGGAATATGCTCCAAGCATTTTTATACAAAGATAAGTACCCGTTTAAGCAAATTTCCAACTCTTCAAGAATCGCAAGGAAATAAGCTACTAAAATAAGCGAAGAAATTCCCCTTATTGAGGAAATAACATGAAAAATAGATTAAATAGACGGAAAGATTCCGCCTATTTAATCGAAAAAGACGAAAATGGACCATTTTACATTGCTTAACCGGAAAAATTCCGCTTATATCTCCAAACTGATTTCCATTCTTCATTCTAGCCGGAAAAACTCCTCTTATTTATATACTATTGGTTACTCAATTAAGGATAATCTGCTTTATTTATCCTCCTCTCAGACCATTAGCCACCCCCCTGGTAGTTAAAATCATTTTTAGCACACCATTTGGAATAGCAATGAGCATGAGAATTGTTATGCTGAAAAATCTTATGTCACCATATTAAAAGTGGTTCGGATTTCTGGGCCTATTTACCTTCCATTTAATTAAACCCCTTAAATATCAATAAAAATAAGCAGTCTTATTCAGTAGCGAATAGGACTGCTTATTAGTTTGCTAATTTAGTTTTTGTATTCGGAAACCGAACCCGTTATGTAAATAACATTTGCGTTTTTATTTATGTAAATAGCCATAATGTTGAGTGTTGTTTGAATGGGTTTTAATTTAATAATATAAATATTAACTTAAAAAAGGGATATTTTGATGGGATTCCCATTAAAGATTTATTTAAAATCATTTTTGAAACCATTAAACTAACAGGTAAACGAGAAATTCATTCATAATCTATTATTTTAGAGATGTTATTATTTAAATTCTTTACTATAATGAGGTTGAATTATCCAAAGGGAGACATTATGACACTTGTTAAAACGGCCAATTTGATAATTGGAATTATCTTACTTATACTCTCGATTCCAACAAGTAGTAAAGTGTTGATGGAAAAGGTTTATGACTGGGAAATGAAAAGTAGGTATGAAATTTCTGAGCTAAATGAGATGTACAAGGGTGCGAAAACTACTTATGAGTTCGCCGATTCACAAATTAACGTTTTTCACGAATCAAAAAGTGATGAATTGGTAACCAATGAGTGGGGAGATGTGATCAAAAAGGCTGATGTATATCTCTTAATAAATGGTGAAATAACGGAAACTTTAGTATACTATCCAGTCAAAATAGAGGAACGTGGCTTAAACCAATATACCCATTATATTTCTTATTGGCTAGTAGAGGAAAAAGATACTAACAAGAGATTTTTTGTAATAATACTTCAGAAAAATCCCTCTCCATACAACGTAGCAACTTTCTCTATAGAAAGATTAGAATATATATCTTATACAATTTCAGAAACAGGAACGATAACGAGAGATACTTTTAATTATGAAAACAAGAATAAATTGCAAACTAAACTTATTCCACCTATGTACTTTGGTGGAGCAGGCTTCTACTCAGATATATGGAATACGTATTATCCTTTTTTATATCTAATTATAACTTTTCTGGGTTTTATGTTAATTCTAGTAGGAATTCCCTTTAAGTCGAATGCAAGGACAAAACAATAAGAAATAAACCAAATAGATAATTGATTGTGTTACTAATAATGCTTTTATGCATTAATTAAGATTCTTCAGCAATCAAAGCGCAATTCATGAAAATGAATTGCGCTAATTTGCATTTAAAAAAGGATATATATATAAAGCTAATATTCTATATTTATTCTAAAAGGTTTTTTAAAACAGATAAAGGATATAAAATTGTTCTTGGTGCGGATGAATATAATAATAATCCTGGATAGATACATACTCAAGAGGACCAATTGAATTTATTAGACCATTCCACGTGGGAAGAAAGTTTCAACGAAAATTCTTTATCAGCTATTCTTGATGAACATGTTTAGAAGCATCTTACCTATATAAAGGAGTTGATGCAGTACAACTTTGCTATAGTTTTATGTTGGGTTAATCGGTATTGTATTTGCACTTTTAACAAATTCATCAGGTGGCTTTATTAGTGATTCATTAAACATTTCAGTACAAGGTGAAACATGAATTAAGATCAAAAAAGAAGAAAAAAAGTTTCAACCATCATTTGTCCTTATTGCATCAATTGTCTATTTATTAGGAGCTATAGTTGCTACACTTATTGTATATAAAGAATACTTTTGGGTCAGTAATTTTAGACTTCAATAATAAAAGAGAGGTAGAAAAAAAATGTTTATACAAATAAATGATTTTAAATTATTTGCTAAATTGGTTGGTGAAAATACTGGAAAGCCCACAATAGTGATGGATGCTGGATATGGTGACTATTCAAAGACGTGGGATTCAGTTATTTCTGATCTATCATTGCTTACAGATGTTTTAATTTATGATAGAGCAGGACTAGGGAAAAGTGAATCAAGTTCTAAACCAAGAACGAGCATTGAAATGATTAAAGAATTAAGAGAAGTAGTTAAAGGAACTAAGATCAAACTCCCTTTTATCTTAGTTGGTCATTCATTTGGTGGAGTTAACGCAAGAATGTATGCAACTGAATATCCCAAAGATGTCTGTGGACTTATATTGGTTGATTCTACACCTGAGGATTATAGAGAAAGATTTCTTCCAACGATGTCAAACGAGTTCCAAGAGGCATATAACAAACAATTTGTTCATGAAGGTAATTACGATGAATTTATGGAAAGCTTAAAACAGTTAAAGACATCAAAAAGAAAAATAAATGTGCCATTAATCGTTCTATCAGCTGGTAAAAAAGCTCATTATTCAACAAAGTCACAAGAATTATGGAATGAGATGCAGAGAGATATTCTTGAAATATCTACAAATGGGGAGCTGGTGATTGCTGAAAATTCTGCACATTATATACAAAATGATGAGCCAGAGTTTCTAGTTAACGCAGTAAAAAGATTACTAAGCAGATTTTAAGGGAAATATATTTTTTATTTCATTATAAGAACTTGCTATAAAGTTAATCCTTCGCAATCAAAAGTAAATACGCTAGCTAAAACAAAGTTGCTGAAGAAGGCTTTTAAAAATGAACCTTACTACTTCCTTTTCAACATCTTTATAACATCTTTTAATTGGATTATAATATAATTTAATTTGAGAATTCATTTAGGTGGGAATTAAAAATGAACGTATTATGTGAGAAAAGATCCTATACTAGAGAGTTTACAACTCATCATCATGAGTTTGGACAATTTCTTTTTCCATTAAGAGGCTCCTTAGATATCCAAACGAAGTGGCAAGAAGTCAACCTTAAATCCGATTATTGTTTTTATATTCCTCCCAAGTTAGAACATAACTACCGTTCTGAGGACAGGAATGAATTCTTAATCTTAGATATTCCAACACACTATTTGCCAGAGAATACAAGTGACATGTATATACGGTTGGATCAACAATGGAATGCTATTCGTTATTTACTACTCGAAGAGGTAAAGAGTCCAGAGAACCTATCTTCCCTAATAAATTTAACTAGATATGTAACTAACAAACTCCAAACCTCCAAGCCACCTTCTATTGAATACATTCACAATCATTATAAGGAGCAAATTAAATTAGAGACATTAGCAAAAATAGAACATTTTCATCCAGTGTATTATTCAGCATGGTTTAAGAAACAAACTGGAAAAAGCCCAAAAGCATATATTTCTGAACTTCGTTTGAAAGAGGCGAAACATTTATTAATTTCAACAAAATGGTCCATGTCAGAGATTAGTGAGGAATTACGTTTTGAGAATTCTTCATCGTTTACTAGGTGGTTTGTGAAGCGGGAGGGAATATCTCCACAAAAATATAGAATTCTTAACAATGGATAAAAAGGATATTAAACTTGGTAAAGAAAATTTCTAAGGAATTTTCTATTATTAGTTTAATATTCTTTTTATCTTTTTTTATGGAGGTGAGCTAAAAATGAAAGGAACAATGCCGACTTTTTTAGTATTACTCGCTGCAATACTTTGGGGAACTACAGGTACAACGCAGGCACTTGCGCCAGAAACAGCTCATCCGATTGCGATTGGGGCTACTCGTTTAGCAGTAGGAGGTTTCTTTTTATTATTAATGGCTCTTATAGTAGGGAAATTCAGCCTGAAAGGTTGGTCTATCAAGACAACGCTAATAGCATCTTTATGTATGGCTTTGTATCAGCCGTTATTTTTCTCGGCAGTTTCAATTACTGGAGTGGCTATTGGGACAGTAGTTGCAATTGGGAGTGCACCTATCTTCTCAGGTCTCACAGAATGGATTTATTTAAAGATTCGTCCATCTAAAGTTTGGTGGTATTCTACTTTCCTATCAATATTAGGTTGCCTATTGCTCTTTGTTAATACAGAATCCGTTTTTGTAGACCCTGTTGGAATAGTAATGGCTCTTGGGGCTGGGTTATCCTTTGCTAGTTACGCTCTTATTAGTAGGTCATTGGTTGAAAAACATTCTTCATTATCAGTTGTAGCAGTTGTTTTTACTATAAGTGCAATTTTATTATCTCCGTTTTTATTTACTTTTGATATGTCTTGGATTATGAGTTTTCAAGGTGTAGGTGTAAGTCTTCAACTAGGAATTTTGGCAACTGGGATAGCCTATTTTCTTTTTGCTAAAGGACTTACCAAGGTTAATTCATCAACTGCAGTTACACTTTCGTTAGCAGAACCATTAACCGCAGCATTATTAGGAGTATTTCTATTGGGCGAAAGCTTAACGATAACTTCTTGGATCGGAATGATCCTCTTAATACTAGGAATCGGAATATTATTTTTGTCGCCCAAAAAATCGATTAGCATAAAAGAACCAAAAATGGTTCATTAGCTAGTCGCAAATTAATGAAAAAAATCAAGTGAAGAAACAAAGTCATTAATGCGCAGTACAACGATACTATGCAATAGAATATTGATCTTCAACAATAAAAGTGCTGTTGTTACAAGTCAAATTTTTCAATGAGCATATGACCTACCAAAAGGTGCTTATCCTAAAAGAAAGGAAAAGCACTTTTTTATTTTCGAGGCAATTGAATCAATTTCATAATGTATCATTTGTTACCAAAAAACGTATGAATTTCACATATATTAATGTTTTTATCCGTGTGTTGATTATTAACATGTTCAAAGTGAAGAAAAATGTTCGTTTTTTGATTAAAGAGTCATAATTATGAAATTAACTCAATTAAAAAATGATTTTTAATATCCATTTAACTCTAAGGTTTCTGTAAAAAAATTTACATGTTAAAATATTCCTAAACTCACTATTCGCTAGACAATGAAAATGAGGTATATGATGAATTTTAAAAAGTCGGTAAATATGAATCGGGGATCTGTATTTCTATCATTAATTTTTTTCGTTTTGTTTTTAGTAGTCTTATTTCGCTTCCTGTTTATTATGGTAACGGGAACAGTAGATGGTGTTAATCTTGTAGAAAATAAGGAAACTAGAATAACAAAAGAAGGTATTTTAGAAGGGAAAAAAGGAGAAATACTTACGAACGATGGTGAAAAAATTGCAGTCGATTCACAAGTATACACAGTGATAGGTGTACTTAGCAAAGAAAATCCAAACCATATAAAAGATATTCCAGATACTGCAGCAAAGTTGGCTAAAGTATTAAAAACTGACTCTAAAGCTATTGAAAAATCATTAAGTGATAGTAAAGCATATCAAGTTGAGTTAGGAAAAATAGGCAGAAATATAACATTTACTCAAATGCAAGAAATTAGCAATCTCGATCTTCCAGGAATCATCTTTGCTCCAGATATTAGAAGAACTTACCCATTAGGTGATTTTGCATCACACATTGTAGGAATCACTGATTTCGATGGTAAAGGTATATCAGGCATCGAAAAGGAATATTCAGAAGAGTTATTAGGGACAGATGGATACATAAAAAAGAAGATTGATGGGTTTATAGGATTTGGCTATGATTTGCCTCAGGAAGAATCAAAATCAAAGCCTCCTCAAAATGGAAACAATATATATACAACATTGGATATGAACATTCAGACGATCCTAGAAGACTCGATGAATCAAGTTGTTAAAGAATACAATCCTGAAAAAATCATTGGGATTGTGATGGATCCTAAAACTGGTGAGATAGTAGCTCTAAGTAATAGACCCTCAATTTATCCCAATGAACAAAATGAAGTTAATTATTTGAACTATGCCCTGTCATCTTCCTTTGAACCTGGCTCTACAATGAAGATATTTACACTAGCAGCTGCTATTAATGAAGGGGTTTATAATGGTCAAGAGAAGTATAAATCAGGAGCAATAGAAGTTACTGGAGAATTGATTCATGATCACAATAAAACGGGCTGGGGAATGATTACATATGATAAGGGTGTTGAGCTTTCGTCAAATGTTGCATTTACTATCCTAGCAAAAGACAAATTAGGCTTTGATCGATTCTATCGTTACTTACAGGAGTTTGGATTTGATAAAAAAACTGGAATAGATATGGGCAATGAAGGATTAGGTAAATTCGTTTATAATCGTCCAATTGAAAAAGCTACCACAGCGTTTGGTCAAGGATCTACTTTTACTCCAATTCAATTAGTTACCGCAGCTTCTTCTATCGCAAACGATGGTAAGATGATGAAGCCTTACGTCATAAAGAAAATTTTGGATGAAAAAGGAAAAATCCTTGAAGAAAACAAACCAAAAGTATTGAATAAACCAGTAAGTGCTGAAACAGCTAAGAAGACAAGAGAATTACTAACCTCTGTTGTAACTGATGGTACAGGAACCTACTTTCAGCTAAATGATTTTCAGGTTGCTGGTAAAACAGGAACTGCACAAATTTCTGATGGAGAAGGGGGTTATCAAGTTGGGAGAAATAATTATATGTTTTCATTTTTAGGAATGGCTCCTGCTGAAGACCCTAGGTTGATTATGTATGTTGCAGTTGAAAAACCAAATTTGAAGGCAGATCAAGTAGGTGCAAATGCTGTTTCCGACATATTCAATACTGTAATGGATTATGGTCTTAAAAAGCTAAACGCAACTTCTGATGTAGTCAATAACAAAAGTAACAGTGAAGAAGTAACTCCAACAATCATGGAATCCTATAAAGAAAAGTCAGTTAAAAATTCAGTTAGCATCCTGAAAGGCAAAGGGTTAGAACCTATAATACTTGGTCAAGGAGAAAAGGTAGTAGAGACAGAACCAATTGAAGGAACAGAGTTGTTAAAGGGTTCAAAAGTATTAATAAAGACAGAAGGTAAAAAGGTAATGCCTGATATAACTGGATGGAGCCTTTCTGATGTTATGAAGCTAAGTAGCTTAACTGGGTTAGAGATTCAACATGAAGGAAATGGATTTGTAACTTCACAAAGTATAGGTGAAGGTAAAGAGATTAAAGAAGGAAATAAACTTTCTATAAAATTAAAATAAAGAGGGAGTATGAAACTTGGTGTGGAATGAATAAATATCCAAGTAATTTATTAACCAAAGAGGCAATTAAAAGTTTTAAAAGGAATATAGTAAAGTGTAATATGATTTCTCACAATTTATATGTGGCGGAAAATATGTTTATCATCTATGAATACCATAGGAGTTTGGATGATTTCGACAAATTACTAGATGAAGTAATTAGGGGTTACGAGGGATGAATACTTCTTTAGAAATAAATCACCTATTTATAAAATTGTTATTCAAAGCACAATAATAGATAATCTGCTCATTTCTTGATTGGGCCAAATAAAATGGAAGGTCTCTCTTACTCAAATTATTTTCGTCCTATTGAAGAGAAAATAACAAATGATATTACGTGGGTTTCAACAGTTACATATAACTGTCATTCGATGTATTGGCTAATTTTGTATCAATTTTATTAATTACTTTTATTCTAGAAATATACATTATTTTAGCAAAGGAAAGCAACCTGAATAGGGTTCACTCTTCGATAATTCAAAATAACCAAATGAATATTTATTACAAAACAACACTATAGCTATTAGTGAATTTTGGATCTTAAGCAATCAAAGCGCCTTTGTTTAATAATTACAAGGCGCATTTGTTGTGATATTGACCTAAAATGCTACATAAAAACTATTACTCATCGATCGAGTAATAGCCCTGAAGGAGAAAAAAGTCTGTGATAAGTCACTTTTCCAAGGTTACTCATCACCATGAACATGAAGATGATATTACAATAACATCATATTCAACATGTCTTTTTTTGAATAGGCAGAGGATTAGTTTTCAGACATATGGGAATTAAATAACTTACTCTTTGCTACTTGGTTAGTTAATAAAAATAATAATATGTAAATGGGAAATGAATAATAATTCTTCCAGTGTAAAGGTTCATATAGCTTGAAAAATATGGCTAGTGGCTCACCAATAAATGAAGAAAAAGCAGAATATATGGTGCCTTTGTATATAGGGTTCAGATTTAGCTTTATTTCAATAAGTAGCATCATTGTAATTGGTAAAAGAGTAAGATCCCATGGGAAATAACCAGGGATGAAGGGAAAGATATTGTATGGATAAATCCACAATCCTAATTGAACACCTAGTGAATCAAGCAATAGGGAGACAGTAGCCATAAATAGACCTGCTCGAAAAAGGTCGCCAGTATAATTCTTATTATGTACCTTCCACCAAATTAACCAAGGAAATATTCCTAATAAAAGCCCGAGCCACCATATGGGAGTTAGGTAAATAAGTTCAAACCATATATCAACTAGTAGAGAGTGTGCTTGTTCATAATTTGAAAAAACTTGAGTCATTTGTTTAACAATTTCACTAGTGTTCATATGAATTCTCACTTTTTTGTTTTTACTTTTATATTTCTTATTACGTTGATTTTTAATTCATCATTTGAAAAAAAGTTATGTCTACTTCACTTAAAAAGAAATTGGAATTAAAGAATTACAACAGTTTAATTTATTTATTTAAAACGTTTATGTATAAAAATTGGGTTTAACATAAAGGGTTAAGCAATCTGTCAATCCAATTAATTGGTGGGACAGATTGCCAACAAAGCTAAACTGTCTATTTTTTATAAAAGGTTTTTTAATTACTAACAAACCTCCTGGAAACCTGGGAGCTACTATTAAAGAGGGTTTATATCAACAATTATGAAAAAATACATACAGATTTAATAAAAAGGAATGTACTAGAAGGTGAATTAAAGAATTGGAAAATTAAATAAGGTATCTTTTTGCAGTTTGGCAATGTTTTAACATCTATAAAAAATAATAAAAACAGTGTCATTCCATATCAAATTTCACTGTTTTTATTTTGAAAAATATCTATTCATCAATCTCAATAAACTTCGGTTTCCTTTTAGGAGTAGTGATTTGTATTATTCCATCCTTATAGGTAGCTTTTGTATCGGCTTCAGAAATAGTAAACGGTAGTGTGATTAGACGTTCTATTTTTTGAAAAGATTGCTGCTTTTTGTATGGGTGATTTTGCATATCATTTTCTTTCACTACTTTAGAATCTTCAACGGCTATTCGTAGCTGATCCTCGATTATTTCTAATTGGATTTGATCACGATTATAACCTGGTAATTTTGCCTCGATCACAACTTCGGTTTCCGTTTCATACATGTCTAATTCAAATGCTTTATAGTTAAAAATAGAGTTAAAATGTTGTAAAGATTCATCAATAAATGAATCCATATATTTCATTAAGTAATAAAATGATGATTCAGTTAACTGATTCTTCAGATCTTCTTTATTTGAACTCAATTGTTTTATCCCCTTTCTCTTCGTGTTCCACTAATAAAGTGTCAAAAGGGTAAATAATAGTTTCTCTTTAATAAACTCATGCTCAGGGTACATTCATGAGAGGTATATATTTTTAGTTATTAGCTATTACGGGTTGATCAACTACATCAGGATCTATTCCATAAGTTAAACTTGCTCCAACACAAACAAATTGTAGATCACCAACTCCACCACCACCAGCTCCAGAAATGGCTTTATCAACGCTTTTGGGAGCAATGTAAAATGCATCTCCAAAGTTTACAGTTCCTCCACTTACACTGTTTAATTTTACAGGGCCAACAACGCAACAAGGCATTTATATCCATCCTTTTTTCAAATATTTAAATTTCTATTTATGATATATGATATTATGCATTGTTATTATTGTGATAAGTTTAGATGACCTTTTATTATTATATATACTTCATACGAACCGTTAAGAGTGTTTGCAGGGACTTATTATTTTGAGAGAGGGACCATTAATTCAGATTAAGGAAATGTACTAACTATCTTTATATAATTTAGTAAGATAATTGGAGGTTTGAAATGAGTGAAGTAGTTGGTCCTTAAGAGAAGTACTCCCAAAATCCTACCTATTTCTTTCCCACTAATTAAATCGAGATTGAAGTGAACGTGATGAAACAGTGCTGGAGCTAACTAGAAAAGAATTAGTGTAAAAAGGTTAAGCAACAACTCGGATGATTCACCGAGTTAAGTCCCTTACAGTATTTATGTGTTTTTTTATTAGTCTTTTTAATTTTGAATATACTATTATAGGTTAAAGGGAGAGGGAAGTGTTTTGGTCATTACATTATTTTTTGCACATACTAGTTTATAGTACGACAACCATCGAAGGCTTAAGAATTTAATTAATTTTTGAAACTCCCAACGGTTGTATTAATATTGTTCCTATTGAAATAACAAAGATAAGCATCGGTTGTCTCCAAAGCAAGTTCCTTATCAGTTAACAAAGAATTTGCTTTTTCAGGTTGGGTTGCTACCCAGTAATTCTTTTATATCTAGCGGACTTGATTCGTTTTTAAGAAAATTAGTTTTAAAGTCTATATATTTAGCAAGTTTTTTTGCTGTTTTTAGTTTGTCATCATTTGTTGTTCCTCTTTTAACAGTATAAGCTATTGCGGGGAAACCGACGTTATCAACAATAACTCGATTGTGACGATCTTACATTTTTTCACGTGGTGTTGGGAGAGAGGAGTAATCAGATTCTGTTTTTGTAACCCTTTGTGTGTTACACTTCACCATGTACAATTTGAACCATTCCAAGACGGATAATTAGATTAAAATGTTTCGACTTGAATCAAAAAGTCTTTAAATATTATGTGAAATCTTAATAGGTAACTGCAAATTTCGAAAATCCACTCATATATATAAATGATGTCAATATGAGGGAGAGATACGTTTGGAATATGATATTACAAGAGATTATATTAGCTATGGTAATTCGCGCTCTGGTGAAATGATAAGTGATGTTAAGTTTATAGTGAGTCATGACACTGGAAATCCTGGTGCAAGTGCTTATGCAAATCGAAATTATTTTGACAGAGTCCAACCTTCTGCATCTGCTCATACGTTTATCGATGATAAGTATATCCTGGAAATCATTCCTACAAACGAAAAGGCATGGCATGTCCGATATGAAGTAGAGAAAGATGATGAAATATATGGTGATGATGCAAATGATGCTGCAATTGGAGTTGAACTAACATATGGAGGGGACATAGACTTTTGGGAAGCTTACAGAAGATATGTGTGGTACCATGCTTACCTAGTTGATAAATACAACCTAAATCCGAGAACAGATATCATCGCTCACAGTTCATTAGATCCCACAAGAAGAACAGACCCACAAAATGCTCTTAATAGGTACGGAATATCATGGGATGAATTTATTAATGATGTTGTACAGGCGACTGAAAAGTATTTTAAAGGTAAGGATATTCCTGACCCTGTTATCAAGGGGGAATCTATCGAACTACCATTAAACATAGGCGATGAGGGTCCTTTTGTAAGAGATATACAAAAAGATCTAATTAAAGCTGGAATTGGCTTGCCAATTTACGGCGCTGATGGCATATATGGATCAGAAACAAAACGCGCAGTTATGAGGTTTCAGAAAAAATATGATTTGCTTGTCGATGGACTTGTTGGACCAAATACATTAAATAAGTTAAAAGAAGTAACTTCATCAAGTCGGAGTATAAATGAATTTCCTTTACCTAATGGAATTTTATCACGGGGAGATGAAGGTCCTAAGGTGAAGCAATTACAAAGGGCTTTAAAAGAAATAAATTTTGATCCAAAATATATTGATGGAATATATGGACCTCTAACTGAAGATGCAGTAAGAAGATTTCAATCAATGTATGCTGCCTTAGTAAACGATGGTATTTATGGTCCAAACACGAAGCAGTATATAGAAATGGAACTGGAGGAAAATGGTTAAAATTAATTTCTACTATTGCCAAGAAGAGGTATCTCTTGTTGGAGTTTTTCCCGTAACGAGTATGTGAATAATGATGGGATTGAACTTGAAGAATTTAATAAACCTAATGAAGTAGAACAAGGATACGGTTTCTTTGGACCTTTTTATCGTCCTTTCGCAAGACCTTATCCTGTAAGACCTTTTGTCCGTTATCCATTTGGAGGATTCACAGCTTTAACACTATTACCATTCTTCTTTTGGTAAGAACCAAACACAAATTCTTAGAGTTAGCATTGGAGACTAATGATTTTAAATTATAAAATTCCCTGAAAAAAGTATTTTCTATAATATGAGATAAACTAAAATTATATTAGCATATGTTTAAATAGCAAAAAATAACAATGTATCAGCAGCAAAAAGCTTGAGCCATATCTACACTCAAGCTTTTTGATTTGAAGAGTAATAGCTCTCATTAAATGCCACTTTTGTGGAATAACTGCTAAGAGCCTGTAAACAAGATTACTATTTTAATACCTATAAGCACTTTCGCATGTATTAGCCTGCGGCTCATAGTAACAATGTTGTTTATATTGTCCCGCAAATGGTTGATTATACCATGTAGGTGGACACGAACCATACGGGTTGAAATACCAAAGAGCATACTTAGAAGGATGTTGTCTCCAATACTTAACTACTTCACGTGCCAATTTTCTTTCTACATCTCTTGCTGGTTTATAAAATAAACTCCCTTTTTGTACAGCCTCAAAAGAGTAATTACCGCCTTGAACCTGAAAAATCACATCTCGTATGGTTCTTGCAGCCTTAAAATCTAAACAATCAGCTACTGCTCTATTTACAATGACATTCCCAACCATGAGCATTCCTAGTCGCCCCTCGCCGACGGCTTCTGCATGTATCATCCTTGCTATTAAATCAATGTCCTTGTTGGTATGTTTTACCCTTGTCACTTATCATCACCTCTACCAATAATTGTATTAAAAAAAGCCTACAAAAATGTCATGATATTACATAGTAGGAATTAATAAAGTCCTATCAGTATTTGAAACCTCGTAGGTTAGTATAAGTAACGCAGTAAAAAGATTACTAAGCAGATTTTAAGGGAAATATATTTTTTATTTCTATTGTAAGAACTTGCTATAAAGTTAATCTTTAGCAATCAAAAGCGCTTATTTCAGTTTTAGGGTCAGATTGTGCAGTAACTCTTTTATTACGTAGTAAACTAGATACCGCGGAGCGAGCAGTTCTCAAACTAGTATGGACTAAACTATACTTTTGATCTTTTACTTTAAAAATTAACCCTTTTTTATTTCCCTCTCTAGAGTGGAGGTGATGATGCATATGAATTACCTCCTAATCATGTAATGAATGATTAATCATTTGTTGTAAAATTTCAAAGACATGTTCATCTGCAATACTGTAATTTCGTCGGAGAAGTATTTATTTATTATTTGCATGAGAACAAAATAAATGTCTAATGATAAGAGAAAAAATGCCAATGAAGTGATTTTATGAAGGACGGTGCCATATCCACAGAACATATTGTACTTATTTTAACAGCCATAGTAATTGGTACACTTGCTCGACTGTTAACAATTAAACAAGACTTTAGGCAGTATCCTAGTTATCCAAACGGATATTTAATTCATCTTGTAACAGGTTTCGTAGCAGCTGCATTAGGTGCAGTGGCAATTCCAGCTTTAATGACAAAGAACTTTGTGGCTTGTAACGTTCTTAACCTTAGCTATTCAGCAGTTTAGGGAAGTTAGAAAGTCTGAAAGGGAAAGTTTTAAGGACTTGGAGAACACGGAGTATGCATATCGTGGAGATGCTTATATTGATGGAATTGCAAAAACATTTGAATCAAGGAATTACTTTTCTTTGATCGTTTCTTTTATAACAGGTTTAACTATCCAATTAGTTCAACAATTTAACGAGATAATTTGGATTAATGTAATTTCAGGAACATTGGTAGGACTAGTTGTACTTTATGTTTTAAAACGCTTTTCTAAAGGTAAAACAATTGGTGATATTGCCCAAGTAAAAGAAGGGAAAGTAGAGGTAAAAGGCTCAGAATTATTTGTTGATGGAATATACGTTTCCAATCTCTTAGGATCTGAAAATGCATCAAATTTGTTTCAAGAAGAAGGTTTAGCGGTAGTAATATACCCTAATGAAGAGCATTTCCGCATTTCATTAGATAATTATGGACAAAGACAAGCAGCTTTATTTGAAGCCACACGAACTTTAGGTGTTAAACGATATCATTTTACTCGTAAAGAATATGCAGAAGGTAGGATAGTAATTACTCTTGTTCCAATCATTAAAGATATTGATAGATTGATTGAAGCAGTAAAGAAAACACCATTATTAGAAAGTACAAAGAAAAGCCATGCTGTGATGGATACCAATCTCGTGGGGAGGGAATAACTATGGGACGTGAAGCATCTGAAAGACCTAACTATGAACTATTAGCACTAATTACATTAAATAAAGAAAGAGTCTTAGGAGGTAAACAAACATCGTTGTTAGCTGAAAATGAAGAAGAACAAAAAGAAATGACAGTGGATATTGCAAAAGCTATGATAGCGGATGTGGTGAAGATGAAGAATGGAGATTATTTAGTAATTAGAGTTTAAAGGACTTTTCATATTTTTCTCCATACTGTGTAGCAAAGGTTTTAATTTTAAGGTGACTTTATGTACTTACCATAAGAATTTTTAGGATACTAATGTGCAAAATAAAACAAGTATTTATGAGTTTGCAGGAGGTGAAAGAAATGACAGTAGGAACAAAAATGCTTGAAACAATAGCTAGTTGTGAAAGTACAATTGCTAATCTTCATTCTTTTTCATTAGAAACTCAAGATCAAAATGCAAAAACAATGTTTCAAAACCTTGCAAATCAACAACAACAAATTATTGATAATCTAAAGGCTCGCTATGAGTATATTCAATCTCAAGAGCCACAATATAAACAACAATAAACTCCTTTCTTAAGGAGTTTTTTCATCAATGGGGTGATTTACTTGGATATATTACTTACGTATGTTGTTAAACCAATTGCCATTTTTATAGGAGCTTATATATTAATACGTTTTGGTGGTAAAAAAGCTGTATCAGAAATGAATAGCTTTGATTTATTATTTATCATAGTTTTAGGAACGATTGTTAGTGAGCCTTTAGTAACGAAGCAAACAGTTGAAGCTTTAACCTATGGGTTAGTGTTTCTTATTTCATACATCTTATTTTCTTATGCAACACTCAATAATAAACTTAGATGGTTTTTAATAGCGAAGCCTACTGTATTAGTTAGAAATGGTGACATTGATGAAAAAGGATTAAAAAAAGCAAGAATTACGACTAGTGAATTAATTAGCACCTTAAGACAACAAGGATATACAAAAACTGCGGATGTAGAACTTGCAGTATTGGAAGATATGGGGAAAGTCAGTGTCATCCCAAAATCTTATGCTAGACCATTACAACCAAGTGATTTAAATTTGCATCCATCACCTACATTTATCCCAATTCCGATTATTATGAATGGGCAAATTATATATCATAACTTAAAGTTCTTAGATAAGGATGAAGAATGGCTTAATATGCAACTAATGGCTAATCAAAAGAATATCCAAAATATTTCGGATATTACACTCGCAACATACACACAACAAGGTACCTTATCAGTAGATACAGATAATCCTAACGAAAATTCAAATACAAATAATCCATATCTTTATAAGCCAGGAATGGATAATTAATTTTCATAAGGGAAAATGTCCAATTCATTTAACATCACCTTTAAATAGGATATAAGTATTGATAATGAGTGGAGTAGGTTATGCAGGTGCAGGCTTTGCTTTAATCGTTGTTCTTTTCATTCTGCTAATCATCGTTGGTGCTGGTGGATATGGTTACGGTGGCGGATTTAGATATTAAATAAAAAAAATGAAAAACAGGTAGTGAAATGCACTACTTGATTTTCATTTTGGGTCTTGAGTTCGTTATAAAGATTATATTACACAATACTTCCTCTAGTTGAATTAGAATCTAAAACAACTAAATCATAAATATTTGTAACCGGAAGATTGTAAACACATAGTTCACATAATCCTCTTCCTCTTAGTAGCAATAATTATGGTCTTAACAAGCTAAACGCTACTTCTGATGTAGACAATAACAAAAGTAACAGTGAAGAAGTAACCCCAACAATCATGGAATCCTATAAAGAAAAATCAGTTAAAAATTCAGTTAGCATCCTAAAAGACAAAGGGTTAGAACCTATAATACTTGGTCAAGGAGAAAAGGTAGTAGAGACAGAACCAATTAAAGGAACAGAGTTGTTAAAGGGGTCAAAAGTATTAATAAAGACAGAAGGTAAAATGGTAATGCCTGATATAACTGGATGGAGCCTTTCTGATGTTATGAAACTAAGTAGCTTAACTGGGCTAGAAATCCAACATGAAGGGAATGGATTTGTAAGTTCACAAAGTATAGGTGAAGGTAAAGAGATTAAAGAAGGAAGCAAACTTTCTATAAAATTAAAATAAAGAGGTAGTATTCATTTATGGCAGTTATTGTCCTTTAACCTAAGTGATATTCTACAATAAAAGCACGCATGAGTAACAGTATTTGCGGTTTTTACGTAAAGCCAAAATTATAGAAGTTCAGTAGTAGACTTGTTAGTTAGAAAATACGATGCGAAAAATTCAAACAATATATTCCTTTCGTGTGAATAAATGTTAATATTAACTTCATAATTTGGATATTTATACCAATAATATGGAGGGATTTTAATGACAGAAAATACTGCTGCAAAAAAACTAGAGATCTTGGGTATAAATTTGCCTGATGCAAGTGACCCTCAAGCTAAGTATTCTAACTATGTTATAGTAAATGGATTAATGTTTGTATCTGGAAAAGGTCCTTCAGGTAATCCGAAAGGAAAGTTAGGTAAGGATTTCTCAACTGTAGAAGGATATGAATATGCACGTGAAACTGGATTGAGATCCTTGCTGTATTAAAACAGGCTTTAGGTTCTTTGGATAAAGTTAAAAGAGTAGTAAAAATTCAGGGATTTGTAAATTCAATGCCAGAGTTCGAAGAGCATCATAAAGTTTTAAATGGTTGCTCTGAATTAATGTTACAAGTATTCGGAGATAAAGGTAATCATGCCCGTTCAGTATTAGGTGCAGTTTCTGTTAGAGACAATCTTCCGATTATAATTGATTCTATTTTTGAAATAGAGGAAGAGAGATAGGTGACACTATCTTAGCAAAAGAAACGGAAAAGCTGTTAGATTTTATTTTAAAGATACTTCTAAGAAATTTGAAGTTGGTCAATTAGTAAGGGTGTGGAGGGACAAAGATAGTCCTATCTTAGATTCTGATCCTCTCCAAATGTCTGCCTCTAAAGTGGAGGTAATGGAAGAATAGATTGTAAAAATGAAGGGCCTTCTTTGAACTAACGAAGAACTCCATAGCGGTCTTCAGTAAAAGGCAAATTATGAATAAGAAGCTAAGTTAGTATGAATTAATAAAACACACATTTCCCAAAATGTGTGTGTTTAGTTTATTAGAAGTATTCTATCTATTCAGCAAACAAAGCACCTTTCTTGAACAAGGAAAGTGCTTCTTTTACTTTAAGGATAAACTGGTGAAGAACAATTAAAATAAAATTTAGAATGCAAAGAGTTACACTTTAACGAATGGAACAGATTAATTTAATTTTGTATATTAAAGTAGGGTGGGATTGGGCTTGGAAGATAAAATAACAACATTATTGAAAAACATTCCAAAAGTTGAAAAAGGTCAAAAGGTTGTAATCGGTATAGATGGATTAAGTCGCTCAGGTAAAACTACAATAGTAAGAAGCATCGAACAGCATATTCAAGAAAAAGATATTTTGTCTTGTGTTTTACATATAGACGATTACATTGTAGAGAGAGAAAAACGTTATAGCACTGGTAATGAAGAGTGGTATGAGTATTACAATTTACAATGGGATGTAGAATGGCTAAAAGAGAATTTATTCAAAAGACTTAAAGAATCTAATGAATTAAAATTATTAGCATATGACTCTATTTCAGATTCACAAAAATTAAATTCGATCAAGATACCAGATACATGTCTAATAATAATTGAAGGAGTATTTTTACAAAGAAAAGAGTGGAGAAATTACTTCGATTTTATGATTTATCTGAATTGTGTACGAGAAGAGAGATTCAAACGTGAAAGTGTTGATACACAAAAAAACATTGAGAAGTTTGAAAAAAGATACTGGAAAGCAGAAGATTATTATATGAAAACAGTTTCGCCAATAGAACAAGCCGATTTAGTTATAAAGAATTAAAATAGAGAATGAATAGGCTTACACTAAAACTAAAGGCTAAGTGGCTTTATTGTTGAACTAGAGAAGTAATGATAGATAGAAATTTTGATACGCAATACATCTATACTATTCAACAGTAATTGATATTCAATAAACAAAGCGCCTATCTTATTACAAACTAAGTTGATATGTTAAAATTAGGAAAATGAATTTTGAGAAAAGCATAGCTCTATATTCAAAGGGGATACAATGAAAATACTTATTTTAGGTGGAAAAGGCTTTTTAGGTTCAAGTATAATGGCTCAAGCACTTTTAAAAAATATAACTGTGTACGGAACCTCGCGTACAATATCTAATAGTATCAATATCATCAAAACAGATGTTTCCAATAAAACCTCATTGTTGTCCTTACTAAATAAATCCGTTCCTGATGTGATTATATGGGCTCTTATGAGTGATAAAAATGAAATTGAATTAGTTAATAATGGACTTTTAAATTTATTATCGTTAATAAAAAAAGAAACCAAGCTGATCTTTATGTCCACAGATGCAATATTTACTGATGGCACTGGAAATTATGTAGAAACAGATAAGACTGGATTACTCCCAAGCGAAGCTCCTTTAGCTAATTATGTTAATGGAAAAAATATCGGAGAAAACTTAATAAAGAATACTCACAAAAATCATATGATAATTCGAATAGGACCTATATATGGTAATTCTTTAAATATTGAAAAGAGAACTGTCCGTATAATTCAGAAAATAAAAAGGAAGGAAAGTGTAAAGGCCCAGACCAATCTGTATCGTTGCTTTGTGCACGTTGAAGATTTATCAACAGCAATCCTTGAGTTAATAGCTATAGATTTTCTTGGGACTATACATTTAGGACCATCTAAAAAGGTAAGTTACCACACCTTTTATAAGCAACGCCTAAAACAGCTGGGAATAAAAGCCTCTATCAGTGCTTGCAAAATTGATAGTGAAGAAAATCCATATATTTCGCTGGATACCTCTCTAAATACCCAAAAGGCTAATTTAATATTAAAAACAAGTTTTCGGGAAATTTAGTTTTTGGAGGTCCCTAGGAGTAATTTTTTGTTCGAAAAGATATGACTCGCGAAATCAAGGGGATGTCCTTATTTTTGCATTTCTAATACTAGATGCGATTAATTAATGAATAAAATTGGATTCTTCAAGGCCGCTTTTTTTCTAATAGAATCAAAGTTATTTTAATAGAGGTGGATTGGTATGAATATAGAAGCAATTGAGGAATTATCGGGTAATAAAATAATAGATTTCTTTAAGTTGCATTGGGGAAGTCCAGAAATGGTTGTATCCAGTAGGATTTACGATTGTAGCTCTTTAGATGGATTTGCTGTCATAGATAAAGAAGATAAAATTATTGGGTTAATTACTTACATAATAAGAAATAACGAGTGCGAAATTATTTCATTAGATAGTATTGAAGAGGGGCGAGGTATAGGTTCATTATTACTTCAAGAAGTGGAAAACCTTGCTAATAAGAAAAATTGTAATCTTGTTAAACTTATAACAACAAATGATAATTTATTAGCACTAAAGTTTTATCAAAAACGAGGTTTTATCTTGTCACAGATTTTTATTGATGCTGTTAAGAAAGCAAGAAAGTTAAAACCAGAGATACCCTTAATTGGTAATGATGGTATACCAATCAGAGATGAAATTGAGCTAATAAAGGTATTAAAATAATGAGGGTTTAGTTCTATTATAATCACCTTCAGCAATAGAAGCTCTTTTCTGGAAAAAGGAAAGATACTTCTTTCGGTTAGTCCAGATTGGAAAGATCAATCAGAATGAAATTGAGACTGTGAAGAGTTACCCTTTAAAGGGAAATTGAAGTTTATTGAGTTTGGCATAGGAAACACTTGGTTGGTAAGATTTAAACTTCATTTAAACTCTATGAGCTATTATAAAACTCAGAATTTTTGTTTTTATAGCTGATCTCGTTGAAGAGAAAGGCTTGAGTCCAAGCAAGAATGAATATAAACACGGATTTGGGATATTATAGGTGAATGGAGGAGATACGATGAAGTCTATATTCTTACTAACTTCTATGATTATTTTCACTATAACACACTATCTCTTTACACGATATTCTCTTAATTGGCAAAAGTAAACATCTTTCGTCAGTGGAGTTATATTGACTTTGTTAGGTGTCATATATCCCACAGTCCAAACTCAAAACATAGTGAATAAATTTCCTAAGTAATTCTATCCCTGCCTTTTAAATAGTTATTGGTACGCTTTAATAAATTCCACTAATCAAGTAGTCAATTAATAAGTAAATATGATTTATGAATTTTTCAGATTTTACATGCTGTCATTTATGAGCATAGGGACACTATAATGGAACAATTCCTTAAGGAGTGTATTTGCATATGGCTTCAAAGAGGCACAAAATATTAAATTTATTTTTAATACTTCTACCCTGGTTTTCTGTTGTATTTATAGGTAAGAGTAGTGTCAAACGTTATTCTTTAGCGGCCGTTTTTATAGCTATTTTTGAAATTATAAATCATTTGTATGGACGTAAGAGGAAGTGGTGGGAATTTTATGACAAGCCAAAATCATTTATAAGGGATGAACTTCCTTTTGATATAGGTCCCTATTTTCCTATGTCTTTGTGGTTCCTTAAATTTTCATATGGTAACTTCAAAAAATTTGTATTGATTAATGCGATAGCGAATGGATTATTTGCTTTTCTCTTTATTCCTTTCTTAAAGAAAATTAAAATTGTTCATCTAAAAAGGTTAAACTATTTCCAATTCTTTACATATATACATTACAAAGCATATTTATTGTATGGAATACAGCAGTTGATTGAAAGAAGTAAAAGGAATATCGGTACGACCTGAACTAACATAACATGGTAGTTGCTGCAAAGTGCAAGGGTATTTTGCATTAGCGGTGATATTCAACAAATAAAGAGCCTTTCTGGGAATAAGGAAGGTGCTTATTTCAGTTAAGGACAGATTTTTACAATGACTCTTAGACCTAAATAGCGACATAAGAAAATATTTCATGATTAATAACTAGCACCTTATCCAGTCGTTACAAAATTGGTGTTTGGTTGTTGCTGTCCTTCTATAAAACTTTTTTGATGCATATAAAAGAAATAAAGTACATTACTTTACAGATCAAATATCGAACACATTCTTTAAGAACTTTTATCGAATCTATAAGAATGTGGAAGCAAACACGTTCAATTTTAATTAACATAAATTATTAAACAGAGGATATTCAAATAGTGGTTGTTAACTAAGACTTAATGAGATAAACCGAGGGTCTCCCCCTTTGTGTAATACCTTGTTGTTAGATTGAATAGAAAATGGAATACACTAGTATCTAGTGTTTTCTATTGTTGATTTCTTCAACTATTAAGTTCAAAAGATTTTCTAAGCTTTTTGATTCTTTACTAAAAAGATAGGAATTTAAACTTGTTTGAATTGCATTCAATTCATAGTCAGAGAATCCTTTTATTATGTCTTTTATATCCATGTTCTCACCCCCTCTCATGGGGGAGACTATAAAATATTACTATATAAGGATGAATTTGGTAATTGATAATTAATTAAAATATCAAACTGCATTTTACATTAGTTTTAGTGCTAAAAAATTTTGAATTAATGATCTTCTGCAATAAATGCGCCTTTCTGGAACAAGGAAAGATGCTTTTTTCTGTTAATGGCCATTTTCTTGAAGAAGAAGGAGTTAATAAGAACCAAGCAGAATGTAATATGAACTTGTTTTGTGAATATTCCTAGGAAAATTAACTTTAAAACTTAAATTATGAAGGAGGGATAAAAGGTGCAAAACTTCAATTATGAAATTGTTGAGATACCTGCGTATCGAGGAATCGGATTAAAGTGGGGTGGCTCGTACACGGAAATTAATACTTTGAAAAAACTTATTAATAGTATGAGTAGTAGAGTAGGAGAGTTAGATCATGTTGTCAATCCAGAGACTCAATTAGGTCTATCCTATCATCTTAGGCCTGATGGATTTGTTCATTATTCTGTTTATGAAGTTACTCAAGAACAACAACTTCCCGATGGTATGGTAGAAATAAATGTACCCAAGATGACTTACTTATTGACGCATCACAAAAAGGGACAAGACATCGGTCAAACTTATAACAAAATCCTTCAATGGCTTAAGGAAAGTAATTATACCCCTTATGTAGAGCCGGGTGTGAAATATTACGATGATTTACCGATAAAACACGAAAGGTACCCGAATGATCGTGTTTTTAATAATCCTCATTTTGATATCTTAATTCCTATTTTTAAGAAGGAATAAATTCGATTTTCCTTTTTACGAAATTAATGATCTTCAGCAATAAAAGCGCCTTTCTGGAACATAGAAAGATGCTAATTCAGTTTAGGGCGAGATTCTGGAGTTTTAAATATTTGTTAATAAGTTTAATGTTTAATGGATACTTAGATACTATTCTTATTAGGATGGATGATAATATGAAAATTAGATTAAGTAAAGAAATAGAATTTGATAAAATGGTAGATATATGGTATGAAGGTTCATTAATAGCTCATGATTTTATTGATAAAGATTATTGGAATTCTCAGCGACATCAGATGAAAGAAATATACTTTCCGATGTCTGAAAATTATGTTATATGCAATGCAAAAGAAATCGTGGGTTTCATCTCAATGGTAGATAACTATTTGGCAGCATTGTTTATTGATATTGAAAATCAAGGTAATGGATATGGAAAAGAATTATTGAACTTTATAAAAAAACAAAGGAAGAATATACAATTGAAAGTTTACAAGAAAAATGATGTTGCAGTTAATTTTTATTTGAGAAATGGTTTTGTGAATAAAGAGGAACGACTGGATGAACAGACTTCCGAAGTTGAGTTTTTAATGGAATGGAGAGAGGTTTAAATTATGATTTTGAAGTCCTAATTTTTCATTTGAAATGATAATATCATTAATATCTAGCCTTTATAAAGGAGCATATTTGTTTTTAATCTTCTGCAATAAAAGCGCTTATCATGAACAAGGATAAGTGTTTTTCTTATGTGTAAGTCGATACTTATCCACTCTTTTATTAATGTATAATTTGTATTTCTTTACAGATTATAGTTAGAGGAGGTGGAAAATGAAACCAATTATTCATTCGCTTTTTCTATTACCAATGACTCTTTTAATTTCATTACAAATTGCATGTGCGGAAGATTTTCATCGTAAAGGTTATAGCGAGGACTTATATAATGCTACTCATGATGTTACACAAGAACAATATCTTAAAAACTTTATGATTGAGCTTTTTATGCCCCATATTGTAAAAGAGACTCAAAAATATTATAAAGATCCTTCCGCAACTGGTTTAACGTACGACTGGGATAATAAATATAATGTCGTTGAAATCCATTACGAAGTAGAGCAGGAAATTAATAATCAACATTTTCCCTATACCGTTACATTTACAGCTAATGTTTACAACGGAGATATGAACAACCAAAAGTTTTTTGGTACAGATACTTTAACGTTTGGTGTTAACCCAGCTTTAATTGTCAATAAAGAAATAAAAGATCATTTAGCAATCAAATTAATCGACTATAAACACAAAAAACCTAATAATGAGTAGATCATTTATTACATGATCTACTCATTTCAACGGGAATTTGGTGGAAAGAAATAAGTAAAAAGGATAGTTTTCTTTTGCAGCAAAATTTAGTTAGCCAACATTTTCGTATTATTGATGATCAGCAATATAGATGGTTCAGTACATTTGATATACAAAAGGCTTTGATGCGTTAAAATGAATTATAGGGTGAGGAGTGAATTAAAATTGAAAAGAATTATTACCTTCATACTTTTATTACCTATATTTGCATATAGTTTCTTCGCAACTTCTTGGACGGGTTCATATATAATGCTCGAAGAAAATTGGAAAAAACACATCATCTTTACTCCTATGAATGCTACAGATCCAAAACAAATTTATGAAATTGATAAATTTTTCTATGCTTTTAAATACCAACCGATAATAACCATTGCCTGTATTATATCTTTCTTAATATTATTGAGTATTATTGTTACTTGGATTATTAAAAAGTTTAATAATAACGAAAAAAGTATCGTAAATTAAATAAGAACAGGATATTGGGAAAGTTGTTCAATTAGAATTGTAATTTAATTGAACCGTTGTTCTGCAAACAAAGCACAAATATATGATATTACGGGAGTTTCAACAGTTACATATAACTGTCCTTCGATGTATTGGTTAATTTATATCATATTAGTAATTACTTTTATTCTTGGAATATACCTTATTTTAGTAAGGAAACGCAACATGAAGAAGGTCCACTTCGATTCTTCAAAATAACCAAATGATATACTACATAACAACACTAGAGCTAATAGTGAATTTTGTGATCTTAAGTAATCAAGCGCCAATGTGTATTAACCTTTGCGTTCTTTTATAACAAAGAAAGAAGTAATTCATTTATAAAGAGAATCTTATATATTCCATGTGTTAGTATTTATGTAAGACAAGACTATTTATCACAGGGGTTTTTTGATGCAAAAATATTTTATGATTTTTTCGTATTTTCTGTTCTTAATTCCATTTATATTTATTACGACTTTCTTTTTCGACTTTATTATTATTGAAAAGATACAAGGCTTACCGATATTTTCCCCTCTAGTTTTTTGTTCCACCGGTCTGTTTTTAGCTGTTAAAGCGTACCAAATCCAAAAGAACACTTTAGCAATTGGAGCTATAATAGTAAACTTACTTTTATTATTATTTCCTATTGTCTATATAATCGGAGGTACTGTTATATTTGGTGTTTAAAATTTTGAAAATATAATAAAAAATGGAAAGGTGATATAGTGTTGAAGTTTAGAAATTATGACTCTATTTTATCAAAAGAAGATGCTGTTAATTTGAAGGTTTCTTTTGGCTCTATTTCGTACTCTTTCTTTATTGGTGTGATAAAAGAGGATGATATTTGGAAAGTGTATATGCCATAAAAAGTTATTAAACTATAGGGTGCCTTTCTGTAACAAGGATATGTATTCATATGGTATAAAGGATGATAATAAGTGCAGATTATTTTTATTAGACATGGACAAGGTGAACACACTTTAAATATTCCACAAAGCTTACATATATATGATCCTGCATTAACTAATATGGGCATGATGCAGGCTATAGGTTTAGCAGAAGAAATGCCACTTAATGAAGATGATATATTGATAGTAAGTCCCTTACGAAGAACTCTACAGACTGCGGAAATATGGAGTCATAAAATATTATGTAGAAAGATTACAACACCAATAGTTTCACCTAGAATATTCCCTCAAATACCAAAGGCAAAAACATTACCATGTGATAAATTATTAGAAAAAAGAAAGATACTAAGTGAATTTCCTGATTTTTATCTACATGAGGGATTACCAAACAAGATATGGACAGATGGGATAAACGTATTGCCAGAAAAGGAGTTTAGGGAGATCGCTAAGAATTTCATCGATTGGTGTAAAGAACAGAATGGAAAAAGAATTTTTGTTGTCTCACATGATGGTACAATAACATCTTTTAGAGAATTTATAACAGGTAAAAAGCTATCACGAGCTGACTTTCCTAATGAAACAAGTTCTATTTGTTTAGAAATATAAATAGATAATCATCAATAAACGAAGCACTTTCTTTAGTAAAGATTGGCGCTATTTTTATGGAATTGACTTTATTCTTCATAATTCCATACTATGGAAATATCATGTGATGAACAGCTTATTGATGAGAAATATAAAAAGAAGGGAGGAGGTGACTATTGGGTATTCTTACATTTGGGAAAAAAGAGAAAGATAGAGAATATATATTAAGAGCTGCAGTGTATTGTGTAATCTTCAATGATGAAAATGATAAAGTAGCTATTATCGAAACAGATGATGGAAAGTATTTTCTTCCAGGTGGTGGAATAGAAGAAGGTGAGTCTCACGAAGAATGTTTAATAAGAGAAGCTTTAGAAGAGATGGGAGTTGAGATTGAAATAGGTGATTTTATAGGATGTGCTAATCGATATTTTTATTCTACAATCGAACTTAAGCATTATCTCAGTGAAGGTCATTTCTATATATGTAAGATTGGAAAGAAAGTAAGTGAATCAATTGAGGAAGGCCATTTATTAAAATGGATTGAACCTTCTCAAGCTATAACAAATTTATTTCACGAACACCAAAGTTGGGCAGTTAATGAAGCACTAAAGCATTTCTGGCCTACTCTAGATCGATAACCAATCTTACGCAATAAAAGCTCCTTCCTGTAATGAGAAAAGGTGCTATTTCAGTTTAAGGCCATATTGAATAAGATCTTAAAATTTTGAAGGTAATAGATTTATCTGAAGAACTTTTAATCTTCTATGAGTGGTGATTGTATGGAATTCATACCAATTGACCTAAATGAACACAGAGATTATGTAATTCAATTTAGAAAAGATTCTTTTATTGTTAGCTTTGGATCTGATGATGATTTTGGAAGTGAAGAAGATTATCTGGACTGGTTAAAACAGCAGTCGGAGAAATACCCAGAGGGTTTCGTATTAGCAGTAGAAAATCAGCAGCCTATTGGACAACTTGAACTAACTTTGAAAGAATTTGATGGAAAGCAAATTGGTTATGTTAACTTATATTATCTAATTTCTGGTAAACGAGGAAAGGGATATGGTACTTTGCTTCACAACTATGCACTTACTTTCTTTAAAAATAATGGAGTGAATGAATATCATCTTAGGGTTTCACCAACTAACCACAACGCAATATCATTTTATATCAAAAACGGTATGAAGAAAATAAACACTGAAATGATTGGGAAAGTCTTGAGGTTTTCAGGAAATCTTCCTTGTTAACTATTTCTATATATATACCACATATAGAAGCGCATTTCTGAGATAGGAATGCGTATAAATTAATGGAAGGACTATTTTCGTGTTGATAGCATTTTAGAAACATTCCTCAAGGCGTCTGAGTTCCTTGTTAAGGACGCTAGTAAAATAGCAGATATAGAATGTAACAGGGAGTGTTGGTGATGTTTGAAAAACTAAGGAAGGTTAGTATGAGAACGACCGTAATTATGGGGTGCTGTTTTTACTCTTTGATAATCTTAATTCATATTCTCATAATTATAGGCATTATTCCACTAACATGGGTTAATGGAGGACGGTCTGAATCCCTGGAGAATCAGTTACCATTATCTATACTTAACTCAATTATTGCTATTATTGGAGGTCTTTTTACAATAACTGTTGGTGCAAACATACAATTAAAATTCAATAGATGGATAACCACTATATGTTGGTTCTTCGTCATACTTTGGACTTACGGGTTCATACAACAATTGTTTGGAACACTATTTGAAAAAATGGTTTGTTCATTAATCCTGTTTCTCGGAGTCATTTCCACCTTACGAATGGCTATTGAAAAAAGATAGTGTGGGAATTAGATTGTCAACAAAGCGCTTTTCTGAAACATGGAAATGCGCTTATTTTCAGTTTAGGACAGATCGGGGAAGATCAAATAGAATGAAATTAGATTGTGAAGACTTACACTTAAACTACGGGGCAGCTTTTGTTCAATAAGAAATCACAAAACGAAGAGCATTTACTATAAAATAAGATGTAACGCATTAATGTCGTATAAAAAAATAATTCAAATAAATTGAGATGATACACATTCAGTACACTACAAAATATGGAGGTTAGTAATGTTATTTATGATATTTGGAATTATTGCAATAGTAGCAACTTTTATAAATCTTTATATGTATTTAGTAGGAAAGGATTATAAACTTGCTATGGCGATAGGACTATCATCTACAGCATTAACACTTTGTTCAGAATATCGTCTTGTATCTCGATGGGTCAAAGTTGAAGATTGGTCAGCTGTAGGTGATGTGGTACCTGGTATGGAAAGGGCATTATGGTTTTTGACAATTGTTTCTATCATACTAAATTTAGCACCTATACTTTTAGAAAAAAAGGAAAGAAATAATTAATGATTTTCACATGATTTATATATTGTGCTATTAATGTGTAAGTCATGGATGGCAAACGGATAGCTTTAGTACTAAGTGAGAAGAAGAATTCAATAAGGGATATATAAAGAAGCTTTAAGGAATGATATTAGTTAAATATTGTATTTGTTAAGATGACTACCTATGAACACAATCCCGTTAAGTACTTCGCTTATAGATATTGGAATGGTCCTCGGAACAGCTTTTTCTGTCATTGGAGCAAGCATTGGTTTTAAGTTATTATGGGGTCCTATATACTGGGGATTAATTGGTCCTTTTATTGGACTATACTAGGTTTTGCTATCCGCCTATTTACTTAAAAAGAAAAGAAGAGTCTGTGTGTAGAGACTCAAGTAGAGCTAGTTGAAAATATTTTATGGAATCACTATGCACTCGGAGTGGCTAAGGTTAAGTAATATTTTTAATAAAGGACCCTACAAGTAAAGGGTGCGTTCGTTCAACAATGATCCTCAATACAGAAAATAAGATGCAATGCAACTTTTATGGGGGAACCGTAATGGAACCACAAACGCTTTTTGTTTATACAGCAAGCTTTATTTTTTTGCTCGTGGCGTATAACATTCCTAAAAAAATGAAGCCTTATCAAATTTATGTAACTACAATGTTTGCAATAGTATTTGGTCTTCTTGTTGACACAATACTTGCAGTAAAATATAAGTTTTATGTTCTTGATAAGCCTGGAATACAAATACCACCATTAATTGGTCAAGTTATTTTATATGGTACAACAAGCGTAATATTACTAAACCTTTACCCATTTCATAAGTCGAAAAAAAGGAAATTGGTTTTTATCTTATGTTTTACTTTAATAACTATTGTATTTGAGTTTATATCTTATAAAGTTGGTTTTATTAAATATAATGAGTGGAAGATGTGGTATTCTGCTTTGTGTTACCCTTTCCTAATTTATTTCCTTATAT
This sequence comes from Metabacillus litoralis, assembly GCF_003667825.1. NCBI lineage: Bacteria > Bacillati > Bacillota > Bacilli > Caryophanales > Bacillaceae > Metabacillus > Metabacillus litoralis. The sequence continues at coordinate 1,740,142 of NZ_CP033043.1, read as the reverse complement.
TGCATTATTATTTCTTTAAGTGGTTAGTTGAACGTACATAGCGGTATGAAGGCAATTAAGGAATTTTAAGAAAGGGGGAGGTTTAATGAAAAAAGAATATTATCAGGGTAAAGACTTTTGGTCGGATCAGTATTCTTGGGATTATGAACCTGTCACAGATCGTATGATTGAAGAGGCTGAGAGACAATTACAAGTAAAGCTTCCCTTGTCTTATATAAATCTGTTAAAAGAACAAAACGGTGGTTTTGTTCATTATGATCGTTTTGACCATGATGGAGATAGATTGGTTTGGATGGATCATATGGAAGGGGTTGATTTAGAAGTACCTCATCATGGCAATGGGATTCTTGCATCTAAATACTGGATTAAAGAATGTAATTTGCCTGTATCTCCTTCCACTACTGTGATACTATGGGGGGATTATCATCATTTTATTGCATTGGATTACTATAAAGAAGCTGAAATTCCATCTGTTGTTCAATTTTGGGAAACTTGGGAAGCGGAAGAACCATGGGGAAAGACTCATTTAGCTTCTACATTTGATGAGTTTTTATCAAAACTGTATAGGAAGCCTAAATTTGAACCTAAGAAAATTAAAAATAAAACAAAAACAACAGATTAATCCTAAATATCTTAAGTTTTAATTGAAAAAGACTGCTAATTTTTTTAATACTTGAACAAACGTAGTTACAACTCCACTACTTCAAGGTGAAAAACACATGTCATTCCTAATGGAAACAGACATAGAGCCAGGATTAGAGTTGTTGCAGGAATACCTTAATTCTACACCAGTTGCTTCACGACTTGTATTACTTAGGAACATTCAGCTTAACAGTGTCTTGCGTGACAACCAAGAACTTCTCCAAGTAGTGATTGACGCAATGATCAATTTGAAACTTATGGACGAAGCCAACCGTTTAGCCGATTATATCTAAACATCTGCCGTTATCGTTTTGATCGTATATTATATGTTATTTGTTCAAAGTGGTAGCTAGTCTAAGTTCAATCTTCAACAATTAGAACCCTAAGTGTTATATGAAAAACAATAAACGTCTAAAACAAAAACGGACCTACTATTAAAGGTCCGTTTTTGAACGTATCTTCTCAATTCTTCTTACACCTAAGTTTAAAATTAAAGCAATCATACTCCAAATAAGAAGCACTGTAGAAAATAATAGCATTGTCCAATAGATAAATGGAGGTAGGCTTACAGTTGTTGTAATGCTTCTTAAACTTAGACCTACAAGAAATAACGCTAGTAGTAATGGTGTATTTCTAATCAATTTACACACTCCAAATATGTCATATTGTAAAATTATAACATATTGAACTGCGCTTTATCTAAAATTACAAAGAACGAGTTAAATGCCCCAGTTTTTAAAGTATTCAAAAAATCCCATATGCATAGGGAGTGCCCATAAATATGCACCAAAAAGAGCTATTAAAAAGTTGTCGATTGTTTTAGGAAGTCTGTTAAATAAAAAGTGTTCTTCAGCAATTAAAAGCGCCTTTCTTAAATAAGAATGTGCGCTCTTTATCGTATTAGGGCTTAAACAAGGTGAAATAGAATGGATACAACACATCATAATAGCAACGCGTGGATTCTAGATACACTCAGGCCGTAAGTAGGAAAAAAGTAAATCAGGTGAATGGGCAATCCCTGTCACAACTGAAAAAACAGTTCCAAGAGATTGGTTTCCAAAATACATAAAAGGTTAAAGATACTATGCAGGTAGTAATTCAAGAAACAAAGTTGTATAACGGGGAAAAACTATTTTAAGCAGGGACGATTCTTTTAAATAGTTATTTATAAAAAAGAGCACAGTTATTTGTGTTCTTTTTCATTAAGACCAGAATGGAGAATATTAAACTTAGGTTAACGGAGCTGCCTTATCCTGCATGACATTATTCATTGAAACTTATATTAACCATAAACGACAAATTAAAGAAAGGGGGATTTGGATGAAAAGTAAACATTTAATATCTATTGCAGTTTTATTCATGTTCTTTTTTCCTGATAAGATATTAGCAACATCTTGGGCTTATCCATTTGTAGTTTGGGATGAATATATTTATGTGATAAGTGATGAATATGTAACGGAAATTGATAATGAAATAGGACATGTTACAAGGTATTCGGATATGGAACAGTATTCTGGTAACTTCTCTAATGCTTATAAGCAAGGGACTAAATACTATTCAATTAAAGGTATAAGTACAGACCAAGCAATAGCAGTTGAAGGACAAAATGGACAATATATAAAGGCAAATAGAGAAGCAGAATATAAAATGAAAAGTCCTTTTGATGGACAACAAGGGTTTATTAAGATTATTTTATTTTCTGTAGTGGGTATCTTTTTTATTGTTCTCATTTATAAAGTGATAAGAAATAATGCGTCTAATATGAAAAGGGGATAATGACTATGAGCAGAGTAGTTGTATATATAACAGTATTTATCTTCTTTCTTGTTAATATCATGAGAATATAGATTTAAATAAAATGTGAAAATATCTCTATCTAATTCACTTCATTATCGATAACAAATATAGAGTTCCAAACAATACCCTAATCCTAAACATAGCCATTCAACATAAATGATCTAATCTTCCTTAAACATTCCCATTTCATATTTAACATTGATGAAGTTAAAGTTCCATTAAAAGCTTGCATAACTATAAGCGCTCCAATTAAATAGCTAACTAGTACATAAAAGTTAAATTTTTCTTTCTTTTATTTAAGAGTAAGGAAAGAGGATGCCTGTTATTAAATAAATAGCTGAATAACGTTGAAAAGGGGGTTACTTTATCAAGAAGTTTAAATTCATTCTACTGACTTTAGTTTGTCTTTTAGCTTTAAGTTACCTTTTATATAAAGGGAATATCGACAAGTTTAAAGAGTATCTAAGCAAGGTAGAATTTGAGAATCAAGAAGTGACAATTAACAATGGATCCATGTTTGATAATAGACAACTGGGAAAAAGCCCTCAACATCTGAAAGTTACAGACGGCGATTTTTTACATATTTATAAATATCCAAGTAATTTATTAGCCAAAGAGGCAAGTAAAAGTTTTAAAAGGAAAACAGAAAAATATAATATGGTTTCTCACAATTTATATGTAGTGGAAAATATGTTCATCATCTATGAATACCAAAGGAGTTTGGATGATTACGACAAATCACTAGATGAAATAATTAGGGATTACGAGGAATGAATACTTCTTTAGAAATGAAAGTACCTATTTATAATATTGTTATTCAACAAACGAATCGCGTTTCATAAATATGAAATGCGTTTTTATATTTCTTAAAAACGCTACCTTTTCATTTGATAAACTTAGAATTTAAATTCTATATTTATTGAAAATATATAGCTGATATTATAAAATTGTAAAAAAGAGGTAATGGGAGGAAGAGTATACAGATGGACGTAATTAATATCACTAATAGAAAAAGAGAAACATATGAAATCAAACTAGAATACTCATTGTTGTGGGAAACAGCATTAGGAATTGCTGCCATAACAAATAAATCTTTAATTAACACATTAGAATTATCAAAAGATTATTTAGTGAATTTAAAGAGCTCATTATCTGAGGAGTTAATAAAACAATTAAAGTATGTTGAAGAAAATAATACTTGGAAAGCTCTACTTCAAATACTTCATATGCAATCATTCAAGAGTATGACTGAGTTTACTGCATATATAGAACAGCTCTCTTCTCAGGAATTGAAGTATATCAGTCTCCCATTTACAGGCTATAAAACAGAAGAAACTAGAGTGAATGCTTCACATGGAGAAGAGATTGCGATAGCTCAATTGAAATCTTTAACTGCAAACAATGAATTCCTGCCCAACTACATAGACTTCATATGTAATATTGACGAAGAGCTTTTGAAAGAGCATCTGATAAATGTAATGACAAGATGGCATAACGAAGTTATAGAAAAAGATGATTTTTCATCAGTTAATTTTATATTGAGAAATGACTATGAATCTAAAAGACAAATGCTCTCACAAATGTCTCCTGAGGATTTAGTGAAGTGGGCTACAGGAGGAATCAACTACTTACCAGAACCTAGTGTAAGGACAGTATTATTAATTCCTCAATTTATTTATCGTCCGTGGAATATAGAAGCTGATATAGAAGGAACCAAGGTCTTTTATTATCCAGTAGCAAATGAAAGTATTAATCCTAGTAATCGTTATGTACCTGATAACTCTCTTGTTTTAAAACATAAAGCTTTAGGGGATGAAGTAAGACTCAGAATTGTAAAGCTACTGAATGAGAAGGAGTTAACATTACAGGAGATAACCGAAAAGATAGATTTAGGCAAATCAACGATACACCATCATCTGAAAATTCTTAGATCAGCTAGAATTGTTTCGATTAACAACTCTAAGTACTGTCTAGAATTTAATGCATTAGAAAGTCTTTCGATAGAGTTTGAACGATTTCTTAATAAGTAGTAAAGGGGGAGAGTTTGGATGGTCGATCCAGCAATACAAATGAATTCTATTCCTAAACTCAGAAAGAACTATTCAGTATTTCGATTTATTGGAGGCAACTTAATTTCGTTTTGCGGAGATCAAATATACCTTTTAGCTATTCCACTAATAGTTTTGTCTATTACAGGATCACCATTAAGTATGGGAATAGTTGCAGCACTTGAGAGGCTTCCTATTCTCTTCCAACCATTAACAGGTGTTCTTGCAGACAGATTTAATAAAAAATATTTATTGCTTTTCTGTGATTTGCTTCGGTGTATTATTGTAGGGATAATTGGCTTACTCTTTATTTTTGGAATATTAGATATGTGGTTTTTATATACAGGTGCTTTTACTATTGGGGTTTTAAGCCAAATCTATAACACTTCACAGTTTGCATCTATTCCCAAAATGGTACGTAAAAGTGATTTGCATTCTGTTAATGCAATCAATACAGGCTTTTTCAATACAGCTGTATTAGTTGCTCCAGGAATCGGAGGCTTGATTATAAGCTTATATAATCCAGGATATGCACTCTTAATCAATAGTATGAGCTTCTTTATTGCCTTCCTAACAGTATTAAGCATTAACATGAATACATCTGAGGATAGTAAGAAATTTAAGAGAAATAGCTTTTGGTTAGATATAAAAGAAGGGTTTCAATTTGTGTTCCATTCCAAGCCTATATTGTTTACCAATTTAGCAATGTTAGTTTCTGTTTTTGGTACTACTATGTTTTTAACGATGATGGTTTTTCATTTGACAGATACAATAAGCTTGTCGTCAGAAAAGGTGGGTCTATTGATTTCAATAGGTGGGATAGGAGCTATATGCGGTGCATTAATAACAACAAAGGTAAGGGAATCTTTCACGTATCGCAGTATCCTTTTCTTTGCTTCTCTAATTGGCGGATTATCCATAGTATTGTTTGGTATGTCTACAAGTTACATTTGGTTAATTATATTGAATGCTGTAGGAACATTTGCCTCATCTATGATGAATCCATGTATTGTTACGATAAGGCAATCCCTAACCCCCGATCATCTCTTAGGAAGAGTGCAGGCGACAAGCAGATTTATGACATGGATTTCTATGCCTGTATCAGCATTCCTAGCTGGGATTCTCTCTAATAATATTGGAACAAATCTGACCATTATTTTAGGTGGAATTATATCCACAGTAGCTTCATTTTTGTATTTACATCATTCACTTGGTAAGTAATAAATTCAGCAATCAAAGCGCCTTTCTGGAACAAGGAAGGTGCTTATTTTAGTTTGAAACCCGATGGGAGAAGAACAAAATGTGAAGAAAAAGGATTTTTACTAGTTTAATTGAAATGTATTACTTATTAAACTAGAGTAGGTGTATAGTATGAAAGGTACTATAGTTTTAGAAAAAATGAAATCAAATGATTGGGAACAAGTAAGAAAAATCTATCTTGAGGGCATTTCTACTGGAAATGCAACCTTCCAGAAAACAGCTCCTTCTTGGGAGGAATGGGACAACGCCCATATTAATAATTGTAGAAGAGTGGCACGTTCAAAAGGAAAAGTTGTGGGCTGGGCTGCTTTAAGTCCAATATCAAGTAGGAGTGTATATTCTGGAGTTGGAGAAGTAAGTGTTTATGTGAGTTTAAAAGAAAGTGGCAAGGGAATTGGGAGTTTACTCTTGGATTCCTTAATTGAAAATAGTGAAAAGAATGGGTTTTGGATGCTACAGTCTGGGATATTCCCCGAAAACGTCGGTAGTATTAAATTACATAAAAAACATGGATTTCGAGAAGTAGGAAGACGTGAACGTATAGGATACATGGATGGCGTGTGGCGAGATACTGTCCTGCTTGAAAGAAGAAGTGATAAAGTAGGAATTATCTAAATTGCGCTGCTGAATTAATTCGTAATTATGAGTTAAATAGAAGATAAACAAAAACAGTGTCAATTGCTGTACAGTACAACCATACTTTTAATAACGAATTTGGATTCTACAAAAAGCGCTTAACAGGGTTACTATATGCTTCAAAAGTAGAAATAAAAACAGAGGGTAAAAAGGAATGCCTGATATAACTGGATGGAGCCTTTCTGATGTTATGAAACTAAGTAGCTTAACTGGGCTAAGTGATCCAGAAGTTTATTTCAAAGGTGGTAGGTTATCAAATTTTATACCAGAACACGTTGAAGATGCACTCTTTAAGAAAGTGTGACTAGTAATGTAAGCAAGTAAAGTCCTAAATACAGGGAGTTCCATTTAGAATAGAGACTTATATGCAATAGCTGAAGATAAATTCTTCAGCTATTTTTAAACAAGAAAATATGATATGTATATATAGAGTAGTGGATATATTTGGAACATAAAATACTAAATATAATTAATAAGATTCCTAGGCCTGAACAAGATCAAAGAATCGTTCTTGGAATAGCCGGACTAAGCCGTTCTGGGAAAACCACACTGACAAAGAAAGTTGTGCAGCATCTTCAAGAAAAAAATATTTCAGTTTGCCTTTTTCATATAGATGATTACATTGTTGAGAAAAAAAGGCGTTACAACACTGGTTACGGAGAGTGGATTGAGTATTACAAATTACAATGGGATGTTAAGTGGTTAAAAGAAAATCTCTTCCAAAAACTAAAAAAATCTAATGAATTGCAATTGCTCAATTATGATTACGGGTCTGATACTCAGAGCTTGGAGATAACTGAGGTACCTGATACTTGTGTAATTGTTATCGAAGGAGTATTTTTTACAAAGAAAAGTTTGGAGAAATTTTTACGATATTATAATAGATTTGGACAGTTCGGGAGAAATGAGATTCAATCGTGAATGCGAAGTCACTAAGACCAATATTAAAAAATTTCTAAATAGATATTGGAAAGCCGAAGATTATTATATGGAGGTTGAAACTCCATTAGAACAAGCTGACATAGTTATACAAAATTAAATAATATCAAGTAAATCTTTGACTCACCTATCCTAAAAATAGAAAAAAAGCAATGAAACGAATTCCATTGCTTTTTTTTATTACAAATTGACTACCCAAAAATAGTGTAAATATGCTTACTAATTTGGTTGAAATTGATGCTTTCTACTTCTCAAAAGAACCCGTTAAGTTAAATGCCTCAGTTTTTAAAGTATTCAAAAATCCCATATCATAGGGAGTGCTAATAAATAAGTATTACCCTTCGAACGAGTAATAGCCCTGAAGGAGAAAAAGTTTCTGTGATTAAGTAGCTTTTCAATGGTTTCAACACCATTTACTAAAGATTATATCAGGAGCTGTTCCTCCCTTAGTATTATATTTAATAAGTTACATTGATATGGACAAATTAAAATTCGCTCTTTGACATGAGTTTTATAGAATCTTATTTATCTTTTGCTATTTCTTTTCGATTTGGAGCAAGTGGTGGCTGCTCTAGCCACTTATTTTTTGTCATAATATCAAACCAATCTTTTGTAACCATTAAATTCTTTAAAATTATTTTTTCATAATTTACTACTAGATCAGATCTCATTGCTGATGCAAGACCGGCACCATGATAATTTTGTGAAGCCTGTAATAAGAACCCAATGTGATACAGCATCAACTTATCCGAAAATGGAGGATCTTGAGAGGTGGTAACCTCTGATTCCCAGGACATCGGAACAGGTAAATTATCTCCATTAAGGATTTTTCCAAGGGATTGGATCTGGTTATCAGAAGCTCTCTGAGTGTTCTTTAAGAATTTTCTAACCTCTTTATCTTGTGTTACTTGACTAAATCCTATCGAAAGAGATTTTTCTAATATTTTCTTTTTTAAGTTAAGGGAAAGAGCAATCATTTCGGTTGCAGCTAAAGGGCGTTTGTCACCGAAGTATCCATCTGTAAATTGTCCTCCTGAAATAAATACAGGGTTTGTCTCTGGGTAAAAGTAAGGATCCTTTTGAAAATGTCCTTTTTCAAGTAATAAATCAGTTACTTGATGATACATTTTTTTGCCATCATGATCACAGGAATCATAAAAGTTTCGTAAATCCTTTCTCACTGAAGAACTAAGGGATGTAGAATGACCCAATAGACCATGAAGAGTTATTATATGTAAATAGTGTAAACAAAATATGTCGGTGAATAGTCTTTTAGTTCCTTTATTAAGATCTGAGTCAGTAAATCCAATCGGAATTGGAAATCCTTCATTTTCAATAAACATAGTAATTTGTTGTTTCTGTTTTGCGAAAGTATTAATAGCTTCCTCAAATAATAGTTTGATCTTTTTGTCTTCAATGATCGAGACCATATATTTATTTATGATGTCAACGGCAGTACCATTCATATATTGACCCCACAATGTACCTATTTCGCTAGACGTGAGATTGAGACTTTCTTTATCCATAATAATCACCTCAAATAAATGGTACCCAATTCTTAGATAAGTTATTTGGATGGACTGGTAAAATTAGAAAACAAAAATGAAAATGTGTGTTTTGAAAGATATTTGGCATTTCGAAATAGTGAATGAATAAGAAATGATCTTCAACAATGAAAATGCTGTTGTTGAATAAGGATACTGCTTAGGATTATATTGAACTTTATAATTTTGGATAAGATTAAAAACAACTAACTTCAATTGCGAATCGCATTTTCACAAGAAGATTCAGTTTATTGTAAAGGGTATAAATGAAACCTTTCCCGATTTTGTTCGTATACTTCTTTAAAGAGAGGAGGAGTGGTATGAATGTTCTTTCAATCTAAAAGAGACATTTTGTATTTTATAAGCAATTTGGGGAACGGTATTTATCGTTTTTGATACATAGCTAATTGTTATTAAGATAGCTTACTATTTAATTGGAATTATTAGTATTGGAATTTTAATTTGGATATGGTTTGGAACGGGATATAAAATTGAGGATGATCTATTAAAAGTTCAATGTGGACCATTTCAATGGAAATTAAATGTAAAAGAGATAAGAAAAGTAAGGGAAGTAAAAAGTATATTTACCTCACCTGCTCTCCCCATTGATAGGTTAAATATATACTATGCTACATACAATTTAATCAGAATTTCTCCAGAAAATGAATCTGAATTTATTGACCTATTGTTAAAAGAAAACCCTCAGATACAACTTAAATATGAAGCATATAAATAAATAGAATTCATAATAATTTTCAACTATTAACAAAAAGATAAAACGCACTTTAAATATAAGCGTAAACTATGTTTTATCGAAATTAGAACAGCATAATATAAAGAATATGAAAAGTGTACTTAAAGTAACGGGTGCTTAGTCAAAGATTAATCTTCAGCAATCAAAGCGAGATTATGAAAGAAGCTAAAATTCGGTTATTAGTGATCTTTAAAAGTGAGGTGCATTTCATTTTGAAATGTGCCTTTTAAATGTATGTAATGAATATCGTTAAATCCTAATTCTTCAATTGTGTCAAACCATAAGTCTCTCTTGGAATCAGAAAGTTTTGAATCACACCAAGGGATCAGCAATAAACGCGCAATTCTTTAGTGAAAATTGTGATTTCATAATTTACTAAAATAATTGGTAGAAAGAGGGATCTGATGAAGAAGCTTCTTCAATTTGTAACATTGATTATTGTACTAATATTATCGGGATGTTCCACATCTAAGGTACCAAAAGAATTTGAAGATTTAATACCTGCTAATTCTAATGAATATTATATAATTGGTTTCGAAAAACAAGTGTCAGAAGCAGACTTTTTTCTAAAAAGTATTGAAAGGTTTAAAAAGGATAAAAATGTTTCTGGATTAACAATCTATTATAAAGTTAATGACTCATTTCTAGATGAGTATCACTTTCATCAAGAAAACGGTTTTATCATTCTTGAAAAAGATAAATCACCATATTATGTGGAAAGCTATCAACATTTTCTAGATGAAAAGTAAATATTCCGATTGAGGAAAGGCTAGCTACCAGTTGTCACCCTTACTAGGGACACATTTACTACACACAGAGGTAGGGATAATAAATGGAAACAAAACTACTAAGGATAGCAAAATTAGCAAAATCTGATCCTAAAATGAAATTTACATCTCTTGCGCATTTATTAAATGTGCAATCATTAGTTCAATGTCATCATGAGCTACTAATAAAAAGGCAACTGGGGTTAATGGTACAACTAAAGAACAATATAGTGAAAATCTTAAAGAAAACATAGAAGGTTGGTAAATTACTGTTTAAATGGCTCAATAGAAGAAGTCAAAGGAAATCAATTACTTGGGATAAATTCAGACTCTTTCTTAATAAATACCCATTACCTTACGCAAGAGTTAAGGTTAAACATATATGATTTAAGAAAAGTGATTAGCTACATTATGTGAATGGTAACTAGGAGGAGCCGTGTGCGTTAATTGCGCAAGCACGGTTCTGGGTGCGGGGAGAACACAATCTACCGTAAGGTAGAGAGGCTCTCTTCTACTCGACTATAAAAAAGAGCCTCAATGATATGGTAGGAAGTTAGTAGAAAAAAAGCAAATTTAAAGGGGATACAATGAAATAACTTGTTTTGATGGAGTTCTAGGTTCAAGCATAATAGCTCAAGAACTTATTAAAAAATATAACTGTGTACGGAACGTCGCCTACAATATCTAATTATCAATATCATCAAAACAGATGTCTCCATCGTAAATCATGAACTAATGATTTTCCCTATCTAATTTTTCTTTTTTAGTAATAACAATTAGTTTAATGGTCAAGACAGTCAGAAAAACAGTGACGATTATAATATCATTAATAAGACCTTTTTCTATAATAAATGAAGAAAAAATTGAGATCATCACCAAGACTATGTAAATATATAATTCATTCTTAGTAATAAAATCCATCCTTACCACTCCCTTCCTATAAACTCCCTTCCTATAATACTAATTTATATAAGGTAGGTTTCAAACTGTAAATTTGCTTACTTTGAATTGTGAGAAAGTAGTTATGAGTTATCTTCAGCATTCAAATGACATTCATTCATGAATAAGGATGTGTAGTCTTTATCATGTTTGAAACTATTTATCAAGAAATCTAAAAGTGTTTTTACTTTTGTTAAAGCTTCTGAATGAGTTAGTGTAAAAAAACAATCCAGAGTTAATTGAAAAGGCGCATTTGGATGAGCGCGCTTTTTTACATTTACATGTATCTGATAGGAGATGGTAAAATAAGTATATAATAAATGTTAGGGGGAGAGGTTAATTTATATAAAAATAATGAGGTTCATAACTTTATATATAGTTGTAGGATTAGGATTATCTTTTCTTCTATCATACAATCCTGACTCAGCTCCACTCGTTTATTGGGGAGCAGTAATATTATTGGGGATTTGCTTTGGGTATTTAATAGTCCATTACGGAACAATAATTAAAAGAAAGTTAACTAGATAACACATTTGTTATGTAGTCTGTAACAGGAGAGCTAACAACTTAAAATAAAGCGCTGTTAGCTGCTTTATAAATATAAGGCAATATTGCGGAACAACAACCGGTTGGATTGATAAATGATCTGAAGAAGGAACTTGGCAGGGAGAGCTTAATATTAAGCAAATATGATGAAGGGCTCAAATTTAAAACAATAACGTAAATAATAAGATAATCCGTGAGTCTAGATTGCTTGCGGTTTTTTGTTATTTTTAAAGATTAATATCATGAAAACCTAAGGAACGCTTACGATCTTATATTCAACACAGATGAATTATGTATGTGTTACTTACATAGTTTTCCGGTTGAAATATTTGAAAGGGAAAGTTATAAAGCATTTGTTTGTTGACAATTTGCATAATTTGGTATATTATAGTATTGATTTAATATTCGATAGATGTTTATTTTACATTCTTACAATAATGATGGCTTTAGCATTCTTTTAATATTTTCATATTGATTGGATGAAAAAGCTTTATAAAGTATATGGACGAAAAAGTAACGTAAATCGTTATATTTCATAATTTAGGATGTAAGATTAGAGATATACCGATTTTTAAAAAGAAGAATAATTATAAGTACAATTTATTTTTGAACATAAAAAAGGTAGTTCTTCAAAAAACTTCGTTGAAGTTAGTTGAAGTAAAACCGACAATTTTCAAGATTCAATGATTTTAAATCATCATTGAATCTTGAAGTTGTCGGTTTTTTTTATTTAATAAATACAATTTATTCAAATAATCGTAAAGAGCAAATAAAATGTATAACTTTTTAGGAAAAATATATGAAAATACTTTAATGACTTTTAATAAATCATTTTTATATTTAGGGGAGAATTTTTTATGTTTGTTTCACTGAGTTTATCATCATTGTTAGCATTATTTTTTATTATGCTGATTGCCTCTGGTCTAAGTGGACTATTGTTTTTACACCCACGAGTACCATTGAATTTTGTTCGCATTCATATCGGTATCGTTGCTTTACCTCCTTTAGTTTCTTTATTGGCTCTCGTTAATACTAGTGGGAATAAAGTTGTTGGGCTTTGGTACCTAGACACTTTAGCTTGGTTAATGGCTTTCTTTGTTCTTTTAATTGGTTTCATCATTCAGCGTTTTTCTGTACGTTACTTATTGGGAGATCGTTCTTATCGTAAGTATTTCACACTATTTACATTCACTACAGGTGTTGCTTCAATAGCATGGTTAAGTGGCGATCTCCGCTTGATGATCATTTCTTGGGGAGCAACTCTCGTCGGGTTAACTCTACTTATAAGTTTAAACAGTGGGTGGAAAGTAGCTAGTGAAGCAGCCAAGGTTTCTGGTCGCTTATTTACATTAAGTTGGTTTTCATTATTATTCGCTGTGATTTGGCTTTTTCAAGGTACAGGTCAATGGCAGTTATCATTTGCTCTAACAAATGAAAATTTAGCTCAACTTGAAGCATGGGAGAGAACAGGGATTAATTTATTGATTGTATTAGCAGTGATAATTCCTGCAGCTCAATGGCCATTTCAAAGGTGGTTAATTGAATCTGTTGTTGCTCCGACGCCTGTTTCTGCGATTATGCACGCAGGTTTAGTAAATGCAGGTGGGATTATGTTAACTCGATTTTCACCCCTTTTTAGTGGTGATCTAGCTTCAATTATTTTACTTATTCTTGCAAGTATTTCTGTATTGATTGGGTCTGGAATTAGTTTAGTCCATGTTGATTATAAACGTCAGCTAGTAGGCTCAACAATTGCACAAATGGGGTTTATGCTCATTCAGTGTGCTTTAGGTGCGTATTTAGCAGCCATAATTCATCTTATTTTACATGGTTTGTTCAAAGCTACGCTGTTTTTACAGGCTGGTTCGGCATTAAGTAGTTTCAAAGTATCGACTCGCGTTAATGAAAGGTCATCTTATTTATGGATCATGGCTGGGCGTACTTTAGGCTTAATTGTAGGAGTTGCTTTTTGGATCATGGCTCCTGGAGAAGGTTATCAATTGATTAGTGCGCTCATCTTAGCGTGGTCATTGTCCGTTTCTTGGACACAGCTCATAGCTTTAGGAGAGGGGAGAATTGGTCGAATTGCCGGCTTATCATTTTTAGGAGGAGCTGCCATCGTATATTTTATCATTCATAACCTCTTCTATGAGTTGTTGCATACAACTGTTTATCAAAGTGTTCAGCCTCCCATGTCAGTTGTGATCCTTGTCGTATGTCTCTTACTACTTGGAAGTGCTATAGGTATGTGGGCTGCCCGTAATCGTTCATCTGTTTCCTTCGCAGTACTCTATCTTTGGTTAGTACAATTAGGTGAAGCAAAAACAAAGTCAGTAGAAAGTCATCCAAACTACCTTAAACAATATTTATCTCAAGGAGGTAACCAGTGATGAGCAGAACATCTGTCTTAACAAAAGATAATGAAAAACTGGAAGATATGAATATTAATCTTCAAAAAAGTGATATTAACACTTTAATTGAAGCTGCTAGCCGAGTAATTGCACCTCTTTGGCCTATTTCTACATTTGCAGCACGTAATCCGTGGATGGGACTTGAAAATCAATCTTTTGACAAGGTTGCAGGTTGGTTAAAAAATAATCGAGATGTTGATATATACCCTAGTGCGTCTATGATCCTGTCAGCAAAGAGTAAGGGTGAGATTGATGAAGATTTTGTGAAAATGAGTCTACATCGTTGGCTTGATTCACATTCCTTTCATATCCCAAGGGACGTCCAGGAGCGATTTTGTCATAATGCACTAAAATTAGATCCATTACCTTCTAACCTCTTTTCATCACATAAGCTTGAAAAATTGACACATGAACTTAGTGGACTGAATACGGACAGCATCGAGAATACTCCAATGCAACCATTAAGTTCGCATATAGAGAATCAGGATGGGGAAAGGTTAGTCAATATACTCGATCATCATGTCATCAAGTGGTGTAAATTATATCTTGATGACTCTCAGGCAGGTTGGACAATGCCAAATCGTGAGGAAGGTTTTTATCGTGCGTGGCAGCGTCTTATTCAATATGATCCGGCACTGAGTAAAAAGCAACGGAAAAGTTTAAAAGGTTGGCCTAAAGATGCACATATGGCTTTACAAGAAGCGTTATCCGCACTAGAAATCCCTGAAACAGAAATCCAACCTTATCTTGAAGGTCATTTGCTCTCCTTACCTGGGTGGGCCGGGATGATGCTTTGGCGGTCCCAACAATCTAGCCATGAACATGCACTCCTAACAGAATATTTAGCAGTAAGGATTTCCATGGAGTGTGCTCTTATAAAGCCTTATTTGCCTCTGACAAATCAACAATCTGAGAAAAAAGTTTCGATTACTCCTCTTTTAGCATCATGGATTCATTGTGGGGAACTTACAATTGAGGAATGGTCACAGATGTCAGCTGCTGAACAAAACGAATATTTATCATTTGCCTACAGCTTTGATGAGAAGCTTTGTAGGAAGCTTTGGTTAGAAGCTTGGGAACAAACACACACAGATCGATTAAGCCAGAAGATTAACTCTAAACAACAAGAGACCAAAGATAAAAATACGGTATTAGCTCAATTTGCATTTTGCATTGATGTACGATCAGAACCTTTTCGTCGTCAACTTGAAAAAGAAGGTCCATTTGAAACGATCGGAATTGCTGGATTTTTTGGCTTACCGATTGCGACTAGTGAACTCGGGAGTAATAACAGTCATGCTTCCTTGCCGGTTATACTAAAGCCTCAGCACAAAATTAAAGAGTCCACAGATGAAAATGAACTGAAATTATATCAACAACGTAAGCAGGCCGTTAATTCCTTAAGTAATACATTTAAAACGATGAAACAAAATGTACTTGCGAGTTTACTTTTACCTGAGCTAAGTGGACCTTGGCTTAGTCTACAAATGGTAGCACGTAGTTTTGTACCAAGAGGAACCGGTCGTTTCATGCGTCATCTTCATGAGAATTGGTTACGTAAACCTAATACAAAGCTCTTGCTTAATCATGTTCATAACACAGAAGCGGAGATACCTGTTGGTTTTTTTGAAGAAGAAAAAGTGAATTATGCGCACCAAGCTCTAAAAATGATGGGGCTAACAGAGAATTTCGCACCCTTAGTCGTCATATGCGGACATGGTAGTCAAAGTACCAATAATCCTTATGCCGCTGCTCTCGACTGTGGTGCCTGCGGTGGAGCGGCAGGTGGATTCAATGCAAGGGTTTTAGCTACATTATGTAACCTTCCAGAGGTTAGAGAAAGGCTATCTATTGAAGGGATTAAAATCCCTGAGGACACTGTTTTCGTAGCCGCTGAGCATAAAACAACGGTGGATGAATTACATTGGATTTATGTTCCTGAACTTACCAAATCTGCACAAGAATCATTTGATCGTATTGAAGCTATTATGCCGAACGTAAGCCAAAATGCAAATGCGGAACGTCTAGTCCAATTACCGAATGTTCAATCGCAACTTAAAAATCCGAAGGCTGAGGCACACCGATTTGCAGAAGATTGGAGTGAGATACGTCCGGAATGGGGATTAGCTCGTAATGCCGCTTTTATTATCGGCCAACGTGAACTAACTCAGGATTGTGACTTGGAAGGAAGAGCTTTCCTTCATAATTATGATTGGAAGCAGGATGAAAGTGGTGATCTTCTAGCTAACATTATTGCGGGACCAGGAACGGTGACCCAATGGATTAATCTACAATACTACGCTTCAACGGTTGCACCTAATTATTATGGTAGCGGAAATAAAGCAACTCAAACTGTTACAGCAGGTCTCGGTGTTATGCAGGGAAATGCAAGTGACTTGTTAGCCGGACTACCCTGGCAATCCGTCATGAAAACAGATTTTGAGGCTTATCATTCTCCTCTTCGTTTGCTAATTGTCATCCAAGCACCTAGAGTATATGTTGAACGGTTATTAAATAATGATTCAGCATTTCGAGGAAAAGTTCAAAATGGATGGGTTCGACTGGCTAGTGTTGATCCAGAAGGACGTTGGGAAAACTGGTAACTTCTAAAATAACATTTATCAAATGATTTGTTACTAAATCAATGAATTCATAAAAATAAAGAAGGGGTGTACGATATGAATTTAGATGAAAATAAAAAAGCATTATTTTTAACGGACATTGAAAACAGGTTGGAACCTATTTTACAAGAAGTGACTAATATTCAACCAGAAAATATGTTAACGTTACAAAGCTATGGTACCGTAATCTCACATCCTTATGGAGATATAATGAGGTCTGTTATTACTGCCATTTATCATGAAAATGTTGAGGAAATTTTTGTTGTAGGAACAAAAGATAATCGGACACCCAAAATTAATGTTCAAACTCAACTTGAATCAATGAAAGGCAAAATAGAAACATTGGATTATCTTTTTCAAAATTGCAGACCTGAATTTTCAGGTGGTACGGTCAATGAGTGGCTAAATGGAAAAGAATATGGTAGTGACAATATCCAAAATAGTGTTAATATCATTCGTCATCATCCATTAGTGCCGTCAAATGTTAAAGTTCAAGGTTTAATGGTAACTAATAAAGATGGAAAAATCTCAAATGTTGAGGTTTTTAATAACTAAATCAGAGTCAAACTTTACCTAATAATCACTTGTCATTTTGGAATGGAAGGTAGGACATTCAATGCACCTTAATATATAAATAGTTTTCAACTTAGGTGAACAATCTTTTCTATTTGAATAAGGGGAATGAGGTTTATCCTAATTAAAAGGAGAGTTTAATGAAAACTAATTTAACTGATTTTGTCATTGAAACAATAAAAGAAATTAGTAATTTTAATTATGAAAATGTAGAATGCATTAAAAGAGTAATTAGAAAAGCAATTGATGTTTATCATTTAAAATCTTATGAAGAAGTTGAGGAAACTCAAACAGGTGTTATTAGATTTTTACATATACACTCAATGTTGGAAGAAAACATTTTGTCCAAAATTGTAGAGGTCTCAAGAAACAGTGAAACTACATTGGATATTGAAGGTGTGTATGAAGGTCATGTGATTAGAGATTATTAAATTTAAGCTAGAAAAATTAGTCTTGTCTATCTAACCCATGTATTTAGTGGATTTTTTTTGAATGGAGGATTTACGACTGGCACTAATTTTTTAAGAATAAATATCGTCTCACATATTAAAAGCATATGGGGATAAACTAATTTAATTGTTTGCTAGGAGATGTATTAAATATGAAAATATCTAAAGGGTCTTGTGAATCCGAGATAAGTAGGGCAATTACACAATGGGAAAAGGACTTTCTAGGGCGTGGATCTGTATCTGTTAAGACAGATATAGTACGGGATATGATAATTGTAAATCTACAAGGGGTTTTAACACCAGCTGAATATGCCGTTTGTGAAACAAAAGAGGGAATGTTAACGATAAAGAAAACTCGTTCAGAGTTAGTTGAGTCAGGTATAGAAGATCTTATAGATATTATACTAACTATAACTGAAGAAAAAGTGAAAAGTTTTCATACTGATATTAGCACCCGTACAGGTGAACGAGTGATGATATTTAAATTATTTAATGATCTCGAGAAAAAATTTTAATATAAAAAAATCAATAAAGGGAGATCTTTAAAAGACTTAGGGTCAGTTAATTAAAAAAACCGACAATTCAGGATCAGTGGTTTAAAGCCACTTTAATTCCGAATTGTCGGTTTTTTAATTAGGCATTGCAATATGTAAATCAGAGTCACTACAGTTAATGTGACTGAATATTTTGTTGCATTTACAATAAAAGTTGGTATATAGTTAAGGTAACCTATATTTGTTGCATTTACAACAAAAATAAGCTAAGGAGTATGTTATGAAGGAAATTCTTCGTGAAATTGGAATGATAGCAAGAGCTTTAGATTCTATAAGTAATATAGAATTTAAAGAGTTTGAGCTTACAAAAGGGCAATACTTGTACCTTGTGAGAATATGTGAAAGCCCAGGAATCATTCAGGAAAAGCTAGCTGAAATGATAAAAGTAGATAGAACAACAGCGGCACGTGCTATAAAAAAACTTGAAATAAATGGTTTTATTGAAAAGAAGAACGATGAACATAATCAAAAAATAAAAAAACTTTTTCCAACAGAGAAAGGGAAAAATCTTTATCCCTTTATAAAAAGAGAAAATGAACATTCTAATAGTGTTGCATTAGAGGGGTTTTCTGAAATTGAAGTGGAGACTATTTTTAATCTTTTACAAAGAGTAAGGGGAAATGTGGAAGTTGATTGGGAGTTCGTTAAGAAAGGAAACAAGAGAAATTATTGACATAAGGAGCGATACATAAATGACTATAAATATAAAAAAATGCACCCTTGAAGATCTACGTACACTTAAAGAAATAAGTTACGAAACCTTTAATGAGACTTTTAAGCATCAGAATACACCCGAAAATATGAATGCTTATTTGGAAAAGGCATTTAACTTTAAACAGCTAGAAAAAGAGTTAGCTACTATTTCTTCACATTTCTTCTTTATTTATTTTAATCATGATGTGGCAGGATATTTAAAAATTAATACCAATGATGCTCAGTCTGAAGAAATGGGTGATCATTCACTTGAAATCGAGAGAATTTATATCAAGAGAAAATTTCAGAAACATGGGCTTGGTAAATATCTATTAAATCAAGCTTTGGAAATTGCAGTGGAGCTAAATAAACAGAATATCTGGCTAGGTGTATGGGAGAAAAATGAAAATGCGATAGGTTTTTATAAGAAAATGGGGTTTGTTATAACGGGATCACACTCTTTTTATATGGGTGATGAAGAACAACAAATGGACTTGATAATGACCAAAACACTCAAATAACATTTCTTGAAAGGTGGCTTACGATGTATATTCCAAAATATTTTAAGATTACAGATGAAAAGATGGCTCACGACGTTATAAAAGAACATAGTTTTGCGACTCTTTTTTCTCAACACAATGGAATGCCATTTGCAACACATTTACCGTTAATTTTAAACAAGGAGAATTCTTACTTATATGGGCACTTTGCTCGTCCAAATCCTCAGTGGCAGGATATTAAAAATCAAACAGTTTTAGCTATTTTTCATGGTCCTCATTGTTATATCTCACCATCTTGGTATGAGACGAATAAAGCAGTACCAACATGGAATTACGTGACAGTTCATGTATAAGGAGAAGTTGAACTATTAGAAGATGATAATGAGTTAATAGGTTCTTTACATGATATGGTATTAAAATATGAAACTCCTGAAAGTACATATAGATTGGAGGATGTAGATGCCGAGTTTCTTGCTGGTATGAACAAAGGAGTTCAAGGTTTTAAAATAAAGATCAATAAGATAGAAGGAAAAGTTAAATTAAGTCAAAACCATTCTTTACAGAGACAAGAGCTAGTTATTAATCAACTTGAACAAAACCCCAATACAGATGAGCAACAGATCGCTAAATTAATGAAAATAAATGTAAAAAATTTACATGTTAAATAACTAACTTCAAATAGGCTCAATAGATGAAAAAGATGTGCTATTATGGCTGTTTTTGTTCTTTATTTTCTTCAGCTAATCGCAGAATAGTTTAATAAGTCTCTTTTTCAGCCTATAGCTCCATCTAATTGCCAAAGAGTGCAGCGTACAAAATTAATAGAAGGAAAGGTTGGGCAGGATTTCCTTTATTTTAAGTGCTCTTTATAAAGCTCGAAATGCTGCCTCAACGATGCTACTACTACCTAGCTCACCTTTTGTAAGTCTTTCTCATTTTGTAAGCAGAAAGAAAATAATAGAATACATAAATAACTAAATTGTCCCAAATATCGTTAATGTTTGGGACAAAATCAACCTAGGGGTGTAATAAAGGATGCAGTAAATCAACCGGAACGAAGAATAATTTTCTTTCCAACCACCTGCGACATTTAAAGAATCTCACATTGAATTTAAACAATAGCCGCTTCTTTATTTCTTTTTTGTTTTAGCAATTTCAATGTTATCAATGGAAGAAGGCGGCTTTTCAATCCATTTATGTTCAATCATAATATTTGCACCATCCTCCGCATATTGAACAGCTTCCATCGTAATACGCATAAATTTAGAACCTAAATCACGTCTTGAAACCGTACCTAAAGCTACACCATAATATCCAAGTGACATTCCAGATAATAGGGATACTTGAAACATCATGAGTTTATCTGAAAAGGGAGGAGTGGTTGATTTTAAGACGTCTGAATCCATCGTTGGCGTTTCTGAAAGATTTTCTTCAGATAGGATATGAGCCATAAACTCTACAACTTTGCTTGCAATATGAGCACCTCTAACCATAAAGTTTCTTACTTCTTCTAAGCTAGCTGTTTGAGCAAAACCTAGCAACAATGCTTTGCCAAGGGCATTTCGCTCCATATTGTTATAAAAATGCATAATTTCAATAGCATTCATCGGACGTCTTTCTCCGAACCATCCTGTTAAATAGCCCTGTTTTTCTATAAACTCCACTTTATCGGGTATTGGAATAGAAGCAGCTCTGGAGTATAATCCTTTTTCTAATAACACACTTAATGACTTGTTATATAAATCTCTTGTCATGTCAATTGCTTTGGAGATAAGTTCCTTTACATCTGAACGAGCACATCCAGCGAAAGATGCTCCGTAGGTGGTCATCCCGTGTCTTGCCATATTATGAACAAACTTCAGATGGAATGTATCAGAATATAGTGCAGGTGCATTAAGGTTTAAATCTTCTTTCTCGTTAAAACCAACAGGTATAGCATGGTTTTCTTTTTCGTAAATATCTGTTATATCTTTAATCATTGTTTCTGATATTTCTATTGCAAGATCTAGTACTGAACTAATTTCTGTATCTTGTGTTTTTGCTTTAAAATATTTTAGTACGCATTTAGACATACTGTTATTCATATATGCTGTCCAAAGTGAAGCTAATTCTGATGAAGTGAGACGAATATTGTGGTCCATTTCCATAAGGATAAACCTCCAGCTATTAATTGATATATCTAATTTCTCCTAAAATAAGAAAAATATAAATGTAAGTGAAGAGTGGCATTATTATTACTAGGGGTAGCGGTGGTTTATATCTAAAAAGATTGGTAAAAAGCAATAGGATACTTGCTCCATAGTAATAGTTAATGGTAGCTACATTATATTTGTTTTAAAGTCGATCACTTTTGTATGATCCGTTTAACGTTTTTGACTGAATAAGCGTAACAAGATGGTGAAAGAAATGTAATTTTTAGTAAGTAATACACTATTGAAACATAAATACTTAATGTACCTTCTCATCTTTGGAGCTAACATAAGTACCAATTAACATAAGTAAAATCATGAGTATTCCTACTGTGATCATGGGCATTGGGATATATCTACCATATAAGACACCAAATGTCCCTACTAAGCCAGATAGACAAAAGTAAAAAGCAGAGTTTTTATTATATTTTGCTTCAGCATTTATAACTGAATCATATATAAAAAACACATATAACCCTGGATAAAATAAAACATATTCATAATTAAGAATTTTTAAGGCTTCCTGATGGTTTCCATTAAAGCTAAGCATGAGTCCTGTATTTAAATGGGAAAGACGGTTTATTGTATGTTCGATAAATAACAAGACAATAGCTTTAAAAAATTGTTTGTTAAACAGCTGTCCTAATCCAGGCATAAGAATTGATAAAATAGCAGCACAAAACCTATTTTTCACATTAAACACTCACTTACCTTTTTTAGAATTTATCAATAAAGGGACGTATATGATTAAACCAAATCTCCTCGTTTCGATATTTTTAGAATAATATACCTTAAAGTGAATCCAAGAATTAAGCCGGGTATGACAAAGAGCATAGGCATAAACACCGGTCCAATTAAATGACCAAATAATTTTAATTTACTACAATAAAATAATCCCACTGTAACTAAATAAGCTGAAAAAACGAATGGAAGAAAAGAAAGCTGTTCCCCTGGAGGCATTGCGGTTCTGTAACCATCCCACATCGCAAAAAAGTATAAACAAGAATAAAATAATAACCACTGATAATTTGTAACAGAGTATGCCTTTTCGAATTCCCCTAAGAAACTAAACATAATTGCAAGATTAAAATGACTGTTAAGGTTAATGATTACTTCTGAAAGAATAAATAAAATGCCTTTTATATAGTGGCCAGTTAGTATTTGGCTGAATCCAGGCAATGCTATATTCCACATAATTGATTCTAACTTCCCTACATTTTTCATGTCTCATCCATCCTTATAGCTGATAAAGCTAGTTTGTTTAAGGGAGTTAAAATTAATTCATAAAAGATTTAGGTTTAATAAGAACCTTTATTTTTTTCGTTTGAAAACGATGTAGTAGGTTGAACAGGGAGTTAATCGTAATTAACAGAAGCATATTATTTTTAAGCAAAGAAGATATTATAGATAAGCTTTGTTATTATGATTGGGCTTGCAGTTATCATTTTTATTACAAGTATGTACAAGAAAAGTGACCCTACTTCTTGAGTCAGTAATACAAGTCTCTATGTCATAAAAAAACCAAATAATTAATCAATAGTGATTTTCATATAATCATAGCACCCTGTATCGTAGATGGTTGGGTGTGTACATAAAAGGAGGTTGTTATATTTTGAAGACTAACAAATGGAGCTTGAGGTTAATGTTTATAGTACCTTGGTTATCGTCACCACTACTTTGAACATAAATGAAAAATTGGATAAACAAATACCTCAACAATTATTTAATGAAGGTATATCCTGTGGTATTGATGAATGTTAATTGATTATATAAATAAATTTAAGCATACATATATATGTTTTTGAATTTGTAAGGCGTTTAAATTATGCCAAAAAAAGTTCTTATGCACGCAGGGGCATTGTCACTAGGGAATCGCAATTGAAATGAATAAATGATAAAGGTGGAGAGGATTAAAATGAATGGAATGTTTGATTTAACTGGAAAAGTAGCAATCATTACAGGAGCAGGTAGAGGTATTGGAAAAACACTTGCTGAAGGTTTGGCTAGAGCTGGAGCAGATGTTGCCTTAGTTGCTCGAACAGAAGAAGAAGTGAATAATACGGCAAGTGAAATCACTAAAAGCACAGGTCGTAAAACACTAGCACTAGTGTGTGATGTTACAGAAGCAGAATCTGTGCATAATACCGTGAACAAAGCGTATGAGCATTTTGGACATCTTGATATTTTAATTAATAATGCTGGGACAAGTGTTCGAGAAACAACCTTAAATTTATCCGAGGAAGACTGGGATAAGGTGATGGATGTTAATTTTAAATCAGTATTTTTAATGTCCAAAGCTGTTGGGAAATATATGATTGAACAACGTTCTGGAAGAATCATTAATGTGGCATCTGTGGCATCTGCATTAACGTTATCATCCGGAACACCATATGGGCCGAGTAAAGCAGGTGTCGTTCAATTAACTCGTCAAATGGCAAACGAATGGGCGACAAAAGGAATTACAGTTAATGCTATAAGCCCTTGGTTTTTTAAAACATCATTAAATGCAGCTGCGTTAGAAAACGAGGAATTCCGTAGCTTATTAGAAAGTAGAACACCTATGAAACGCCTCGGTCAATTAGAAGAACTTATTGCTCCGGTTGTTATGTTTAGTTCAGATAGTGCAAGCTATATTACAGGTCAAAATCTTTTTATTGATGGTGGAGTAACTAATTATGCTTTTTAATCTTGGATCTAAAAGATAGGTTGGTAAATATTTAAAATAAGCAAATGTCCCATTTCATATAATGAGGTGGGGCATTTATTCGTTTATCAAGTCAGTTTATTTTTTAAAACAGCGTAATGTTGCTAAACTAATTGTAATATAACAAGTACAGATTGGGGCTACTTATTATGAATAAAGCATTGTTTACGCTTTTCGTAACCATTACTACAGGTTTAATGGGATCCTCTTTTGCAATAGGTAAGATTGGTTTGAACTATGTTTCACCCTTATTTCTAGTCGGATTGCGCTTCACGATTGCTGGTTTATTAATGAGCGCTATTGTTATTCTATTAAAAAGGTCCCATCCAAGAGCTCCGAAGGAATGGCTTCAAATCTTAGTTGTTGGTATTTTTCAAACAACTGGGGTTATGGGGGCTATCTTTTTGAGTTTACGAACAATCACAGCAGGCGAGTCCTCCATTTTGACTTTTACCAATCCTTTGCTGGTTGTTATTTTTAGTACAATATTCCTTGGAACAAAATATCGTTTAGTCCAATGGTTAGGAGTCTTAGTTGGATTCTTGGGTGTATTTATTACGCTAGGTGCAAAATTAGATATACAACAATTTGGCACCTTTTTGGGTATTTTCAGTGCCGTCTCTTGGGCTACTGCAACATTATTATTAAAAAAGTGGGGTTCTTCTTTTGATACTTGGGTCTTAACTGCTTATCAAATGCTTTTTGGAGGTATTTTACTACTATTGGGTAGTCTGGTGTTCGAAGAAGTAAAACTTAATTTAACTGCCTTATCAATTTTTATTATTTTATGGTTGGCAATCATGGCTTCTATTGTCCAATTTGCCATTTGGTTTTTTCTTTTACAAAAAGAAGATTCAGGGAAGGTTAGTTCCTTTTTATTCCTCGCACCATTCTTTGGCGTAATCTTTGGATGGATTTTACTAGATGAAACACTACATTTATCGACATTAATAGGTGGGTGTCTCATCTTAGTGGGGATCTATTTAGTTAATAAACCGAAAAAACAATTTAAGAATCAAACTAAATAACCGCAAAGATATTATGGGGGGAATTTTATGGTAAACCAGAAAGAAGTTGCTTCTCCCCTGAAAAAGATAATCACGTTGCCAGAATCAGAATCTACTTATCTTAATAGGACAAAAAAACCTAACCCCACAAGTTAAGTTAAAGAGGAGAGCTATTAACCTTATAGTGGATTTAACTACTGAAAGTACCAGGTTATCACTCAAAGCGCTATTTATAATTAGACTATGCCTCTTTATCCAAATCTAAGGATAGATTATTAATTATATATATTAATATTTTTTATGTATAAATATTATTGTTTATGTATTATTATTCTGTTGAGAGGTGATGAAAATGGTCATTCGTTTTGCTACAACTTCAGAAGCAGCAGTAGTTCATGATTTAATGATTAAGGCATTTATCGAATATAACAATGAAAGCCCGCCATCAAGTGCTTTAGATGAAACTGTTCACTCAGTTTTAGACGCATTAGAAAAAGGGGAAAAAGCACTTATTGCTTTTGATGAAAATAGACCTGTTGGTATGGTGCGATTTCAACTTAAAAATGAAGGTTTATATTTTTATCGTCTATCAGTCATACCAGAAAAACAAGGAAAGGGTATTGGTAAAAAGATATTAAGCTCCATAGAGGACTATGCAAATAAAGTTGGTGTATCTACAATTCTATGTAAAGTCCGTATGACAGTACCTAAGAATATAAATTTATATAGTTCCATAGGTTATAGTGTTTATGATGAAGAGGTTGTACATAAACCCAATAATGTAAATGTTAAGGTTCTCTCAATGAAAAAAGAGCTTTGGTCATAATCGAAAGTAAAGGATATCTATAGTTCTATAAATATACGTATTTCATTAAGGAGCCATTCCTGTAATGAAGAAATTTGAGGATTGAAACAAAAAGAGCCCTCTTGGTATAGTACGAGGTGTCCGCAGCTGATCAGCACTAAGGACCCTTAATTAAGTAACCAAGGAGGACTCAAAATGAATTATACACAAAATCACAAAATCTCTCAAATTACACCTTCAACTCTTATTGTTGGCATTGATATTGCCAAAGACAAACACGTTGCACGTGCTCAAGATGACCGAGGCATCGAGTTCGGGAAACGCTTGATCTTTGAAAATCGAATGCATGGCTTTCAAAAACTAGTGAATTGGGCAGAAGCTCTTCGGAAGGAAAATGCAAAGGATCACGTCATTCTTGGCGTAGAACCTACTGGTCATTACTGGTTTAGTCTAGCTTATTTTTTAGTAGCTAAAGGATACGATTTCGTCGTCGTAAACCCTATGCACGTTAAGAAAAGTAAAGAGCTTGACGACAATTCCCCTACTAAAAATGATACTAAGGATGCCCGTGTCATTGCACAGTTGATTAAGGATGGCCGATACTCTGTACCAAACCTCTTAGATGGTGTTTATGCCGAATTAAGAGAAGGCGTCAAATTACGAGATCAGCTTACTAAACAACTGATGACAACAGAAGGACGCATCCAAAACCATATTCAACGCTATTTTCCTGAATTCTTTGATGTGTTTGGAGACTGGGAAGGAAAAGCAGCCTTTTGTACGTTGCGATTGTTTCCGTTTCCTTCTCAAATTAAAGAACTATCACCGGAAGAGGTGTTGATGAAGTGGAAGCCATATGTTCAACGAGGAGTGGGAATTAAGCGAGCAACGAAGCTAGTAGAAGCTGCTCGAAAGAGTATTGGGATACAAATTGGTATTCAGTTTGCCAAGCGAGAATTAGATTATCTACTTGACCAGTATAAGTTATATAAACAACAGGTAGAACAATTAGATACGGAGCTTGAAGCTCTAGTGGAAACACTTCCGGGAGCTAAACAAATGATGGAGATATCAGGATTGGGGTCTACCACAATCGCTTTATTCTTCTCAGAAGTAGGTGACATTACAAAGTACAGTCACCCCCAACAGCTAGTTAATTTAGCTGGGCTCTCATTACGAGAACACAGCTCAGGTAAATTTAAAGGTCAAACTCGGATAACCAAGAGAGGGCGAAGCCGTCTACGACGAGCCTTATATTTGGCTATTCGTCCACTAGTCGCCCATAATCCAACGTTTAAGGCCTTGCATCAATACTATACAACACGGTCTGAAAAGCCGTTAAAAAAGCAACAGTCACTCATTGCCTTGTGTTGTAAGCTACTACGTGTGTTGTTTGTCATTGGACAAAAACAATGTGAGTTTGATGGATCTAAACTAGTAAGTGGATTACCTAAAAAACATTTATTACAGGCTGCTTAAAGCTTTTAGAAAAACACTATAAGTACACATTATTTCTCTACAAACACCAATAGTGCAGAGTTGGAGCATATTTTTTCCATTCGGGCAATTGACCCAGCTAAGGAGCATTTCCAACCTCCACCTCATGGATACGCAGGACGAAGGAAAGTATGGATTACAATCCTGAGAGATATGGGAGGGTTAGCGACCGTGATTTATGTGGAGATTTCTTAGCACGGTTATACACTTATTTTCCAAACTAATCCAGTTTGGATTGATAGGATGGCCCCCACCCTGTAAATCATTTGTATAAATTCAAATAATATCCTGTAATCTTGGTGCGTCAGCTATTTGGTAATATGAAATATTGAGAATGAATGAGTATTTCTAAGAAAAATTAACTTTATTGAGGGAGGAATATATGATGCTAGAGGACGATCAAACACTTTGGATAAATAATGATGGATTTACTATAAGTACAAATAAGAGTTATCTGGATATAGAAGTGATTCATGATTTCCTTAGCAAGGAATCATACTGGAATAAGGGTATTGCTAAGGAATTAGTAATAGCATCAATTGAAAACTCAATTCTTTGCTACGGAATCTACGAAGGGAACCCTACTGACGGTTCTGCCAAAATGGTTGGTTTTGCACGTGTTGTGTCTGACCTTGTAAGATTTTCTTGGCTAGGTGATGTTTTCGTACATACTGAATACAGAGGACGTGGACTTAGCAAATGGCTAATACGTGTAATCACCGAACACCCTAAATTATTAGGAACGAGTTTTCAACTTGCTACACAAGATGCTCACTCTCTTTATGAACAATATGGTTTTAAGTCAATAGGGCAAATTGAAAATAGAATGGCTAGACCTCTTGATTGGGAAGCGGTATATAAAGGGTATAAACTAAGCAAATAATCACCTAGTCTTAATCAATAACTTTTATGATCTTCAGCAACAATAAAGGCTTAATTCATACAAATGAATTGAGCTTTTTTGCAGTTAAATAAAGGAATTAGAAAAACAAAAAGCGAATAATATCTAATCTAAAAAACTAGGAGAAAATTTAATGGAGATTTATTCATTTAAAAAAAGTGTCGGGAAAAGAATAAACCAATTTCATTCTGATTTTATTATGTCACGTGTTATTAACACACTCAAACCTGCTCATATAGGATGTATGTATTTAGAGGAGAATGGTGTAATAGGATTTCATCAAGCTGTGATTCCTCAACTTTTAATTATTGTAAACGGCAAGGGTAGCGTTAGATCTAATAATGAAGAATACATTGAAGTACAAGCAGGAGAAGCTGTGTTTTGGACAAAAGGAGAATGGCATGAAACCAAGTCTGAGACAGGATTAACGGCGATTGTCATTGAGAGTGAAGAATTGACCCCAGGATCTTTCATGGCATTAACACCGAGATAATTATAACATTATTTAATTGAAGGAGAAGGTTATGAAAATAAGAGCTGCTGAAATAAGAGATGTTATTCCTATGTCTAGGGTTCATATAGATAGCTGGAAAACAACATATAATGGCTTGTTATCAGATAAATACTTAGAAAGTCTATCATACAAAAAGAAGGAACAATTATGGAAACAGGTTATCCCTAACGGTGGAGTATTTGTTGCTGAAAATGAAAGTGGGGACATTATTGGTTTTGCTTCTGGAGGCAAAGAAAGAACAGGAAATTATGATCAATTCAAAGGAGAATTGTACGCTATTTATCTACTTGATCAGTATCAAAGAAAAGGAATCGGCAGGAAACTTTTCAAAGCAGTAGTCCATTTTTTGCAAGTCCAACATATAGATTCTTTAGTTGTATGGGTAGTAGAAGGAAATAAATCCTGTTTATTCTATGAAGCAATTGGAGGTATAATTCTAGATTCAACTGAGGTGGAGATCGGCGGAGCTAAGGTAAAAGAAATTTTGTATGGTTGGAATGATATAAAATATCTCTAACTAATAGCTATTAGCATATTTAGGAGGATAGAATCTATGGTGTTACAAGAAAAAGAGATAAAAGTTGTTCTTGGAGCGGGTGAATATAATAATAATCCAGGATGGATACATACTCAGGAAGATCAACTAAATTTATTGGATCATTCCACGTGGGAAAATAGCTACAATGAAAATTCTTTATCAGCGATTCTTGCGGAACATGTTTGGGAACACCTTACTTATGAAGAAGGAATTGCTGCAGCAAAGCTTTGCTATAGGTATCTTAAAACAAATGGATATATTCGTTGTGCAGTTCCAGATGGATTTTTTCGTGATGATGAGTATCAAAATATAATTAAAATAGGTGGTCCTGGTCCAAAAAACCACCCAGCTGCTAGTCATAAAATCGTTCATAATTATAAAACTTTGACTAGAATGTTTGAATCAGCGGGATTTGAGGTTAACATACTTGAATATTGTGATAGTAATGGTATTTTTCATTGTAAAGATTGGGATGGATCTCAAGGAGTCATTTTTCGTTCTAAAAAATATGATCCACGAAATCAAGGAGAAAGAATGGTTTTCCCATCTTTAATAGTCGATGCGATGAAGAGGTAAAAATAAACATTCATCAACAATCAAAGCACTTATCCTGTATAAAGGTAAGTGCTTTGATTGTTTGATGGTCCAACTTGTCAAAATCCAATTTCAATGAATTGCAGGCTGTGTAAGCGTACACCTCAACTATCGATATTTGAATCCAATACGGTGTAACATTTTTTGGATAATTATGTTAAAATTTCATAGGGTAAATAGGACATTTCGTATAGGAGATATAAAGATGAAACATAACAAATATAGGTTTGGTTGCTTTTCTATTTTATTTGGATATTTTTATGGGCTACTTTATCTAGGTTACATCCTTTTTATTAGTATTGCACATTCTTCGTATAGTTATATAAGTGTTCCTGCTATTCTCATACCATTTATTCTATTTCTCTTAACTATATTCATTATAAGGAAACGAGTCGATATAAAAAATGATAGGAAAGCAAAGCAGAACCTCAACTTTATAATAATTATGGGTACTATTCCTTTTATCGTCTGTACGGTGATGTTAGGGATAAATGAATATAAAACGAACTTCACAACAAAAAAATGGGTTGGAAGTATGTCAGAAAGAGTGTACATAGTTGATGACTTACTAAGCACGTATAATTTAAAAGGAATGACTAAAAGTGAAGTTATAACATTGTTAGGTCCGCCAACTGACACAGAATATTTTAAAAATGAGAAAAATATTGTGTATTATCTTGGTGATGAAAGAGGGATTATTTCTATTGATAGTGAATGGTTAGTCATTGATTTTGATAAGCATGAAAAAGTAACAGATTATGTTGTGCGTACAGATTAGGAGGTTATGTTTTGGGTCAATAAGAATCATCAAAGGAGTTGTCTTTGAGGCAACTCCTTTTGGCAAAGGGTATATTATCATTCGATATCAAACACTAGCTTATTAGAATATATATGATCCAGTTTATATTTTTCGATATACCTTTTTTTCTACTTTGTTTAAGAAGATACTAGAAAAGGTAATCATATATATAATAGAAATTAAAATAACAATTATTCCTAGGGCTGCGAAGATGTTACTATAAATTAAACCCTTTGAATTGATTAAAAGAGGATTTAACTGAATAGTATCTGTTTCTTTTTCAACTGCTACACTAATCAAAGTAGTAGCAATGGAACCCGCAATAAAATTTGTCATCATAAAAATTCCCATCCCAATGCCAGATTGATCTTTTGACAGAGTACTAGATACAGTATTTGCAAGACCTATTTGTATGAAAGTTTGGCCTGTACATGCAAATACTAGGACAAGCATTATAAAATAGGTTGATAGCCCAGAAAGTGTGGAAAGAAAGCAGTATCCGATGAAAAAACATGATAATGCTGTGTATATTAAGTATGTATTGCCTTTATAGTCAGCTAATTGTCCGCCCTTTTTTCCTAATAATGCTGCTGTAAGCGCTCCGGGGAACATAATTAATCCACTCATAAATGGAGAAATTCCGTTAACATTTTGTAAAAGTAGAGGTGTTAAATAAGGAATTCCAAAGCCTATACCAGTACTTAAAGCTGATATTAATATTGCTATTGAGTACTCCTTGTTTTTAAATACTGAGGTTTGGATAAATGGTTGTTCTGCTTTTCGTATTCTCCAAATAAACAGAACTAAAAATATTATACCAGTGGCTGCGAACAATACTGTTTTTTGTGTAATAGTTAGAAGAAGTAGTGAGAGTGTACCAGCAAGTAAAAAAGCTCCAAGCATATCGATTTTTACATGTGGTTTTTGTATTTCGTCTTTTAGATATTTTCTAAATAAGGGCAAAGTGATTAATGATAAAAGTGAAATAACAAATAAATACCGCCAGTTGATAAAGCTTGTTACAAGCCCTGCTACTATAGGCCCGATTGCAGTTCCTAAAGCTGTACCAGCTGAAACGATTCCTAAGGCACGCCCCCTTGTTTCGGGAGTGAAGTACCTTGATGGAATGATCAGGGATGTAGCTGGCATCACAGAAGCACCGGCTGCTTGCAATATTCTGCCGAAAACGGTGATTTCAAAATTGACTGCAGTAAACCCAATGATTGAGCCAATCGCAAAAAGACTTAGTCCAAACGTTAGCAAATTCTTCAACTTAAATTTGTCAGAAAGCTTGCCGTACATAACTGTTCCAATTGCATAGACCACTATATATCCTGTTATAATCCATCCTGCTTCAGAAGGCTGTAAGTTAAAATCTCTCGTTATCGTAGGGACTGCCATATTAAACATAGTAGAATTCATAACTGAGATAACTAATGTAAAAGAAAGCAAGAAAATGAGCTTCTCGCTATCTGAACCTTTAAGTCTAATCATATGTACCTCCATTTATTTGTCTATGGAAGGGAGGGGTGAAATCACATTTTCCCTTCCAGTAGTTCGTTTCTTTAGTTAAATTGACAGATCCTTAGCGAGCTTTAAATCTAGCATGTCAATATTTTGTAATACTCGATCAAATCTCAAGGGTTTAGGTTCACTAGGGAATATATGATGCTCATAAGGGTCACCTAAAATACGGAAAAAAGGTTCAAATAATCCAGAAGCTAATAACCCAATCACTTTCGTATAATGAGAATCTAATCTATAAGAGTGGGTAGTAAAAGCAGGTACATGTAAGAAATCACCTGGATTCATTCTTATTTCCTCTCCATTTGCCCACATAGTCATCTGGCCTTCAAGACAGAAAAATGTCTCAGTATGATGCTCGTGATAGTGATCTACAATTCTTTCACCCATAGGACCTTCAGAGGAAACTAAAATGAATTGTCCATCAGTATTCTTTTGAGTTGCAATAATCCTATGTAGCTGATCGCCAGTTAATAGGCGATCTCCTTCTCCGTTTTCTAAAACATATGGAGCCAACTTACTAGGAACTACATTATTCTCCACAAGCTTTGCATTTCCACCATGTTTCATCTCAAAGAAAAATTCAATATCAGTCGTTATCGTAGCGTCTTGAAATTTTTCATTTGGAATTTCACTTTTTACATGTGGTGGATATTCAACCTTGTCATATGGTTCACCAATAATCGAGTAAAGATTGGCAAGATTACCTTTTGTAGTATAGGAGACAAACTTTGTTCTATGACTCTTCATGCAATAACTATGTATTGTATTAGGCGGAATATGAGCATAGTCACCAGGCAATAGGAGATGCATTTCATCATCAATTGAAAGTTCAAGTTTCCCTTCTAGTACTAATATACCTTCAAAAGTTTTATTGTGTTTGTGGAAAGGGAAAGTATCTCCCTTTCCTCCAGAAAGTAAGACCATCTCAAAAATGTGATCTGTACTTAGAGCATCTGCCATCACAGTAGCAACTTGTCTTCCAAACAAATATCTTTTACCTTCTCCATTTTTTAACAAGTAAGCAACTTTTTTTTGTGGTATTCCTTGAAATAATTGTGTAGTCATTATTGTTTCTCCTCTCGTTAACTAAAATAGACCGGTCTGTCTAATTGTAGGGTAAAGAGGGAGAACATTCTACAGGACATTCTACCCCTTTTTTGAGAAAAGTAATGGGATTGCTTCTGCTATTGCTATAAGTGGGCGAGGGTCCTTGTTTGTAATGGATTGCATAATACCGCCCCCAGTTAAAGAATTAAAAAGAATCCCAGCTTTCTCAGCTAACTCCTGCTCATAACCCGCTTCTTTAAACTTATTCACAATCAGTTGCTCCCAGTTATGAAATGCGTTCATACATGCTAGTCTTAAAGGCTCATTTATTAAAGCTGTTTCACATGCAAGTAAACCGATAGGAATGCCTTTAATGTCCTCAGGTTTCCTAAACTGGTTTGCAGTATCAATAATAAAAGATTGCATAGCCGCTATTGGATTTGACTCATTTTCAAAAAAAGATTTAATTTTTTCCTCAATATACAAACTAGTATATTTTACAGCTTCAATGGCCAATTCTTCCTTCCCGTTAGGAAAATGATGATAAAGTGAACCTTTCGGTAAGCCACTTTCTTTTATAATTTGGTTTAAACCTGTTGCATGATACCCTTGTAATTGAAAAAGCCTTGAGGCAATTTCAAGGATTTTTTCTTTAGAATCTTTTTTTATCATATATAGGAATGCCTCCTAAGTTTTTTATTAAAGTAAAAAAAATATAGTGAAAAAATGTAGGTAGTAGTCTCTAATATGGAACTGTACACTACTACTTAACTATACCATTTTAAATTGTAAAGTAGCTATTAAATGGTGTAGTCAGTTTCACACGCATTAGGGTATGGGGAAAAGCAATCTTTTTTTAGTAAAATCCAAAGAAGAATAGGATATATATGGTAAAATATAATTGTGAGAAATTTTGAGATAAAGTAGACATGGAAGGATGACTATGGAATTTTTTATTATTTTTTGACATGAATCTTCGTTACTACTTTTCATGAACTTGGTTATGCTCTGATAACTATTCTATTATTTAATTTACATTGTGCCTTTTAGGGTAACTAGATAGGATGTGTTGAATGGGAATTAATATATCGCTTTATAAGAATGGATTCGTAAAAAAAGTTATATTTACTGGTGGTAAAGGAAGTGAAAATGATTATACTGAAGCAGAAGTTGCTAAAGATTATGCAATTGAAAATGGTATAGAAGAAAAGGATATTTTAATAGAAACAAAATCGAGAATTACCGAAGAAAATCTCATATATGCCTATGATATTGCGTTAATGAACAAACTAAAAACATTTACTATTGTAAGTGACCCATTACATATGAAACGTGCTATCTTTATAGCAAAAGATATTGGTATGCAAGCATATTCCTCACCTACCCCAAGTACGCAATATAAGTCCTTTAAAAGCCAAACCCCTTTTTTATTTAGAGAGGTATTTCTTTATATTGGATATATATGCAGTTCACCATTTAGAAATAGTCATATTTGAGCATGTTCAAAGCACAAATGTGTAATGTGTTTTAGTGTAACAGGCAAAATTGCTGATCAAAGCAAGCTGTTAATTTGGATATATATGTTAAAGTATAATAAGTATTATAAAAGCTAACCACTAAAATCAACTTGGTAGAAGAGTTTATGTTATAGGGGAATTGGGGTGTAAATTCTGATGGATAGAAAAACTAAAACAAGTAGTCATTCTGTAATTTCCTTATCCATAGGTATTCTTTCCATACTTTTACCATTTCTTGGCTTAGTGTTGGGGGTTATCGGGATTGTTATAGCAAGAAAGGCTCTAAAAGAAATAGAAAAAACAGGTTACATCGGAGGAGGATTAGCAACTTCGGGTTTGATTTGTAGTTCAGTTGGATTTATTATTCAATTGTTTGGCGTGTTAGGGATTATTTCTTTTTATTCTGTATCTAACGTAGGTTAAAAACATTAGGATATTAGAAAAACTTATTTGGAAATGTACTAGACCTTAAACGGTCAAGATAAAATGCAAAATGAAGTGGAGGTTAATGATGAAAGAAACTTCAAATTTAAATAGGTTTGATTTTATGTTAGGTGCTATTAACAATCTTACAGAAGAGGATGCTGAAAATAACTTATGGTTTTGTTAATACAGCTATTACGGGAGAAGGTGGGAATGAAGTTAAATTAGAGATTTTAAATAAGCTATCAGGTATTTATAAGCATATTCCTGAATTAAACGATTTACGTAATAATAACAATAGCTGATTAGTATATGATATTTGAATAAGTAGTTTCTTAAATAAAGGGGTTGCTTTACCTAAATCACGATCACAGATAACAAAAGAGTGTATGTTCAGTGAAAGAATATAACAGTCTACTTTTGAATTAAGTGTATATTAGAACTTAATCGTTTTTTTAGGTGTTTTGTTTGGAATATCTATCAGTCTTCCAACTTTTTTACCTTTATTAAACCTTACTTTGTTAAGCCAATACACAAAAGCATCTGCATTGAAACAAACTCCATAAAACTCATTTCCCTCTTCGTCTATATAAGCTAATTCCCAATAAGGATGATTGCATTCTCTGTTATATAGCCATTTATCAAAATCACTTTGTAATTTTCGGAGGTTTTTCGCTATTTTTGAGGGGCAAGTCATATACTATGTATCGGTTTCATAATTAAATTCAATTTTAACAATCATTCCTTTCACCCTTTCACTTTTCGGAGTCTTTGTACTTTGTCTAATCAAATTTATACTGTTGAGTGAAACTACCTGTTCAAGATTTTTGGAGGTTGCTTTTAATAGGGTATATGCAAAAAATGACACATGGATAATTATGTTAAAAAAGGATGAATTTGTGAAGAAATACAATTAAACTTCCGGGCGAAGTAAATAAGTTGAAATTAGAGTTATTAAACTAATTATAAACATACGAGGGGACTGATTACCAATATGTTTGTAAAGAGCATTAGCTTTCCTTTAGTACATTTTGTAGTCTTGACTACTTGGCAATTAATAGTGAAAAAAGAGATTAAGTGGATAGACAATATAGGTATTTGTTTTATCATGTTCTTGATTTTTTTGTTTTATTATTGGGCGAAGGAACCATACGAATATAAGAAGGAAAATAAAAAATAATACGATCTTACAAAAATTGCTATGTACGAAAAATTGCGTAGACAGATAGTAACAGCAATACTTAACAATGGGAGAGAAATAAATGATTATTGCATCTCTATATATAGGCTGGTTTTTAATGCCTATATTGTGCATCATATTTTGTTTGAATTTAGTAACGATAATGAAAAAGGTTAAGAATGAAGAAAAAACTGCGGTTAATACAGTTTGGCTTACGATTTCTTTTACACTTATTATGTGGTGCATAGCCGTAATAGCATCGGCAAGTGTTCAATAAGTTAATGGTTATAATTGTGAGGTAACAGTTTTTATTCATGATGTTTTTCCCACGTTCCTGCACTTTGGCAGCAGTACTGCATCAGACACCCAACCGAATAAAACAACTTCCTTTTTTTACGGTATTTCATCAAGTTGCTCATTAATATTTATCTGATTTATAGATTAAGTATCGTTTTGTGTCAATAATATACAAGTAAATAGGAGAATCTAAATATTGTTGCTAATTACTTAAGCTAAAGGGTGATATTTATGGTTTTTGCTATCTATTTTTTTGTATCTTGGATTATAACGTTCATTTTCGTGCTCATGCCAAAAAACCTTTCGTTTATGCAAAATTCTTTTGTTTTTCTCCTTACTTTAATAATCAGTATGAATTGGTCTTGGATTATATATGAGGAATTGAAACTAATTAAGCTGTCAACTAACCCAATGGACTATACATCATTTCTAATTAATAGAAGCATAGCTGTTCCATTAATTGTTGTTATCACGATGAATTTGCTTAAGAAATCAAAATCTTTCAATCGATTTATACTCGTCTTATTTTCATCCACTTCATTTTTATCACTACTAGCTTTGGGCGGGATTTATTTTCATGTGACTAAATATATGAATTGGAATTTTGCATTTGATTTCATTTACTTTTTCTTATTAAACATTGTTGCTTATCTATATTTAATAGGCGTAAACGTAATGGAAAATAAAGAGGTGACAAGTTAATGATGCTTTGGGAAAGCTTTGATAAGAATGAAGTCTCTTTACTTTTATTTAATTTACTTGCCTATCTAATTATTTTTTTATTACCTAAGAAATTCACACCAAGGGCAACCTTATTAAGTCTATTCTGGGGTGTTACGATCGGTATGCTGTTCGATTTTACCATTGGTGGGGGCTTGCTTGACTTTTATAGAGTAAGTGATTCAAACAGATACGAAGTATTTGATCTTGTTTATTTCCTACTTTATGCTCCATTTGGCTATTTGTTTTTTTACTTTTATGAAGGTTTAAACATAAATAAGAAAACCGTAGTCATCTACATACTAGGATGGGCACTAATTGGGGTCTTCTTCCAATGGATTTTTGTGAAAATGGAGATTATAACATTTCAAAAAGGATATAAACTTTCATATTCGTTTCCGGTATTTTTAGTTACACAGACAATCTCTGGGATCTATTATGAAAAATTGAGGAAAAATGAAAAAATATTGCGTTGATTTTTAGCTTCAGGTATCTAATGGATCCTCACGAAATTCTAAATTTATTTGTAGCAAGTGCTGTAATTAAAAAAATTTCCATATTTAATGATCATTTGTGAACAAAGAGCTGATACGATTTCTTGAAAATAGGACAAAACCTACACATAACAACTGAATAAATGACAATAAAAATGTTAAAGTAGCACCATAACGCAAATGTGTCATAGCATTTGCGTTTTTCCTTGTTAAAGTTAGATTGAAGAAGGTCCGTTCATTCTGTAAAATAGTATTGTAAAAAACAGGGAACAATTCAATATCCCAGGTCTGCTTTAAAGGTGAAACCAAAATGGATAAAAAAATAATAATTGAAGATTACACTATTAATTGGTCGAAGCAGTTTGAAGATGAAAAAGTTAGACTACATGAAATATTAGATCACAATGTAAAGTCTATTGAACATATAGGAAGTACGTCTGTTATAGGATTAGGTGCTAAGCCTATTTTAGATATAGCTATAGGAGTATATGATTTAGAAATAATTAAAACTTACGTTGTACCATTACAACAAGTAGGTTATGAATTTGTGAATCATACAGATTTTCCAGAAAGACGCTTTTTCAGAAAGGGACAGTGGAGAGCTGGTACACATCACTTGCATTTTTATCAGTTTGAGGGGGAACATTGGAACAATCAAATTCTGTTTAGAAACTATTTGAGAAATAATCATGATGTATTAAAACAATATCATCAATTAAAGCTTGATTTGGCAGCGCAATATCCATTTGATAGAGTTTCTTATACAAAAGGTAAGACAGATTTTGTTCAAGGAGTACTTCGTGAGGCCAAAGCAAAAGGGTTCTTTTGCTAACGAAGCAGGCAAGCCTATGATTTGCTAAAAATAAAAGAATGTTAATTTACTAAGAAGTGAGTGAGGTATATAAATGATAAAGAAACCAAAGGTCATGATTCTTATCATTCTGTTTTCTACTAGCCTAGTTTTAAATCTCTATTTAGGAATTAATAGCTATATTAAAAGCACCTATGCC
This sequence comes from Metabacillus litoralis, assembly GCF_003667825.1. Classification (NCBI taxonomy): domain Bacteria; kingdom Bacillati; phylum Bacillota; class Bacilli; order Caryophanales; family Bacillaceae; genus Metabacillus; species Metabacillus litoralis. The sequence goes on along the minus strand of NZ_CP033043.1, from coordinate 1,700,706 downwards.
CCTAATTTAGATGACCAACAGATTTTGGGAGAAATGACACAAATGGTATTAGAAAATGAGCATTACAAAGAAATTGCCTCAAAAGAGAACGTTTATGCGATAAAACAAGGGGTTAGTAGATTCAATGTGGCTGACCCAGCGTCAATTTTTCACTATGAAATTAATGTTCAAACCGAAAAAGAATCCTATATATTTACATGTATTGATGAGAATTGTACAGATGTCTCAAATGAGGGTTGGACGTATTCAAGATATAGTGAGCATGAGCCCATACTTCCTATAAATAAAGAAAATTAATTATATGCTTACATTCCTTTACGATTTTCCATAATTGAAAGCGCAAGATTTTAATATTAGCCAAAAATGATAGCAATATTCAACAAACCAAGCGCCATTCTTGAAAAAAATAGCTTATTCCGAAAATCTATTGTGTAAAATGGTGATTTTTGGAATAATTAGTTTTGTATAGTTGATCATTTCTAATTAAAAACTGCAACTAAAATGAGTGGTGGGTGTTTGAATGGACAAAATTACTGGCACAGGTAATTGGATTGAGATCCTTTCTCTAATACTGATTGTACTTAGTTTCTATTTCAGCTTATCCTTTTTCTATTACTTAAAGTTAGGGGATGAACGAGCTATTAAACAGACGAAATTGGCTGCAGTCATTTGCCTAGCTTTGAGTTTATTTATTCCTGCAATAGTTAACGGATATAAATAATTAGAAGAAGAAATAAAGGCATTGTTTTGCGGTACTATGGGGTAGTTAAAATGTTATCTGAGGTGAAATAAATGATTTTCTTTATCACAATAATTCTAATAGTATTTCTTTTCGATTTTACGAAAATGAGAAATCAAAACGATACATTAATCGAGCAAAACAAAAAGATCATTTCGTTATTAGAAGAAATTAAAAATAAGTAATATGATAAGTTGTTTTGCACTAATAAACAGTTTCAGGCAAATAGCGCAATAGATAAAGAAAGGATCGTTATGGCGATGCTTTTTCTTACAAAAAAACATTATATTGTACGGGATGAGATATGGATTATTATGGTAAAATCATTAGGGGAAGGGGAGGATATTTTGAAAAGATTTATATATATCATCGTCTTAGTTTGCATTTTAGCTGCATGCGGGCCAGATCCCGTTACTTTATCTGATCTTTACCAAAAAGATATTGAAGATGTAACCAAAATAGAAATTATTGATGGAAGTACTGGAGATAAAAAAGTTGTTAATGATAAACAAATTATAGATGCCCTTTTATATAAAATACAAGAAATAAACTTCATTCCAGATGAAAATCAAGAGAGTAGGACTGGTTATTTATTTAATCTTTCTCTCTTTCAAGAAGATGATACTTTTACCTTTTCTCCTAATCAGATTAATGATATTTATTACACTACTGAGCCAAATATCGAACCTATTCTGCAAGAGTTCTATGAAAATCTTAATGAATAGTAAGAATATACTTCTTTAAGCTAAAGCAACTTTATTGAAGAATGAAAGGTGCGCATTTCAATGTTTTTAGACCAACTCTTGGCAAAAAAGTGAAGCAAAGGTTGTGTGGAATGCACGATTTTAAATTTATGCAAAAAAAGCCCTAAAACCTTTGGTTTCAACCTTAGGTTATAAGGGCTATTCTTATGAAATTGAATATATTAATTTACTTTTATAACAATCTAATTCAAATTATACGATAGCGTTTTCAAAGAAATGTGCAAAACGATTACTCATTTGAATCATTTTTCATTTTTGCTATTTCTAGACGATATTTTTCAAGAGGATAATACTTCATACAAACCACAATAATTAAGCAAATGATAGCAGGGATCCCAAAGCGAACGAAATTTAATGTGAACATTGTTGAATCAGGCTGCTGTCCAATAGCTCCTGGAATGTATCCTGATACCGCAAGCAAAGCTAAAATCCCTGAGTTTGTAATAGTACTTCCACATTTTTGGGCAAAGCCTTTAAGGGAAGCGATTGAACCGTTTAATGAAGTTTTTTCTTTTAAATAAATAAAGTCAATTGTATCATTTACTAAAATATTCACCAATGCATTTGACATGGCACCAATAGCTGTAGCGATAAATGAACATACATATAATACGATTAAGTTATCACCGAAAATGAATGCGATTGCATAAAAAACAAATGTTATCAATTGAGTAACTAGCATAGCTTGATGACCCGTTTTAAAGATTTTTAAGGCAATTGGCATAACGACAACCATAGAGACGAGTGCACCAATTGAAATGATCCCCATATAAAATGAAATCAAATCTGGTCTACCAATATAGTACATCATAAAGTACACAGAAGAAGCGAACATAAAACCATATCCTACTGATGCTAAACACCATACTAAGATTAGTGGATAAATTTCTTTATGCTTAAACAATTTCTTTAAATCTGCTGTAAATGGAATTTTTGCTGACGTTGTAATATATTTTTCTTTTGATGTAGTAAACAATCCCCAAAAACATAAGATTGTGATAATACCATAAATCAGCATTAATGGTGTATAACTTCCTCCGAATAATCCAGTAAGCTGTGGTGTAAAGGTTGATCCAATTGTAAAGGCAATAGCGGTAAATGCTGCACCTAAAGTAATGACACTGTTACGCTCTTTATCATTTTTCGTAACAGCAGGAAGAACAGCCATTTGAGGCATGGTTAAAGCTGTTGTACACATATTTACTAAAATATACAAACCACCAATATAAACAATTTTACCAGTTGTATCTAATCCAGTTGGATTTATGAAAAGGAATACACTACTAATAGTAAAAAGAATTGGAACAAATAAAAAATAAGGTCGATAACGTCCCCATCTCGAATTCGTTCGATCGGCAATCGTACCCATGATCGGGTCATTAATTGCATCCCAAAGGGTAGCAACCAACATGATCCCAGCAGCAGCTCCAGCTGAAATACCGACTGTATCCGTCATATAAACGGAGAAGTAACTAGCAATTGTGGCTAGTACCAGCATATGTCCTCCATTAAGGGATGTAGCATGGAACCATTTAAAAGCAGTTGTTACCTCTTTTTTAGCTGGTTGATTTATTTTTACCTCAGATGTTCTAGTTACATTCGTTTCAACTGACATCATTTCACACTCCTTATCATGTTTATCTGTATAATTTTTCAACAAGCGCTTGTAAGTTGTTAATCGTATAGTAGCAAACGCTTACACAGAAAACTATAGTCAAAACAAAGATGTGTTTTGCTCTAATCGAAGATCTAAACATTATAGTCTAGATAATATTAATATAGGAAAATAGATAAAAATTTAGCAACTCACGATAAATCTTTGATTCGAGCAGTACATTACTTTTATTTTACTATTAATTCCTTCTATTTGTTTTGATATGATGGAAACAAACAGAGTAAGAAAGGAACGAAAATAATGTTGAAAATCAGTCAATTAACTTGCGAATACCAACCATTTCTTTTAGGAATAGACATAACGAAACCAAGATTTTCTTGGATGATTGAATCAGATAAAAGAAACACAACACAAGCTTCCTTTCAAATTAAGGTAGCATTTGATGAGCAGTTTACTAGAATTGTATGGGATTCAAATGAAGTAAATAGTGATCAGAGTACTCATATCCAATACGAAGGGGAACCTTTGACACCCTTCACACGATATTTTTATAAAGTAAGAATTTCAGATAACTACGGAAGATCTACTGATTGGAGTACTACAAATTGGTTTGAAACTGCTTTTTTAAAGGATGCTAGTTGGAAAGCAAAATGGATTTCACCGAAAAATCAGGAAGTGGAGGAAGATGTCTTTGCCCTTCGAAATACGTTTTTCTTAGAACAAGACATTAGCTCAGCACGAGTTTATGTGACGTCCTTGGGACTCTATCAACTCTATATGAATGGTAATCAAATTGGAGATGCCTTATTAACGCCAGGATGGACTAGCTATCATCACCGCCTACAATACCAAACATATGATGTCACTGCTCATTTAGTAAAAGGAATCAATGCCCTTGGAATTCTTTTATCTGATGGCTGGTATAAGGGTATGGGCTTTGATAAGCCATATTACTATGGAGAAAACCTATCAGCTTTACTTGAATTACATGTAGTCTATCAAGATGGTAAAAAAGAAATTTTTACAACAAACGAAGAGTGGAAGTCCGGTAAAAGTGCTTTTGTATCATCAAGCATTTACAACGGTGAAACATATGATGCAAGACTTGAGAACAACTGGAGTGAATCAGCTTTTCATGATAACGGCTGGGATCCTGTAGAATGTTCGCTAAAACCTACAGCTCATTTAGTAGCACAAGAAAACGAGCCTGTTCGAGTGACAGAAACGCTTAAGCCGATCCAATACATCGTAACTCCAAACGGGGAAAAAGTATTAGATATGGGACAAAACATGGTTGGTAGGATGAAAATGCGTGTCACAGCACCGAAGGGAACAAAGATTACGTTAAAGCATGCGGAAGTTCTTGATAAAGAGGGAAATTTCTATACAGAAAATCTGCGAACAGCGAAGCAAGAGGTTACTTACATTACAAAAGGTGATGGAGAAGAAACCTATGCACCAACTTTCACGTTCCAAGGCTTTCGTTATGTAAAAGTAGAAGGATACCCTACAGAGGATTTACCATTAGATTCGTTTGAAGGAGAAGTTCTTCATTCTGATATGGAGCGAACTGGTGAATTTATGACTGATAATGAATTAATTAATCAGTTACATAGTAATGTCGTTTGGGGACAAAGAGGCAACTTTGTTGATGTACCAACAGATTGTCCGCAACGAAACGAACGACTTGGTTGGACTGGAGATGCGCAAGTATTTATTGGAACCGCTCTTTATAACTACCAAGGAGCATCTTTCTTTAAAAAATGGCTATTAGACTTAAAAGCAGATCAAAAACCTGACGGACAAGTACCGTTTGTTATTCCTGACATTATACCAGGAGATCAAGTAGCTTCAGGTTGGAACGATGCTGCCACGATTATTCCTTGGACTTTATATCAAGTGTATGGAGACAAGCAAATACTTGAAACGCAATATGAAAGTATGAAGGCTTGGGTGGAAAAAGTAAGAAGCCTTGCAACAAATGAAACAGTATGGGAAGCAAAAATTCAGTTCGGTGATTGGTTAGCGCTTGATGGAGACCCACATTCACCAGTTGGTGCAACTCCAATTCCGTTGATTGCAACGGCATATCATGCTTATTCTACACACATTTTAGCAAAAGCAGCATCTGTTTTAGGATTTGAGAAAGATGCAGATGAGTACTTTGCTTTATATGAAAGAATTGTTGCGGATTTTCAAGCGGAATTTACAACAGCAAACGGAAAAGTGATTGGTGGTACTCAAACAAGCTATATTATCCCACTTGCATTTAACCTGTTAAAAGGCAATGCCGCACAAAAGGCAGCACACGAACTTCACCGTATGATTGTGGCGAATGATTATCACCTAACAACTGGATTTTTAGGAACTCCACATTTGTGTTCAGTATTATCGAAATATGGATATCATGAAACAGCGTTAAGATTATTGCTACAAGAGGATTATCCTTCGTGGTTATTTGAAGTGAAAAGTGGTGCAACAACAATTTGGGAACGCTGGAACAGTATGAATCCTGATGGTACGTTTAACGATTCTGGCATGACATCCTTTAATCACTATGCTTATGGGGCGGTGGCTGAGTGGATGCACAATACAATCGCAGGTATTTCTTTTGATGAAACGACACCTGGTTTTAAGAAAGTAACCATTGCACCTAAAATTAGTTCACTAGGTATGAGCGAAGTCAAAGCGAGCTATAAAACACTTTATGGAGAAGTCATGAGTGAATGGAAGCTTAAACAAGATGAGGTCACTTTGAAGGTTACCGTGCCAGTTAATACAGAGGGGGACATCATCTTACCTACTCAAGCTACGAACGTAACATTAGATGGAGTCGAAAAACAAGGTTCAACGTTTACTCTCGGATCAGGTGACTATTTCTTTACGTTTCAGTTAGCCCAAGTAGATCAAAAGATATTTACTCATGAAAGTGTCCTTGGGGAGTTAATCTACTATCCTGAAGCAAAGGCTTTATTAGAGCAAAATTTAACGAACTTTATGCACGGTGAAATGCCACCACATGTTGCTTTCCAAATGATGAAGGGAATGACATTTGGAGAATGCAAAGTAACTCCTGAGACGGGTATTACTTCTAGTCAAGTCGATGAAATTCTTGATAGTATCAACAAACTAGTAAATAACCAGCTAGAAAGTAATGCGGTTACGATAAATAGCTAAATATTGGTTATAATGAACTTCTTTTCTAATTAAGTTGCAATAGTCGAGGACGATACTTTATGAATATGAACAATAAAGTATCTCCTTTTCTAATGGGAAAATTTATTATGTTTTGAAATAGATAAAGAATGTGCAAAATTTCGCAATAGCTAGCTAGTGAATATTTCGATACTATAGTCTTAGAAAGTGGCATTTCATGTTTTAAACTTGTATTCTATACACTTTTGTATTGAAATTTTTGAAAGCGTTTCCCATAACATGAAAATTTGTAGGAGGAGAAACCATGAAATCAGAAGTGATTACGTTTTATGAAAATCGAGAAGATGTGACCTTAACAACCTATGTGATTTCAGATTCACCAGAATTATTGGGAGGAAAGAAAAGACCTGCCATTTTAATCTGTCCCGGAGGAGCCTACCTTTCTTGTTCTGATAGAGAAGGAGAAGCAGTGGCACTTAGGTTTGCAGCCATGGGGTATCATGCGTTTGTTCTCCGTTATTCAACCTATATGGGAGGAAAGTTTGGTTTTCCAGATTTTCAAAAAGAAATGGAAGTGAATGAAAACTGCATGCATCCTACACCTATGAGAGAAATAGGTAAAGCGATGCTTACGATAAGGGAGCATGCAGAGGAATGGCTAGTAGATGTAGAGAAAATCGCAATCTGCGGATTCTCTGCAGGTGCTCACAATTGTGCCATGTATTCCGTATACTGGGATAAGCCTATTATCCATGAATATTTCACCGAAAAACCAGAAATGTTCAAACCAGCAGCTGCCATTCTTGGATACACATTAAGTGATTATCTTTTCATGCGTTCAATTCCGAAAAGTCCAATTGATCAACAGCTCTTTGAAGTATCTAATCTGGCCCTTACAGGTAGCAAAGAACCTGATGAAGAAACACTTAAAGAAGTAAGCCCAGTGTTGCATGTATCAGAGAGCACACCACCTATGTTCCTTTGGGCTACCTCCGAGGACTCTTTAGTTCCAGCTCAACATACATTAAGAATGGCTCATGCACTTGCTGATAAACAGATTCCATATGAAATTCACATTTATGAAAAAGGTCCTCATGGCTTAAGCCTATCCAATCAAGCTACAGCCCAGGCGAAAAGCCAAATTTATCAAGAAGCTGCAAGATGGATTATAGAAGCAGAGGCGTGGCTTGAAAAAAGATTCTCTTTGAACCTTCCTGAGCTTACACAATTTGAATTAATGGAGAAAGAAAACAACAAGTTGAGAACTTGATAAATTTGCATATAAACAATTAATTAGAACAAGAGACCGCTTTTAGCATACGGTCTCTTACGTTTATTTTTTTAACATAATAGATACCAAAATCATCCTAACTCGTAAAATAACAGCACCCTAAAAAGAGTATAGTAGGAGGTCAACAAATGGAAGAAACAGTTTCTCTTATAATCAGTTCTGACCATAAAAAGATGCTCCATGAGATCGCCAATTGTACAAAAATGAAGGAAAATGACATTTTACAAAAGCTAGTGGAAGATTATTATTTTAGTATAAGTGGAAGTGTTGGCTCGCCTAAACAAAAAATAAAGTCTAAACCTATTATTATCGATGGCTTTGATATTGGTGATGAGGTTTCAGATGGAATTATTGTTATTGATAATAAAGGGTTTGTTCTCCGGATAAACAAAGCCTACTCAAAAATTACAGAAATAAACGAGAAAGACATTGTTGGTAAGCATGTACAAACATTTGTTGATCAAAAATATTTTAGTCACTCTGCCTCATTATTAGTATTAAAAGAGAAAAGAAAGGTGTCTATTTTATCAACTGTTACAGCTAATAAGAAAAAGGTTCTATTAACAGGGACCCCTATTTTTGATAATGACGGTGAAATACAGCAAGTTTACACGATTATGAGAGATTTGACCGAGCTCATACGATTAAAAGAACAACTTGAAGAAAAAGAAAAGGAAAATATTCGATATTATGAAGCTTTAAAATACGTTAACGAAAATAAAAACAAAACAGATTTTATTGGTCAATCTCCTGCGATCTTTCACATCAAAAATTTAATTGAACAGGTTTCACAAACGGATGCAACAGTTTTAATTACGGGAGAAACGGGAGTAGGAAAAGAAGTCATTGCAAGTGAGGTTTATAAACATAGCTCTAGAAAAGATCAGCCGTTTATTAAAGTGAATTGTGCAGCTATACCTGAAACTCTACTAGAATCTGAATTATTTGGTTATGAAAAAGGAGCGTTTACAGGAGCGCAACAAAAGGAAAAATTAGGATTGTTTGAATTAGCGAATAGAGGGACACTTTTATTAGATGAAATTGGTGAAATGCCAATAAAATTACAATCTAAGCTCCTGAGATGTCTTCAAGAAAAAGAAATAACTAGAGTTGGAGGCACTCGTCCAATAAAGATAGATGTAAGGGTCATTGCAGCAACCAATCAAAACATTTTAAAGCAAATAAAAGAAGGATTATTTAGAGAAGATCTATATTATCGATTGAATGTAATTCCAATTAAAATACCAGCTTTAAGGGACAGAAAAGACGATATTTATTTGTTGCTTCATTATTTTCTTGAAAAGTTTAATAAAAGATATAATAAACAGAAAAAAATAGACCCAGAAACTGCTGATTTTCTAACCACCTATCATTGGCCAGGAAATGTTAGAGAATTGGAAAACACAATTGAGCGGCTAGTGATCATTGGGGATAATCAATACATAAATGTTGATAAAGTGATCTTAACATTAGGGGAAGATAGCACTTCAAATCAATTCGTGCAACAAACTTTTTCCTTAAAAGAAGCAGTGGAAAAGGTAGAAAAAGAACTTATTTGCAATGCACTAAAAAAATACGGCAGTACCCACAAGGCAGCAAAGGTTCTAGGTGTTACGCAGCCAACTGTAGTAAGAAAAGCAAAATCTTTAGGTATAACAGAATGGTAAAGTTAAATGGGTGATACATTTTTGTATCAGTTGATACAAAAATGTATCAATTAAAAGAACATACTAGAAATACTTAATACTAGAGTAATAGAGACAAGAACCTGATACATTTTTGTATCAGGTTTATTTTTTAATCATAATTATTTTCAGCATAGTTTAAGGTGGTTAAAACATTGAATGATAAGGGATTAACAAATTTTCAACTTATAAAATATCGATTTGGCACGCAACTTGCATTACTAAAAGTGTAAAGAGAATGTTGCTTCTATTTGTTCGGTACTTACAAAGTAGGTAAAGATAGAAAATCGTTCTTGAAAGGAGGTGAAGGAAATGAAAGCGGTTAAATTCAGCGAAGTAAATCCATATAAAGCACTATTACATTTTGATTGTTCCACTTTAAAGTTACACGGCACGGAAGAAACAGGGGCTACTAAGTTTTGGATGGGAATGACTCATTTTCTTCCTAATGGTGGAGCTGACTATGCTTATGAAGATTCACCAAGTGAGAAAATCTATGTGGTGTTAGAAGGGGAAGTTGTCATAGAAACAAAGACGGAGAGAGTGGTCTTAAAAAAATATGATAGCATCTTTATCCCACCTTTTGAAGGTAGGTCGATTATTAACGAAACAAATGAACCAGCCACAATGCTGGTGGTTGTTAATTACTAAAAATTGATAAAGGATGATTTTTGTGGTGAATCAAGACTTTGTGAATAATCTTTATGATATTAAAGGAAAGGTTGCGATTGTAACAGGTGCAACTGGAGCACTTGGAAAAGCTGCAGCATGGGGCTTTGCCTATGCTGGTGCAAAGGTGATGCTCACAGCAAGAACTCAGTCTAAACTTCAATCTCTTTATGATGAAATGAAAGCTCAAGGACTAGAATGTGCCTATCATATAGGGGACCCAATAATAGAAAGTGATGTTGATCATGTTGTTGCTGCAACGGTTAAAGAATTTGGTGGGATTGACATTTTACTTTGTGCGGCAGGAATGAATAATCCAAAGCCTATTTTAGAACAGCCAACTGAAGAATGGGAAGCAATAATGGATGCCAACATTAAAGGGACATGGTTGTACTGTAAAAAGGTCGGGCAAATATTAAAGGACCAAGGCAGAGGTGGAAAAGTCATTCTTGTCTCATCCACTAGAGGAAAACTTGGTATGAAAAATTATACAGCATACAGCCCTTCGAAGGCAGCAATTGATTTGATGGCAAAATCACTGGCATGTGAGTGGGGAGAATACAGAATTAATGTGAACGCCATAGGGCCAACCGTTTTCCGTTCTGATCTAACAGAGTGGATGTTTACGGATGACACAGCAAGAACGAAGTTTCTGACGCGAATTCCAATCGGAAGATTAGGTGAACCAGAGGACTATGTGGGAGTATGCAATTTCTTAGCCTCATCTGCTAGTAACTTTATAACAGGAACAACCATATACGTGGACGGAGGATACTTGGCTGGTTAAAAAATAGGAGGCTATCGGCCAAGGGGGGAACAGATTGAATACGAATTTTAGAAAAGTCGCCATTTGTGGTTCAGGGTTAATGGGAACCGGTATCGCACAAGTATTTGCTAACTATGGGGTTGCTGTTGCGATATATTCTGTTGAAGATACAGAGGCCGAGGTTATAAAAAAAGTAGACTCAGATTTACGTATGTTGGTAGATCGAGAGTCTTTTTCGATAGAGAAAGCACAAGATACGTTAGCGCGAATACAGGTCTCGAATGATTTGGAAAAAACAATAGAAGATGCTGATTTAGTTGTAGAGTGCATTCCAGAAAAGATGAACTTAAAACAAACTCTTTTTGAGAGATTGGATCGGATTTGTGATCCTCATGTTATTTTAGCAACAAATACATCAGTTATGAGTATTACAGAAATTGCTAAAAAAGCTAAATTAAAGAACCGAATCCTAGGAACTCATTTTTGGAATCCTGCGTTTTTAATACCGTTAGTAGAGGTTGTGCGTACGGAGGACACTTCAGAAGAAGTGATAGGGCGCACGATTAACATTTTAAATGCAGTCGGTAAACATCCAATTCGGGTGAATAAAGATGTACCAGGATTTGTTGCCAATCGGTTGCAGCATGCCTTATGGCGTGAAGCCATATCAATTGTTGAAAATGGAATTGCTGATGCAATAACTGTTGATGAATCGATTAAATATAGTTTTGGGATGAGACTTCCTGTGCTGGGGCCTATTGAAAATGCGGATATGGTTGGGACCAATTTAACCCTAGCCATTCATCATTATCTACTAAAACATCTTGAAAATTCAACAGAGCCTTCTCCATTATTAGTAGAAATGGTCGAAAAGGGAGAGCTTGGTTTTAAGTCCGGAATGGGCTTTCGGCAATGGTCAAAGGAAGAAATGATAGAATCTAGGCGAAAGTTAAACCATTATTTAATAGATGTAGAGAAAAGAAATCACAACAAACCAATAAAAAACAATTAACAATAGGAAAACTTAGGAGGAATTTACAATGGGTAAAAAAGTATTAGTTGATTTAAGTCATCCTTTTCATGCAGATATTCCGGTATGGCCGTACTTTGCAAAGCCAAAAATTGACACGATGCATAACCTTTCAAAAAGTGGAGTACTTACTCAAAAAATAGATGTTGTCATGCATTGTGGTACACATGCAGATGCCCCGCGTCATGTGATGGAATACGAGTTTGACGGAAGACGTGCACGTTATACCCATGAAATGCCTTTAGATGCTTATTATGGAGATGCTGTTTGTCTTGATATTCAGGTAGAGCGTTGGGGTCTAATCAAAGCATCACATCTTGATGATGCATGCAAACGAGCAAATATTAAACCAGAAGAACTTAAAGGAATGGTAGTTTGTTTGCGAACAGGGATGCACCTAAAATTTGATGAAAGCAAGGAATACTATCATTATTCCTGTGGTACTGGAAGAGAAGCTGGAGAATGGTTTGAAAAATATCAACCAAAATGTGTGGCAATGGATATGCAAGCTCTTGATCATCCTCTTCATACAACTATGGGCAAAAACGGAGGTTCACTTGCAATGAATCTTGATGGCTATTCGGGAAGAACCATAACAGAAGAATACATTGAGCAATTTGGAATGGAGGCATTTGCTGAATTTAACAAAGAAACGTACATCGAAACATTTGGAAAAGAAAAATATATGCAAGCCTTTGGCAAACTTGAAGAACATGGCTTAGAAGGAACTTGGGAACCGTGTCATAAACTCATGTTAGGAAACGGTATCGTTGGGATCGAAAACCTTGGTGGTGACCTAGATAAAGTTGTAGGCAAACGCTTTAAATTCATGGCCTTCCCAATTCGTTGGTGGTTAGGTGATGGGTCAATGGTGCGCTGTGTGGCAGAAATTGATGAAGATGATGTAAATGATGCTCCAGAGCGTGTTTATCCATTCGGAGCTCTTTAATAAAAATTTTCTATAAAAGGTGGGGAAGAGAAATTGGGAGAGTTTGAGTCAAAAGTCATTTTAACCGTAGCGCCTACTGGAGCTTGGCCAACAAAAAAAGAAACACCATATGTTCCTTTACAGCCTGAGGAAATCGCAGATGAAGTTTATGCTTGTTATCAAGCAGGAGCTTCGATTGCACATATTCATGTTCGAGACGATGAAGGAAACGCATCGATGAGCTTTGAAAAGTTTGAAAAAACAGTAAAGCTGATTCGTGAACGTTGTGATATCGTGCTGAATTTGACCACATCTGGTGGGATCGGCTTAATGGACGATGTTCGAATAAAGCCTTTTGTTGAGTTAAAACCCGAAATGGCATCGTTTGATTGTGGTTCAATGAATTGGCAGCACTCAACTGTTTTTGAAAATAGCCCTAAGTTTTTAGAAAAACTCGGGCAAACCATGCAAGAACATGAAGTAAAGCCGGAAATTGAAATTTTTGATGCAGGAATGGTTTATAATGCCCTCTATTATTTTAAAAAAGGAATTTTAAAGGCACCCCTACATTTTCAATTTGTGTTAGGTGCTGCTGGTGGAATGGCGGCAACAGTAGAGAATTTAGTGTTCTTAAAAAGCTTAATTCCTGAAGGATCGACGTGGAGTGCGTTTGGGATTGGGAAGGGACATTTACCAATTCTTTATGCGACATTAGCATTAGGAGGACACTTACGCGTTGGTATGGAGGATAATATTTTTTATGCTAAAGGGCGATTAGCGAAATCGAATGTAGAGTTTGTAGAAAGAACAAAAAGAACAGTAGCTGAAATTGGAAAGGAAATTGCTACTCCAGATGAAGCAAGGAGTATGTTAGGTCTTAAAATACCATCAAATATGAACCAATAATACAGAAGGTACAATGATTTCAATTGCCTCTTAGTATGACTCATCATCGTTAGTTGTCTAAGAGGCATTCATTGTGACCACCATTACATTGGGTGAAGAGGATCGTCATTCGTACGATTTGGAGGAATGATAATGAACTATACAGTATTAGTTGTTGTTCTTTTATATGAAATACTTTCAGTAGTTGGGATTGGATTGTATTTAGCTCGTGTTTCGAAAAAAGAAAAGGATTCCTTTTTACTATCAAACCGGGATTTGCCAACTGCAATCGTTGGGGTGACATTCGCTTTAACTGTTTTAGGATCAGCTCATGTATTTGGATTGATGGAGATGGCATGGAATATCGGAATGGCGAGTATGTGGTTTTCGTTTGCTCATGTTGCATTAATATGTGTGATTTGTTTAGCTACTGGAAGATGGGTAAGAAGATTGCAAATTTCGACTGTCCCAGAGCTAATTGAATTGCTCTTAGGAAAAAGACTGAGGATTGCCGTTGCTTGTGTGATGGCTGGTTCTATTTTTGGATTGCTTTCAATGGAAACTCAAACGATCGGTATTGCTTTTTCAGCCATGACAGGTTGGTCGATTCGTCAAGGGATGGTATTAGGAGCTGTCCTAGGGATATTATACGTAATCATTGCTGGAATGAAGGAAATTGGTTGGGTCAATCTAGTCAATACAATTGTAATGTATCTGGGGGTAATTGTTGCAGCTATTTATCTCACATTTGCCTTACCAGGAGAAGGGTGGAAGGAGGTTTCTGACTATCATACACTGACTCAAGGTCAAGAATTCATGGTCAATATAATGGGAAATCCGTCTATATGGTTTACTTTCGCATTAGCAAATATGATAGCGGTTCCATTTGCTCAAGGAATCAGTCAAATGGCATTACAAACAGCGATGTCGGCTAAAAGTGAAAAAGTAGTAAAAAAGACACTATGGATTGCTGCACCGATAAATGGAATGTTTGGGGTGTTTGCCGTTCTTGTTGGATTAGCAGCAAAATCGATCCCAGAATTTGCTGCATATGGGCCCAAAATGGGTGGACCGATGCTTTTAGTAACACTTTTGCCTGAATGGTTAGTAGCTTGGTTGTTAGCTAGTTTCCTTGGTGCATTACTCTCTACTTTTGCTATGAATGCAATGGCCCCAGCCACAATTTTTGTGAAAGATATATATGGAAGATTATATGAACCTCATTTAAGTGAAGAGAGGACGACTAAATTAGCTCGTATCATGATTGTGATCTTAGGAATCATATCCGTTGCTGTCGCTTTTACATTGCCACAAATCATTAATGGTGTAACGTGGTTGTTTGGTTGGCTTGTTCCTGTATTTTGGGTTGTTATTTATGCTCTGTTCTGGAAAAGAAGCACAAAAGCAGCGGGAATTACTCTTGGGGTTACATGGGTAATCAACCTACTATGGTCATTTTCTGCTCTACCTAAAGTTCTTCACTTACAATTTTTACAGAACGCAGTTGTGACATTCATTATGGCAATTGTTTTGGGTACTGCTCTTCATTATTTTATGGAAGGAAAGCCTGGCTTTTTTAGAATGGAGAAAGAAATGCAAGAACATGAGCGTCAAAAGCTGGATGAGCAAACTGCCTAAATAGGAGGGAAGAACATGCTATTAGTAGAAGCGACGATAGAAACGGCTGTGATCATCTGTATTATTTGTGGAATCTCAAGTATTGTGGGTTTTCTAGTAGATAAGAAGGTTCAGAAAAAGGTGAGAATGGATGGGTGAACTAGTATGGATGTTAGGAATAGTAGGAGTTATGTTGGCTTATGCAGTTTGTGCGTTTTACTTTTCACATAAAGCGAAAAAGAAATCATAATATGACACCTTTCTTCAAAATAATCAATGGCTATATATTATATTGAAAGGGCTTACATCAATAAGTAGATTACATTTTTATTAAAGGAGAGCAAAATGATGAGAAAAATAGATTTTGAGAATCACTTTTATGACCAAAGCTTTATTGATGCTTTAATAAAAAGGAACCAACCTCCATTATATGATCCAACAAGCAAGGTCCTAACTTGGTCGGAAGGAATAACAATGCCGCAGAATATATTATTACCTCAGCTATTAGAGGTAGCAGAAAAGCGGAGCCAGCTAATGAAAGAACAAGGAATAGATATGGCAGTATTAAGCAGCTCACCAGGGCTAGAGCAACTTGATATAGAAGAGAGCATTTTCCTATGCCAAAAGGCAAATGATGCCCTAGCAGAAGTTATCAAAAACTATCCAACTCAATATTTAGGAAGTGCCGTTTTACCGGTAAAAGATCCTGTAGCGGCCTGTACTGAATTAGAAAGATGTGTGAAGGAATATGGATTTGTTTGCTGGCACACTCATTCTAATTATGGTGAAACGTCTCCTGATGAAGAACTGTACCGTCCAATTTTCAGGAAAGCAGTGGAGCTTGGTGTTTATGTATATTTACATCCGCAGCTGCCAAATGGAGGCAGAACTGATGGATATGGCTTTACCGTAGCTGGACCAGGTCTAGGTTTTACATTAGATACGATGATTACCATCACGAAAATGATTGTTTCAGGTCTTTTTGACGAATTACCAAATTTAAAAGTTGTACTAGGTCATCTTGGGGAAGGGATTCCGTTTCTGCTAGAACGAATGGATAATCGATTAAATTTTCTTCCTAATCCGCAAATCAAATGTAAGGAAGAAGCAAGCTACTATTTTAAAAACAATATTATGGTAACGACTAGTGGGAATATGTGTAAAGAAGCTTTTGCTTGCACAAAAAATGTTCTGGGTATAGACAATATATTGTTTGGCAGTGATTATCCGTATGAGTCGCTTCCAGATATGATGGAGTTTCTTGCAAATGTCCCACTTACAGATGATGAAAAAGAGAAACTCTATTATAAAAATGCCATCGATAAACTAGGGATTATTATCTAATATCAGACAGGAAGTAAAGCACTAACTTTTTATACTTAGCAACCTGTTGACCAATTGTACTTCATACAAGTTGATGAAAAATTTAATAGAAAATAAATAGCATTTATAAACAGATTGCTTAATTAAAGGAGGATCACTATGTCCGTTATGAACGGTTATGAAATAATTGCTAAAAGTAAATTTAGTAAATTTCATCTTTATATGTTTCTCTTACTTTTCATCATTATGTCTTTTGATGGATATGATATGGTCATATATGGAGCAACTTTGCCAGTCCTATTTGAAGCATTAAAAATGGATCCAGCACAAGCGGGGTTAATTGGAAGCTGTGCGCTTGTTGGTGCTGCTGTTGGAGCCCTATCATTTGGGTTTATGGCAGATAAAATCGGCCGAAAAAAAGTGATTATCATTTGTACTATTTTATTTAGTGTTGGAAGTATTTTATCTGGTTTTTCTAATAGTATCTACACATTTGGTTTCTTTCGGTTTATTGCTGGCTTAGGTTTAGGTGGAGTCATGCCTAATGTTGTGGCACTTACTACAGAATATTCTCCACGAAAGAATAGAGCGATTATGGTAGCTGCTATTTTCTCAGGTATGCAAGTAGGAGGAATATTAGCAGCAGGAATGACGATGTGGCTATTAGGTGAAGTAGGTTGGCGGGTTTTATACTTTATTGGCGGCGCCCCATTAGTAATTGTTCCTTTCTTACTAAAATCTTTACCAGAATCGGCAAATAGCTTAGTTAAAAATAATAAAATAGATGAACTAAAACGTATTCTGCATAAATTAAATCCTACTTTCAATTTAACAAATAATGTAACCTTTGATGGAAATGATGAAGAGAAAAAGTCTTCTATTAAATCGTTATTCAGTGAAAATAGAACGCTAAGCACCATTTTTATCTGGGTTGTATTTTTTATGAATATGTATATGATATTTGGCTTAGGCACTTGGCTACCGCAATTAATGATTAACGCAGGATTCGGACTCGGTTCAGGGTTGTTGTTTTTACTCACGTTAAATATAGGTGCTCTTTTTGGAAGTAATATAGCTGGTGTGATTGCTGACAGAATTGGGTACAGACCTACGCTAGTAGGATTATATCTCATTGCCTTTCTATCAATCTCTTTATTAAGTATGACGACAAATTTTTATGCAGTCATCATTCTTGTCGCACTTGCAGGAATAGGATTTTATGGAGGACAAAACGTTGGAAATGCATATGTTTCTCTTTTTTATCCTCCGTCTATGAGATCAACTGGAATGGGGTTTGCCTTTGGCTTAGGAAGATTAGGTGCCATCTTCGGCCCTGTTATAGCTGGATTTATCGTTTCATGGGGAATGGCTATACAAGTGAACTTTTTAGCTCTAGCTATTCCTGGTCTAATTGCAGCTGTATCTGTATTAATGATTCGAGAAAAGCATAGCTATCTTTCTCAATCAAATGATGTTCAGAAACCAGGAGATGGTGGGGTAAAAGTCATTTAATCTCTTAGTGTTTCAAAACAATATTGATAGTCAAACCTGAATGAAACCGCACAGTATTGACTGTACGGTTTTTTGTCGTTTATATAGAGGGTTAAATTTAATGGTAGAGATTAGAATGATGTTATTTATAGAAATAAATTCCTTTGCTATAGATCATAACAAACAAATATAATAATAGAATATATTAACGTTTGCATAGATAGTTAATAGTGGAAGACTATGTAAAATTAAAGGTGGATCATTCAATCATGTTACAACGAAATATACTCGAACAACCTGGTGCAATTCCGCTTCTTTTTGATCATCATCCAGATGGTATATGTCTTGTTGATGTTGATGGTTCTATTTTATACGGAAATACCTCAATATCAACTATTTTTGGATATACCAAAAAAGAGTTGGAGCAAAAATCATTACAGCAGTTATTTCTTACAGCCGGTGTTAGCGATGATTATTCAGAGGAAGGCTTGAAGGACCAAGCAAAACTAGCAATTCAACATCGAAACGGTCACGTTGTATATGTAAAGGTGACAATTGTTCCGCTTATTAGTGACGAGAAGGAAATGGGAAGTTTGATTAGATTTGAAGATATATCGGAGCAAATTGGATTAAAAAATGAAATATCAGATATTCAAGAAATCTTCACATTAATATCGGAAAAGTCTCAAAACATTATATCTTCTATGTCTGCTGACGGCATATTTACATATATTTCCCCAACCGTTAAGGCATTACTTGGCTATACTCAAGAAGAGGTGATTGGAAAACCAGGAGCATCTTTTAACCCTCCAGATACTAATGATAATTTTCATAAGCATCGCAAGTCATTGGTTATAGATCAAGATACAGTTCGATTTACTGGTAGAGTCCGACATAAGAATGGTGAATATCGATGGTTTGAAACAACAGCTGAGTTTATTCGTGATCAATCTGGAAAGATCATTCAAACGATTGGGGTCGGGCGTGATATTACAGAGCGTAAAGAAGCAGAAGAGAAAATAACGTATTTAGCCAACCACGACACTGTAACAGATCTGCCAAATCGACGTTATTTTAAGGAACAAGTAGGGCAGCTACTAGAGGAAGTAAAAGACAAACATCACGCTCTAATGCTACTTGACTTGAATGGGTTTAAATACGTAAATGACACGTTTGGACATGACGTTGGAGATCAACTTCTGATTGAAGTAGCTAAAAGGATGAGAGTTGCTGTTGGAGACGAAGGCATTGTTGCTCGCTGGGGTGGAGATGAATTCACGGTTCTTCAAATGAATATAGAAACAAGAGAAGAAATAACGTCGCTAATGAACCGAATTGAGTTTGTCATTTCCGAACCAATCATCATCATGGGGCATCCAATTTCTATTATGGCAAGCATAGGTGCCGCATTTTCGAAAGAAGATGGAGAAACGGTAGAGGATCTCATAAATCATGCTGACGCTGCAATGTATCGTGCTAAATTTAAATTGGGAATGGATTAAGCTTTCTAAAATGTAAAAAAGCACTCACAAAGATTGAATTATGAATGCTTGTGAGTGTTTTTTTCTATTTTTTCCTATATTTTAAAAGTTTCCCCGGGAATCTGTTCCACTTTTCCTTTCCTAGCCTTCACTTTCATACTTGTTAAATAAACCCCCATAAACACCAAAACACCACCAACAACTTGAACAACTGAAATGCTTTTGCCAAGAATTAAACCTATGATTGCTGTAAAAACTGTGATTAAATTCAAATAAATTCCGGCCTTACTAGCATCAATATGTCTTAATGAGATATTCCAAAATATAAAAGAACAAACAGAAGGGAACATTCCCATATACAAAATTCCGATTAGTGCTTGATGACTTAGATTTAAATTAAAATCACTTCCGTTAACCGCAATCATTGGAAGCAGCATTATTAACGCAAATATAACTGAAACAGAGGTAGCAGCGATAGGGGGAATATTTTTTGTTTTTCTCCCGATTATAGAATAAATTGTCCAAACGATAATAGCAAAGATCATTAGGATATCGCCCTGATTATAGTTATTATGGAAAATTAGATGTAACTGTCCTTTGGTTAACACTAGAAGTACACCTAATAATGAAATCATTAATCCAATCATATTTTTAAGCTGAATTTTTTCTTTAAGAAATAACACTGAAAATAAGACGATAACAGCTGGATTAATAGAATTGACTAAAGCCGCATTTAGTGAAGTGGTATACTGTAAAGCTTCGTATAATAGAAAGTTATAACTTATGATTCCAAGTACAGCTAACACAAGGAGAGTTTTCCACTCCTTCCAAACACTTTTCCAATTTGGCCGCTCGATAAAATGTGCTAAAGGTACAAGGAGAAAAACAGCGATTAACCATCGGAAAAACGTCATTTGCAAAGGAGTCATTTCAGCAACTAAGTATTGACCAAATACATAATTACCTGCCCAAAATAAATTAGCTAACACAAGAAACAGTAAAACAGAATATTTCTTCAATGACATCACTCTTTCAATATTTATAAAAAAGTTGGTATATTTATTCTACTAATATATCAAAATGGAAATAAATGAGCAATTCAATCATGAAAATATTTATATCTTAAAAAAATAAAATTTTATTGTATGTAGAAAAGGCAAGATAATTGAGAACTATAAAAATGTCATATAAACTAATTACTCAACACGATTTAAGAAAAGCGGTGTAAGAAATGAAACTCAGCGTTCTCGATCAATCTGTTATTAGTGAAGGGCAAACTGCTATTAATGCTCTTCAAAATACGATTGAGTTAGCAAAAATTACAGAGGAATTAGGCTATACAAGGTTTTGGGTAGCTGAACATCATAACTCAAATGGAATGGTTGGGACCTCTCCAGAGATACTTATGTCACAAATTGCTTCAAATACAAAAAAGATACGTATCGGCTCAGGAGGTGTACTTCTTCCACAATATAGTCCATATAAAGTCGCAGAAAACTTTAAAATGTTAGAAACGCTGTTTCCAAATCGAATTGATGTTGGGATAGGCCGATCACCAGGCGGATCAACAATAACTCGTTTAGCATTAACAGACGGGATAAGAAAAAGTATGAATGAGTTTCCGAGACAGGTTTCAGACCTTCAAGACTATTTATTCGACACTAACTCAAGTTCTCAACCAATTCACAATGTCAAAGCCTATCCAAGCATTCAAACATTTCCTGAAATGTGGTTATTAGGTGTAACACATCGTGGAGCCAGATTGGCAGGAGAAATGGGGACATCATTTACATTTGGCCATTTCATTCATCCCACAAACGGTTTATATGCTATGGAAACTTATAGAAGGAATTTTCAGCCATCAAAAACACAATCAAGCCCGAAAGCGAATGTATGTATTTTTGTTGTATGTTCTGATACACAAGAAAAAGCAGAAGAAATCGCCGTGAGTCAAGATTTATGGCTTTTAGCCGTTGAAAGAGGACTAGATACAAGAATTCCATCACCAAAACAAAAGAAGCTTTCACCTAGAGATAAAGAAAAGATCATGGAAAATAGAAAAAGGATGATTGTAGGAACTCCTCAGAAGGTAAGAGAGGAAATACAAAGACTAAGCGATTACTATCAAACAGATGAATTTATGATTATTAACAATACGTTTAATTTTGAGGATAAAGTACGAACCTATCATTTGTTGGCTGAGGTATTACTTAAATAATTTTACACAAACATAGCCAGTATCTATGATTACTTAGAAATCAAAGATACTGGCTATTTACCGTAAAAAATTCTCATTAGTTTTTCTAATAAACAACAACCGGCTCATAAGTTTCGAGATTATTATAAACCTCTTTCATAACGTTAGGAGGGACATTCACGCACCCACCGGAGCCTGCTGTCAGATAAGCGTTGCTTGACCAGTTATTTCGCCAGCCTGCGTCGTGAAATCCTTGCCCGCTGTTTGTGAAAGGAGCCCAATAGTCAACTTCTATTGAGTAATTAGGATTACCCGCAGTGCTACCAGTTAGAGTGTATGGACTTCTTTTATAGAGAATATACCATACTCCAGGAAGAGTATCTTGCTGCGTACTATGCTTACCAGTAACCACATGTGTTGATAGAATAAGTTTTCCATCCTTATAAAGCCAAATCCGCTGTTCTTTAATCGACACTTCAGCATAAGTATCGCCAATGCCGTTGTTTGTGAGCGTGTTATAGCCATAGCCCTCATTACTCCAACCATTTCCGATAATATTAGTTGCAGATAACGCTTTTTCTCCATTTTCGAAAGCACTTTTAACAAGGGCTGCTTCTTTTTCAACATCTAGTGCCCAACCGTAGCCTTGACCCTTAACAGAAATGACTTTCCCTGAATGGGTTTTAAAGGTGAAATGTTTACCTAATGTGGATTGAGAGTTATCGATTTCAGTTATTTTATTTGTGATATTCGCAGGATCAATGGATACGTCCAAATCTTTCGAGACTGTGGCATTTTTTATGAGCTCACTTGCTTTTAAAGAATACACCTGATCTTGTACCTTATACTCAACAGTACCCTGTAGAAGCTGCTGAAGCTTTTTTTCTTGATTTTTTACAATCTCGCTGTCTTCCTTAATCGGAAGAATAAATGAAGAGTCGAGATGAATCTCGCTGATATATTCCTGTTTATCATAATTATTTAATAGAGTAGTAACATCGTATTGAGTGCCATCTCTACTCTCTGAAATGATTATTTTTCCATCTTTCAAAATGGCTTGTGCATCTTTTGGTGCTTTTAATTGCTGATTCATTGAAATGAGTTTTTGTTCAAATTCTTCTTTAAGTGTTTCGCTACGATATTTGTCTTTGGTTTTTGGCATTAAGAAATAGTTTTTTGATTTAAATGAAGGGAAAAATGTCCACTGGCTTTTTAAATGCTTTTTGATTGCTGGTAGATCATCTTCTGTAAATTCCATCTTTGTATCTTTGCCATCGAAAATTAGTTCATTTCCGATATAAACTTCGTTAGTCAAAACGGATGATTGTAATTGCTTTAATGCCTCTTCAACGGTTAAGTGACCAACATTTACGTTATTAATCGTAATCTTGGCATTAAAATGATTTGCCTGATAGTAAGTCAATCCAATCACAATAAGTATAAAAATAATACCGATACCGCTTGTGATAAGCTTCCAATTTTTATACCACTTAACAGTGTGATAGTCGTGCCTTTGTTCAATCGTTTGTGCTGCAGTGTTCCTCATAACATTTCCCCCAATAATACCTTTACATGTAACTTTTCTAATGTTCATTTTACAAAGTTTACGATTATTTTACTAATATTAAACGATATCTACAATTTTACTAAAAAACTTTGTGTAATTTTGTCGTATTTTGCAATTTATTTATAGTTTTATCTATTTATTTTTTTAGTATAAAGTTTATTTTATTAGATTAGTTGGATTCTATATTGAGAAAATTATCCTATTTTTTCGTTATTGAATGAAAAAATTGTTAAACTTTGTGTAAGTATTTTTTAATAGTCCATCGCATTATTGTTTTGACTAACCATAGAAAAATTTTACAATATATTTACAAAAAATATGCTACTCTGACGACTTTTTTTCGTATATAAAGTGTGAAAAAAATTAAGGAAGGAATTTATTATGAGTTTAAATCATGCTGAATTTATCGTAACGGGTTTTGAAGAGATGAGTATCGCTGAAAAAGCATTTTTAGGTAGTTTAATGAAGGCAGATTACCTGCTAAAGGATACGGTCGTTCAACCTGAACAATTAGCAAGTACTCGCCATCAAGAATTAATGCGAAGGATGGTGGAATGGAATCGTGAAGGGAAAAATATTGACTTAATTTCACTCACAACTTTACCAGACCTTGAAAACTTTGGTGGGATGTCATATCTTGCGGAATTGCTTTCCTTTGCAGATCTAGAGAGATTTGAAGGAATGGAAAAACTTATCCTCGATTCTTGGAAGGAGCGGGAAAAGAGAAACATCTTATCAGTTGCGGCTCATAATGATTGGGAGATTGCTAAGGTTATTGCTGAGTTGGATAGAATTAACCAAAGCAAAGTTGACGATCATACTTCCTTACAACAAGCACTGTTAACTATTTATGAGGCACCTTGGGAAGAACAAACTATTTTGCAAGCTGCAACAACTGGTATTAATAAGCTTGACGAGATGACAGGAGGATTTCAGGAAGGCGAAGTAGCGATTATTGCTGCAAGACCATCGATGGGAAAAACGGATGTGATGCTTCATTTTGCAAAAATGTCAGGGTGGGCTGGCTATTTACCACTAATATTTTCCCTAGAAATGCCGGAAAAGCTAATTACTAAGCGATTAATTGCATCAACAGGTGGTTTTAACCGTTCAAAAATGCGCGATCCTAAAAGATTGCTAAGTGAAAATCAGAAGAATAATTGGGCGAATGTAATCGGTCATCTTAACGAAACTCATATACAAATTTTTGATGGTTCTGGACAAACTGTAGCGGAGATGAGAGCAAAAACGCGTAAAATGATGAATCAATATCCAAATAAAAAACCGATTCTTTTTATTGATTATTTAACACTCATTCAACCAGGACAAATCTACGGTGGTAATTCACATCAACAAGTAACAGAAATCTCCAAATCTCTCAAAACAATGGCAAAGGATTTTAAATGCCCTGTTATTTGCTTGGCACAGCTAAACCGATCGGTCGAATCACGAGCAGATAAACGGCCAATGATGTCAGATATTCGGGAATCAGGAAGCGTTGAACAAGACGCCGATGTGATTTTGTTCTTATATCGCGAAGCCTATTACGATAAGGAATCTCAAGACAATACTCTTGACATCATCGTCTCGAAAAATCGAAATGGCTCTGTAGGATACATCTCAGTGAATTACAACAAATATACAGGAGAGATTGTGGAGTAAAATGACTTTTTTCACTATATTTTACATAACCATATTCTTAATAAGGAAATCAAATCACACTAATAAATTTACTTTTTTGTAAAAAATAGGATATACTAGTTGTAGTTTAATGGTATAATAGTTCTATAGGAGCGAGGTTTGCATTAGTGCTTTTTACTCATACTCCTAAAAGCGACAAAGTATAAATACCATGAAAAGGGGTAAATAAACATGAACAAGGAGCAAGGAAAACCAACTTATTACGATGGTTCAGGTAATTCAAGTTTATCTCCAACAGTACTTTCGTCCAATACATACGTTATAAAACCGGAGTATGATAAAAAGTCTCTTATTAAATATCCTTATTTTCCTTATATGGGTAAGGAGTAAGTATTGAAAACTTAATCACTGATATTCATTATTAAAACCTGGTTACGAGATGATCGTAATCAGGTTTTAATCTTTGTTAAGGAGTCAAAAGTCATTGAGATTATGATGCAAAAGAATGATGAGAGAGATGTTTACCTTAAATACAAAATGAAAAATCCCTTGAAAAAACGCATTTTAAACATGAGTAAGCATAAAAAGTTCTATAAAAAATAAAGAAAGTTTGAAAATAATAAACAGGGTACATTTGGAAAAACTATTTAAGACTAATATTTAGGAGGTTTAATAAAGGAAATGAGTGACCATATGATCAGAATGAGTGCTTCTGAATAAGCAAATCTTTGGACACAATATATAAATGACAGTCTGGCACGCTGCATGTTCCGCTATTTTCTTCATCATTAAGGATCATGATATTATTCAGGTGCTTAAATATGCTCTCGAACTTACTGAGATGCACCTTCAAAAGGTTGAGGATTTTCTAACAAAAGATGGTTATCCAATACCGATTGGTTTTACAGATGAAGATGTCACAGTAGAAGCACCTCCATTATTTACAGATACATGTATAATTGTTTACCTTCATATTATGTTTATGTCTATTCACGGATTGACTAGATATTCAGGGGCAATAGGCAATGTTATTCGGGAGGATCAGAGAAAATACTTTATTGGTGTTATTTCAGAGTCATTGGAATTGCATGATAGAGCAACTAAGGTCCTTACAGATAAAGGAATCATAAGCAAACCACCAAGTTTATTAATCATCAGAATGTTGAGTTTTTTTAAAAACAAAGCTTTATTAAAGGTGTTTGGGAAAACGAAGACCTATTAGTGCATTGGAAATTAGCGGTACATATCTTAACTTGCAGAAAACACTGACAAAAACTGTCTTAGAATTAGGGTTCAGTCAAGTAACTAAATCTAATATGTTAGAAGGTTTATGGAAAGGTCTAGGAATCTGTGCAACGATCACTATAAAGTGCTAGTTTCAATGTTAATTGAAGGTAATTTACACATTCCAAGGACATTTGAGTCAGAGGTGACTGATTCAACAACTCCTCCTTTTTCCGATAAGCTTATGATGTTTCATATCACTTCATTACTTTCTTCTGCAATTGGTTATTATGGCGAAGCAATGTCTATATCTCAACGAAAAGACTTATCAGCTAATTACGCAAAAATGATTGCTGAAGTTGGATTGTTAGCAGAAGACGGTATGAATCTATTAATAGAAAATGAGTGGATGGAACAACCTCCTCAAGCGACAGACCATGAGGATTTGGCGAAAAATAAATGATGTAAATGATATGGAAAGAAAGATAAAGTAATTTAGAGTATTTTGTGTTAAAGAAGGGGTAACTGTTCGGTTTTTTCTAAGTCGTAAATAACACCACCAGTTACTAAGGTGGTGTTATTTATTATCTAAATAAACCGACCGTATACGTAATAACCTGGTTTAGCCCTATAACCTTTACTCCAAGGATATGTAACTCACTTAAGAGAAAGGCAGTTCCTAGAATAGAGGTATAAATAATAAGCTTCTTTCGCTTTTTTTCTTTTAGAAGCAATCTAAGATCATGGAAGGAAATAATGATAAAAAGCAAAATAAGAAGAAATGTATTCATTATTTCGTGCCTTCTTTCACTTTTAGTTGTGTTGGTTCAATAATTAACCCAGATCTTCTGACATTTGATTCAATTTGTATATCAAATTCTACATTTTGTAGATATGCGTATGAATCCTTTTGTTCTTTCCAATAGCCAGGGTGAAATTTTCTAATATCTTTCCCAATTCCATAAATATCGGAATTCATCTCTCTAGCCATTTCAAATTCTTTTGTAATGATCTCTTTTAAGTTATTGGCAATTTCTTTTTCAACTGCTTTTAGATGATTAGGTTTAAGAAGATCTATTTGACAAGTTTGGTCAGTAAGATTGCCTTCAAGAGCTATTTTAATACGATAAATGATCTTTCCATTTTTTAAAATAGGTTTTTTTGTGCTAGTATAATCCGTTATTTGAAACGAGAAAAAACCTTCGTTTGCCGGGCACTTTCCATCAAGAATTGAGAAATTTAATTCATTTGATACAGCCTCCGTACCAATTGCGTGTTTTCCATTGATAAAACCCATTAATTTATCCTTGTTAAATACTGCTACACCGTCTAATTCATAAGTTTCAATCTTTCCTCTAACTTCCCGTGGATTAATGACATCAAGCACGGGATCAACTCCTGGTGTAGATAAAGTGTTCATAATATCCCGAAGTTTTACTTCCCGAGCGTTAATTTGTCTAATAGTTGATGCTTTTAATAGCTCTGCCATTGACTTAGCTGGAACGTTTCCTAACTCAATTTTCTGGTTAAGCAAATCTTCAGCTAATCCATTTGTCACAATTAGATAAGATCCTGCCCGACTATCTCGATCCCTTTCAAACCAGGTGATGATTGGAGATAAACTTTCTCTCGCTAATTCTTCTCCAAATATAATAATTTGTAAATGTGCCCAATAAAGTCTGCGTGGACTTGATTCATTTAGGTTTCTTATTGCGCTCATGACCGTTTTACCTGTTGCAGAAATACTCCACGTTGGTAACTCAGAGCCTCCTGCCTTATCCTGACCAGATGATGGCTTAATAACTTGTGCCGTAATTTTATAACTTTCATCTTCCACTTTATCGAGTCCGACACCAATAACTAAGGCAACCTCATTTAATTCTTTCTTATCCCAACAGCCACTTAACAGAATTCCGAAAATAACGGGTAAAATGATAAAGAGTTTCTTCATCGTTTATTATTTCTCCTATGTAGACGATTTCGTTTTGCTGTTCCTGGAGGCATTCGATAATGATTATCTCCAGCTATTTCATCAGGTCTTTGCTCCATTTTCCACCAAGGAGCTCTTACAAATAGATCTCTCCAATTCGTTTTATGAAACGGGACGAGGGGTGTTAAATACGGTACACTAAAGGATCTAAGAGAATTTAAATGAATAAATAGAAAGAGTAACCCAAAGATGAGACCAAATGCTCCTAAGGCAGCGGATAAAATTAATAAAAAAAATCTTAACATTCTAGCAGTTATAGCAATATTATAAGATGGTGTTGTAAATGAACAAATAGCGGTTATTGAAACAGCAATAACGGTTGATTGACCAACAAGACCAGCTTCAACAGCAGCTTGACCAAGAACCAAACCTCCGACAATTGAAACAGCAGCACCTATTGTTTTTGGTAATCTAAGGCCTGCTTCTCTTAGAATTTCGAAGGTTATTTCCATAAATAGTACTTCTAACGCTATTTCAAATGGTACACCTTCACGTTGACCGGTAATGGCTATTAATAATGGGGTCGGAATCATTTCTTGATGAAATGTTAGTAAGGCAACATACAAACCAGGCAATACGAACGATAATATAAAAGTGAAAACTCTCAGTAATTTAAGGAAGGTAGCAAAATCATAGCGTTGATAATAATCTTCATTTGCTGCTAAAAATAATCCTATTGTTGCCGGAACCATTAATACAACTGGTGTCCCATCAACGATAATCGCAATTCTACCCTCTAATAAGCCTGCTGCAATACGATCAGGTCTCTCTGAATTAAAAATGGTCGGAAATGGTGTATACCCATTTGGATCTTCAATTATTTCCTCAATATAGAGTGAATCAAGTATTCCATCTATTTGAATTTGATCAAGACGTGATATCACTTCCTTTACAATCTTTTCTTTTGCAATATCTTTAATAGAAAGGACGGCAACCGTCGTTTTGCTTTCTTCACCTAATTCAAGTTTATGTACGTGCAATTTAGAAGTGTGTATTCTTTTTCGAATTAATCCGATATTCGTAACCCATGATTCATTAAAAGATTCACGAGGTCCTCTAACAACCGTTTCTACATTTGACTCTGAAACCGGCCTTCTCTCGCCACCAGAAGTCTCGGCAGCATAAGCAATTTGCTGCCCATCAAGAAAGATAATGGAATATCCTTGTAAAAAGTAATCTGTGATCTTATCATCGGTAATGAGTTCAACGACTTTGTTTGTAGACAATATACTTGGATCAAGAATAGGAGATTCAAACAATTCTTTTACATGTGTCTTTAGCTCATGAATAACAAAGCGATCGATATTATCCTTTTCAACCAAAGTGTCAATGTACATAACTGCAATCTTATTTCGGCCATTATACTGTAGTCTACGTACAGTTAAATCAGATTTTTCGCCAAACAATTTTGTATATCTCATAATATTTTCTTCTAAATAGGGAGAGAGGAATCTATCCTTTTTTTCCTCCTTTGGATATTCAAACAAGCTTTTTTTCCTCCTTTGACTTTTTGTTTCTATCTCTTACAAAACTAACCATTAGTAAAAAGAGGGGTAAAATGAATCCAACAAACGTCCCATAATAAGGATAAAAATCTCTTAAAAAACGATAAATTCCAATTAAATCTTCACTGTTTAATATGGAAATAATGGTGAGCAATGCTCCTACGGGTACGACAAGCACTTTATAATTATCTAATTTAAATAATTGTGCTAATGCAAGAACAATGGCATATAAAAACAAAGCAACTTTTGTAAAGGAACCAAGTGACCAAAGAAGGATTCCTAGAATATCTAAGCGTTGTAAGGCACCAATTTCGATATCTCTTAATATTTGGAAAGTCGGGAAGTAAAGTCCAGTGGCTCGTTCTTCCCCATAAATGGCGATCACTCCAGAAACTGGACCTATAAACATACAAATTAGAATGATCATTGTTATGATGGAATACTTCTTTAGATGCTTTGTATTAGAGATATTTTGAAATACCATGCTTAAGACAAAAAATGAACTATATAATGACACGATTGATAACATCCCTGGAAACACAGTTATGATACTGTCTTCTAAAATAGGTAAGAAATTCTGATAGTCCTTATCCTTATGTGTAAGAATGGATGCTAGGATACCGATGGGTATTAAGAAGAGGAGAATGGCTTGATTTGTTCTTACTAACACTTCCAGACCACACCTAATTGAATAACCAGCTAGAATTAAAATCGCAATAAAATACACAACGATTGGTGTACGAGGAGTAATTGCTGCTGTGTAAAACTCCCCAAAACCCCGTATTGATAAACTTGCTTCATGGAGAAAATAAAAGAGAAATATAAAGACAAAAAGCTTCCCAATCCACTTTCCTAAAATAATTTGACTATATTCAACCATAGAGCACCCGGGATATCGTTGAGATAATAAGGCGACAGTTAGCCCGACCAGCATTGCTGGAAAAATGGCTACCAATAGGGAAATCCAACTATCCCTGCCAGAATGAAAAATAATGACCGGTATATACAAAAGATGCCCCGTTACGATAATGCTTGAAACACCAAGCATTAAAGCTTGAATTTTAGAGATTTTTATGATATCCATTGAGACACTCCTCATCTATAATCTTTTTTAGTATCTTCAGTTATCCTATAGATTAGTCAAATTTAATAAAAGAAGGTTTATTATGAAAAAAATGAAAAATGTTAACTATGGAAAGAAATTTAGATAAACTTAAAAAGAATAATATTAACTGAATAATCAAAAAAATGAGGTGAAGATTATTCCTAGGCAAGAAGAACAAAATAAACAGATTCGAGAGTGCAGCTTTGCAAGTTTTTGCTCGCAGGGGAATGGTTGCTACAAAAATTTGTGATATTCCAAAAGAAGCAAGGTTAAGTCACGGACTTGTTTATCATTATTTTAAGTCAAGAGAGGAGATTTTTTACGACTCTGGTAAAATAAGCATCAAGCAGTTCAATGGAAATAATTCATAAAGCAAATATAAAAGAAGGAAAACCTTTAGAAAAATTAACTTGGATGACAGAAAGGATAATCGAAAGTTTAGAAAGTACTGAGAATGCACTTCTCTTTTTAGTTATGATTCAAGCGAGTACATCAGATGCAATACCAGAAGAAGTAAAAGAAGTTTTAACAGGAGAAAATTCTGATTCACCTGTTATGGCAACGATTCCCTTAATATTAGATGGTCAGAAAAAGGGAGAAATCATTAAAGAAGCCCCAATTACATTAGCTGTTACCTTTTATGCAGTTATCCAAGGTTTAGCCATAAACAAAATCCATTGGGATGAGTGCCCATTACCTAATGCAAATATAATTTTAAAGCTTTTTAAAGGGGCTTAATACTTATATATAGGGAATAAACTGAAAATTTGGCTAGGTGTATGGGAAGAAAATGAAAATGATATAGCTTTTTATAAGAAAATGGGGTTTGTTGAAACGTGATCCCACTCTTTTTATATGGGTGATGAAGAACAATTGGACTTGATAATGACCAAAACACTCAAATAACTTCAATTGAAGGCTGGATTATGAATTTATATTCCTAAATATTTTAAGATCACAGATGAGACGATGGCACATAATATAATAAAAGAACATAGTTTTGCGAATCTTTTTTCTCAACACAATGGAATGCCTTTTGCAACACATCTACCGTTACTTTTGAACAAGGAAAATACTTTTTTATATGGACACTTTGCACGTCCAAATCCTCAGTGGAATGATATTAAAAATCAAACTGTTCTAGCTGTTTTTCATGGTCCTCATTGTTATATCTCACCATCTTGGTATGAGACGAATAAGGCAGTACCAACATGGAATTACGTGGCAGTTCATGTATATGGAGATGTCGTGCTAGTAGAGGACGAAAATGAGTTAATAGATTCCTTACATAACCACATAACCTAACCTAGTATTAAAATATGAAACTCCTGAAAGTTCATATAAATTACAGGATGTAGATGCTGTCGAAGAAGGGCAAATGTGCAATAACATTTGTGAGACTCAATTACAAAGAGAATTAATAAAAAATAGGTTCTAATAATAGTTCAATTAGCTTAATCTTGGTTGAATTAATAAAACCAAAAGTTACATAGTATGCTATGCTGAAAAAACAGAAGGAAGAAACAAGAACGGAGAAATTTCTTCTTCTCCGTTTGCATCCTTTGCTTCATCCCACATTGGAAAAAGGACAAACAGGGGTAAAATACTAACTAACTGTAATCGATTTGGTTAAATGATGTGCGAAATCTAATTCACAATTTTTATCTTCCTGATTAGTTTAGTTACCTGGTGATGATTTAGAAATTTTCTTTCGATCTGGTGCAGTAAAGGGTTCTTCCAACCACCCATGTTCTATCATCATATTCATTCCGTCATTGTTATACTTTGCAATAACAGGAATTAATGCTAGGAACTCTGCCGCTAAATCATGCCTCATCATTTGTCCGAGTGCAGCACCTATGTTAGAAAGTGCTACGCTTCCTGCTAATCCCCCATGAAATAGCATAAGTTTATCTGAAAAAGGGGAAATAGTTGAATCAGTTATATGTGCATCCATTAACTTAGGAGAAGGTAGATCCTGACTAGATAAAGGCAAGGAAAATGCCTTAATTTGTCTATCTGAAAGTTGAGCACCTTCTCTAAAGTATTTTCTAAGCTTCTCTGAAGAAGCTACCTGACTGAAACCTAACATTACTGATTTACCTAAAATATTAGTATTGATGTTAAACTGCAGATGCTTAATCTCTGGGGCTATAAGCGGTCTGTCTCTACCCGTTAATATGGAGATAAATGATTTTTTCTCAACAAAATCAACCTTCTTAGCATAAGGTATTGTCGGAGAACTTATTAAATCCATTCCTTTAGAAAGTAATAAGTGAACTCCTCTTTCATATGTTTCTGCTGAATCATTTATATTGCTTCTAAAATAATCCATAATATCTTGTCTAGTCGCACTACTATAAGCACTACTATATATGGGTAATGAAATTGTTGCCATTTGTGTAATGTAAAAAACCATAAGCATATCACCGAATAATCGAGGGGCATCTTTTCGAACATCCTGTTCCCCAAAACCTACAGGTACAGGGATTTTTTCCTTAATAAAAATTTCTCTAATTTGCTTAATATGTCTTCTAGATAGTTCTAGTGCAAATTCTACATAATCTCTAACCTCATCATCTTCTACCACTTGAAGAAAATGTTCGAATACACAAGAATACATACTATCTCCCTGAAAATTCGCAAACAAATCCGCTAGTTCTGAAGCAGTTAATCTCTTGTTTTGCTGGTGTTCAGCAATCTGTGCTTTAATAAATGAACTTTTATCCATCTTGTTCCTCCCAAATCTTGTTAAAGGTATTATTCTCTTTTATTTAGAAGAATATTTTATTTTTCTTCAATGGCTGTAAACACAACAACAAAACTATATTTGCTTGGGAGTTTATTCTTGTTGTCCTTTATATAATCTTTTAAACGACAAAACAAAGCCAGGAAAAGCCTAACTAGTTGAATTTTTACAAAATTTATTGTTTCTGTAAGCTAAGTTTCGCTCTCTTGCTTAATAGTTCACTTTGTATTTTTTGAAGAAGAAAAAGAAACAGACTAAGAGAAAAAGGATAGGGGCTTTTTCACGTTTTAAACTAGGCTAACATGTTAAAATTAGGAAGAATATGAAGTTATGAAATAAGCAAAAGTCGATAGAATGGAATATTTATAAAGACTTAGGAGAAGTAGTGGAGTAAAGTGAACAATTGGGAAACATTGCCTGTATGGTTTTTGACAGTATACTACATATTTTTATTTATAACTTTAGTTGCTGCAATATTTAGTGTTTTAAAAAGGGCTAACAAAGGTTTGTCTATTGTGGCCATGTTAATTACTTTTACAGTACCTATTATCTGGCTAGTTATAGTATTGGTAGAGCAGAAGGATTGAATGAATTTGAACATTCAGTATATCAAATACAACAAGTTTGCTATTTGGTCTATTTTTACCTTGATCGGTTTTATGTTTCTATTTGTGTGGTGGGTTATATTCTTACGCAATTAATCTAAATTTATTAATTTGTGGCACACTAACCAGAGTAGTTCCTTTATGGATAAAAATTTATTAGTTCGATTGGAAGTGGTAATATGCAACAGTTTGATTTGAGTGGAGCAACTCCAATTGTTTTTATAGTTGTTCTCATAATTGGAGGTTATGTTCTTTTCGCAATTCTCATGTCTCATTTTTCAGGCAGAAGAGAGAAAAAGAAAGATTCATTAAAAGAGTTTAAGAAAAACAAGGATCAAATTGTAGTGAAGAATCAAGATGAATTACCTTAGTTAACATAATTTTATGATGACTTTTTTATAAGGTTTTTTTCTTAAAAATAGGTAGCTAAAATATATTTGGAATCATTAACAGTAAAAAAGCGTTAATTTACAAAGGGATTGACGCTTTTTGTTGAAGTTTAAATAATTGGCATGGTGCAGCTGAAAATCTAGTAGAGAGTAATGGCTGTCAATTCAGTAGGTTTTATGAAGAATGAGAATTGACTTAAACTCGGATAATTTTGCAAATAATCTCCTAGCACAGTGTAATGAATAATCAGACTGATACAAACTTAATCGAGAGAAGGAAAATTAATGAAAAATGAATTTCCTATAATTGAAACTGAGCGATTAATCTTAAGAGGCGTAACAATTGAGGATGCTAATGATATGTTTAAATATTTATCTGATAAAGAAGTTGTGAAGTATATGGGGTTAGCATCTTGTCAAACAGTTAGGGATGTTTTGGATGAAATTAATTGGTATAAAACTATACGAAAAGATGGCACTGGCATTAGATGGGGAGTTACTTTAAAAGGTGATGGAAAAATTATAGGAAGTTGTGGGTTTCTGAATATGGTTACCAAGCATCATCGAGCTGAAGTTGGATTTGAATTAAATAAAGATTACTGGGGGAAAGGAATCGCCAGTGAAGCATTAGAAGCAGTTGTAAAATTTGGGTTCCATCACTACCAGTTAGAAAGAATTGAAGCTTTAATTGAACCAGCAAATCTCCCATCACAAAAATTAGTAGAAAAGCAAGGATTTACAAGAGAGGGGTTGCTTAGACATTATGAGTATACCTGTGGCAAATTTGATGATTTATATATGTACTCAATCATAAAAGGAGACCTCGATCTTACTTAAGAATATTAATTTCAACCATATAAATTATAGGATTTACTAATGAGCATAGCAATAATCTGATCCAGTTAACATAACGAATTAAATTTGTTAGGTGTATCATGACAAAAAAGACTGATAATACCCTTAGTTGTTCTCGGGAACACGAGTATTATCAGCTTTTCTTACTAACGCAATACAAATACGAGATATGAGGAAAGTCAAAGTAAGTGATATAAAACTTAGATATATTCCAACCATTTCTAAACTTAATTAAACTTGTGTGCTTTTCAAAAATTCGCTTAAGTTTATCAGTAGAAATAAGAAACAAATATTAATCTTTATTTCTAAAAAGATAAATCCACATCAGTATATATATTGAGAACAACAATAGTAAGAAAACAGGTGTTGTTATTTTGTCAGTTGCCATAAAATCACCATCAATTATTTTAAATCATTTATGGAAGGGTGGAACAATGTTAATAGAATTGCAATTATAGGTATTGATACGATTAATGCTGTGAGAGGGCGTTTATAATGGATTCTGACCATAGTAAAAAGAATCAAGTTAAAGACACCAGACCAGAAAAGGTTCCAATTATTATCGTATATAAAAAGTCCCTTTTTATAAAAAAGGTATTCAATGATTGTAAAGTAAGCAATCCATATTCCTATATATAAGTATTGTTTTTTCCCTTTAGGATAATATCTTAAATAAATCATAATAACGACTGGTACAATGAAAAATGAAAAGGTAATATCTATTAAAGTATGATTTAACCAGTCAACAGTTACGGCATTATATCTCCATAGGGTATGATTATAAAAAATGACATTATATAACAAATTACAAATAATAAAGAATTGAATTGTTGGATAATACTTTTTCCAGTTTTTCCAATCAACAAAGTAATAAGCAAAGATAATATAAACAATGACAACTAATAATAAATACATTTAAAATTAACCTCTTTAATTTTTTTATCAGTCTTCACATTAGTTTATGTTGATAAACATGCAAGTCGAAGTTTTGTTAGTTCCTATAGTATCGTATTGTAAGAGGAAGTAAACCAAACCTTATACTAATGGGAGTACCACGGTTTCTTTAACTCATTTCATGAACACTCAACAATCAAAGCGCCTTATTGGGATAAGGAAAGGCGCTAATTTCAGTTTAAGGCCAGTTCGGGTGATACTTATGGTAAAGAGGATTGTGGTCTTAGAAGGGAATAAATGAATAGTAGAACAAAAAATGTAGAGCGCATAAGTATTACTTGTTATTAATTTTAAAATACCATTTATAAAAATACCAAGATAATAATAAAGCAGCGTAAACAGATAACCAAGTGATATACCAATCCCATTTTATATATTTAATAAGCTGTGTATACCTTTCAAATATGGTTTCAGGGATGGTTATTCCTGTACAAAAAGCACTTGTGTATAAAAACTTTCTCATAAAACTCTTTGTATATGGGAAATATATACAAAAGAATATGCTGATTATAGGAAATACTAAGAACTCGAAAAGAAAACTTGATTTATTTATATTTGAAAGTTCCCTTACAGGGTATTCTATTAGATGCAATTCGACTACAAGCAATCCTAAAAACCAGGTAGCAAACTGTTGAAACAAGAAAATAATACTTGCTTGTTTCAATTTGTTTTTTGGTATAAAAGCAAGCGAAATAAATGTACAAGCATATATAACATATAAAATGGTGTGCTCAATCTTCATATTATTTGATCACTCTTATTATTATTTTTATTTATTATCCATAAGACATATTGACGTGACAACCAGAGCTCAATAATAAAATTAAAAAAGCTCATTATTAGATGATTATTGTTAACATCCATTATGTCGGTGAACTTCCCTATTAAATAGATAAAAGATACAATGATCCCAACCCAAAGTAGATAGTGAAGTAATCTTCTTGGGTAATTTGAATGATTAGGAAATTTCAATTGAAACCCTACAGCTAGTGCTGGGAATACTAAATATTCCATGGTGAAATTTAGTTTTGTAGCATACTTAAAGAGTCTAATTGGAGATTCAAGTGTATTCGTATAGCTTAGCCCAATACTAAACAACCATGTTAACATTTGAAAAAACAAAAAGGTAACGATGGCTTCTCGTAGACGATTTCTTGGGACCATCTTATACAATATAAACGGGAAAATAATCCATAATAATAACAAGACAAAATAATCAACATTCAAATAAATCCACCTCATACCTATTATGAGAATTGATGAGAAAATTCATCCACATAATGGATAAACTAGCGAAGTAATGCTAACTGTTCAACCTCCCCATTTTTTATTCAAAACATCCTTCAGCAATAATGGGGCCTTTTGTAACAAATAAAGTTGCTTAAATGATTTTGGCTAGTTCCCCAAATTATTATTCAGAGTATCATTTTTATTTTATTAATAGCTGCAAGTATAGATTGGTAACAATAGTATACATATAAATAGGAAAATTTAATCTTAAATGCTACATATTCTTAATAAGTGTCGAGCGCAACTAATTAAAGTCAAAGGATGATAATTATGGCTTTTGCTGTCTGTTTTTTTGTATCTTAGATTATAACGTTCATTTTCATGCAAAAAAAACTTTCATTTATGCAAAACTCTTTTGTTTTTCTCCTTACTTTAATGATTAGTATCAATTGGTCATAGAATATTTATGAGGAATTGAGTTTATCAAGCTTTCAACTTAGGCGATGGACTATACTGCTTTTATGATCAATAGAAGTATCGCGATTCCATTAATTGTAGTCATCACAATATTTACTTACGGTATCCAAGTCTTTAAGACAGTCTATACTCATTTGCATTTGGGTAACAAATTGTACATTATGAAATGGATGAAGGTAAAATATTATTTAAACATACAAAAATTTTTTTCCACCCCGTATCTTTTCGTTTTCGTTATCCGTTTATACAGTAGAGACGTGCTGAAGGAGTGATTGTGATGCAGAGAAGCCGTGTGCACGGTGCAGAGAATTTATTAAATGAGGAAGACTTTCAAGAGCTTTATCCTAAGCTGAGACGATACTGTCTGGGACTAGCAAAAAATCAATGGGATGGCGAGGAACTGGTTCAGAATGCGATGATGAAGCTTTGGCTCTATTATGGGGACCAATCTTCAATTCCAGCAGCTTTAGTGAACAAGATGGCGCACAATGCTTGGGTTGATACGATCCGAAAGCACAATAAGGAGTGCTTAGAAGCCGATCTTAATGAACTGAATTCGGATAATTCGACTAGCAATATTGCGACTCGTTTTGAGATTATTCAACGTTTGACGACCCAATTAACACCGAAGCAAGTCGTTATGCTTGTCTTAAAAGAAGGGTTTCGCTATCAGCTCACTGAAATTGCAGACATCTTTTTGACATCTGAGACAGCTGTAAAATCAACCATTCATCGAGCCAAACAACGCTTAGCGAAACAGATGAATCAAGAAGGAAGTCCGCTCATTGACCTTTATTGGGAGAAAGAAGAACGTGAGCAAGTGGAACATCTCCTTCATGTCTCATTTAAGAGACAGGATCCAACGATTCTGATCCAGTCGATACCGTTATTGCGCTCATTAGTGAAAGATCAGCGTCCAGCAAGCTCTATGCACTGCACACTCGCTCACTCTCGTCCTTCACGCACTGTCCTAATGGCGGCATAAATGGGGTTTCCGCCTAAAAAAGGAGGAAGCGAAATGAATGTGACACCGTATGTTATCGAGCAATCTAATCGCGGGGAGAGGTCTTATGATATTTACTCACGATTGTTAAAGGACCGGATTATTATGGTTGGTGATGAAATCACTGACGGGCTTGCAAATAGTGTTGTAGCACAGCTGTTGTTTCTTGCAGCTGAAGACCCTGACAAGGATATATCGATGTACATTAACAGCCCTGGTGGGTCAGTAACTGCTGGCTTTGCGATATTTGATACGATGCAATACATCAAACCAGATATTAGAACGATTTGCATGGGGATGGCTGCTTCATTTGGAGCAAACCTGTTGCTGGCTGGTACCAAAGGAAAACGCTATGCCCTTCCGAACAGCGAGATTATGATTCATCAGCCGTTAGGTGGTGCTAGAGGGCAAGCGACAGATATTGAAATATCCGCCAAACGGATTATCAGCCTGCGCGAGCATATTAATCAAATTATCGCAGAACGCACCGGTCAACCAATTGAAAAGGTCGCACAAGATACGGACCGTGATTATTTTATGAGTGCCGAAGCTGCAAAAGAATACGGCATCATAGATGACATTATTTAGAAAAGAACGTGAAAAAACCACTGAAGAAGGTGAATGACCTTTTTTAGTGGTTTTATTAGTATATTGGACATTATTATATTCCAAAATCTAATACCAACATCTCGAAACTTTCATTGTATTTGTTCGTATATATAGAGAGAATTATAGTGGGAGGTCAAGTTGGTGCAAATACAACAGCAAACATCCAATAACGTTGAGATCGTGACAAAAAAGAAACTCAATACGAAAAGAGTATTAAATTTATATGGACTTTTTACCGTAATTGCACTGATATCATCTTTATTTACAATCCCAATTTCGGTTAATGAAAACTTGCAATTGTTCTATAATAAAGAATTACTATTAGAAACATATAAGGTAAAGGAATTTTTACAATTTATTTTTGTAAGTGCTTTGTTCTTTTTCTTTTTAGTAAATATATATGCAAAAGGAAAGGTTTGGAGTAAGGTGTTTTATGTTACACTTATTCTTTTATTTGGATATAGCTTGGTGAGGGCTATTTATCTAGTAGTATATTCTATGCCTCACTAAAACTCGAAAACTTACTTTTTTACGTAATAAAAACGCAGATTAAGAACGCGTCCTCTTCTTTTATTAGGTAATGAATGCGGAGTAAATAGATACGGAGAGGCTACATAAATCCAATAGAATTGAGTTAGGATAGGAGTTAAAGATTATATGATTATCTTAAAAAATGTTCAAGCTACAGATTTAGAACAGCTCTTACTTATTGAAAATGAAGGATTTCCTGCCGAAGAAGCTGCCACGAAAGAAGCATTTGAGGAGAGAATTCAGCTGATACCTGATACCTTTATAGTGGCAAAAAAGAAAGGGGAGATTCTTGGTTATATCAATGGACCTATCATTAATCAACCTTACATTACTGATGATCTTTTTGAGAAAATCAAAAGAAATCCGAATAGAGGCGGATATCAGAGTATTTTAGGTTTAGCTGTGTCCAAACAGGCAAGAAATCAAGGAATTGCTAAGATGTTAATTGAGAAAATGGAAGAGCTTGTGAAAGAAAATGAAAGAAAAGGCATTACTTTAACATGTAAACAGGAGTTAGTTTCCTTTTATGAAAAATGTGGATTTATTAATCATGGATTGTCTCAATCACAACATGGTGGAGTCAGCTGGTATAACATGGTGAAAGTAAGAGAGGGTATGGATTGATAACGGGATAAAAGAGAGAGAATAATTAAGCGTTAATCTGAAATAATGAAATAAATATAGCTAGATAATCCAAAAACTATAAATATCAAAGACAGAATTAATGCAAGTTCTCTCCAATCCTTATTAGGAATTTTTAAGAACCGTAAATAAGAAATAAATCCTAATATAACGAATAGTATGCTACCAATTAGGTTTAGAGCTGTGAGCATAAATGTATACACCTCAAAAAACATATAATAATGATCAATTACCAAATTTGTCATTATTATACAACATACTTATTCATATGAAAATAAGAAAATTTTCTTCGACTATCAACATAATTTCTTCGTTCTCTGACTGGAGAAGAAAAAGGATAAGTTCAAAACAGAACTTATCCAAGTTTCTTTGTCATAAAAACGCTATTTGGATCTTCCTTATAGTCTGCAAAAGGCTCACAATAGTCAAAGCCGAAATTTTCATAGAGCTTCCTTGCTGGTTCAAATTCAATCATTGATCCCGTCTCTAAACTCAGTTGTTCATAGCCTCGCACTATAGCTTCGTCTAGGATGTGCTGGAGCATTTTTCTGGCAACACCCTTTCTGAGATGTGACGATGAAGTTCTCATTGATTTAATTTCACCATGAGAGATGTCGAGTTCTTTTAAGGCTCCCATTCCGGCTAATTCATTGTCTTCCCATGCAGTCCAAAAGGTAATATTTGATTGTCTTAGCTTCTCTAAGTTTAAAGCATGGATGCTTTCAGGTGGTGAATTCAACGTCATGGCATGAAGATGCTCTCTTATCAATTCAGCTACTTTGTCTCCAGTTAAATCATCTTTTTTTATCTCCATAAAAACAACCTCCAAAATAAATATAAGTTTTATCCCACTCTTTTTTCAATCATCATGTAAGAAAATCTGACAATTAGTTTAATGAGAAGCTATTGTTTTACAACAAATTCTAGTAACTGAGGGGTAGTTCTTAAAAAAGACAGCTCCTTATTAGTATTATAGAGTCAAATGAAGGATAATAGTGATTTGTGGTGAATGATATTGAATAAACTAATAGTTTATTAGGTTTTATAAATTTTTAGTGATCGAGGGTGTATCTTTTGGAACAAACAATAGCGGTTATTTCAGATATTCATGGAAATAATTTGGCATTAAAGGCTGTCCTGCAAGATATTACAAATCGCGGTATTGATAACATATTCAACTTAGGAGATAGTTTATATGGTCCTTTAGACCCTTTGGGTACTTATAAACAATTAATTAAGCATAAAATGGTTCATATCATGGGGAATTGCGATCGTATGTTACTTGAAGCAGTAGACAATTATTCCCAATCTACCCTACATCATATTAAGCAAATGTTGACTGAAGAACATCTCGATTGGATAAAGCAACATCCTTCTTCGGTAGTTATAGATGATATTCTCCTATGCCATGGTACACCTGATTCTGATGAAGCTTATCTCTTAGAAGAGATGACGGAAGCGGGAGGAACCTTAAAGAGTTCACTAGAAATCATGAAAAGTCTTCAACACGTAGAACAGAGCGTGATATTGTGTGGACATAGTCATATTCCTAGAATTGTCTATTTACCTAATGATAAGTTGGTCGTTAACCCAGGAAGTGTAGGGCTTCCAGCATATAAAGATGATTTACCTATCCCTCATAAAATGGAATCAGGATCACCATATGCAAATTATACTATTATGAAAAAAGAAGCAAATCAATGGTTAATCGAGCAAATTAATGTGCCTTATGACTGGGAAAGAGCATCTAAAGTCGCAATCCAAAATAATCGGAAAGACTGGGCTAAACCTCTAATGAGTGGAAGAGCTTAGAAATATTTCTAGAACACTACAAGACTACAGTGACTAGAGGTATCATCTATTTTTCTTTAGTCTTTTGAGAAGGATAGTGACAATATATTAGTTCTATATAACAATAATTAAAGGAGTGTAGGATGAAGAAGCCTATTTATATCTACATTTTTGGTTTAATGATACTTTTCTCCATTTCATGTTCATCAGAAACGGAACAGTCCATAGAGTTAATTGATTCAAAGGTTGAGATCATCTCAGATAAAGAAAGACTTGGTTCGTATGGATTTAATGAGGAGGGTATAGAACTTATCCCTACATCTTTATATTATGAGTTTTCACTTAAAAATGATGGTAAAGTGAAGATTGGCGAATTGGTAAATGATCCCCTAAAAATAGAAATAGAACCAAATGACACCTTAATAAACGCTTCCAATGAAGTTATCGGATTCAATGTCTTTAACCCATTTTATTATAATAATACTGGTTTGGGTTATGGAGGATCATCAACACCTGTTTTAAAACCAGGAGAAGAAGGTCAATTCATCCTTACTTTTGATCTTGGTGTAAGTCATGAGAATAATCATATTAAAGTGATGGTACCACCAGTTGAAAAACTTAAAATTCTTGAGGACAATGCATTGGATGCTACATTAATTATTTCAACAAATGTTGGTGAAATTGCTCGGTTTGACCTTCATAAATAAATTAAGTGATTGGTAATTTTGATTGGAGTAGTAACAGACATTTCTTAATAAATAAATGGGTTGTTAGAACTAATGAAATTAGTTAGGATTAACAAACAGATGTGGAGTAGGCTCTGCAAGCCGTAATAATATGTTGAATTGAGGATTTGGTTTTTAGACAGGAGTGACTTATATGAACAAACTCTTGACATTATTTGTAGGAATGCTTTTTATTTTTGCATTAACAGGCTGCTTTGGCGAGGATTATGATGTTGGTGTTCCTATTGCTCATTTACATTTAGAAAAGGGTTTACAAAATCAACAAATAAAATTAACAGAAGCTAATGTTAGTTGGAGTTCATCGAGTGGAGAAGTAAAGGAAACAGTAGATAATATCGAAAAATTTGGATTATCACAAGATGTGATTAGTGTTTCTCCAAACCAAAAAGCTTCTTTGGAATTTAAAGAGAACGAAGATAATGGTGGAGATATTTGGAGAGATCCTACGATAACAGCTGTACTTTGGAAACACGGAGAAAAAATCGATTTGGAATTGAAAGATAATAGGGAATTTCAATTTCCAACAAACGAAGGGGATTATGTATTAGAAGTTGAATTTATTAATTCAGTTTCAGTTAACAGAGCTCAGTATGTTGGGAAAATAGTGATCAAAGAAACAAATGAGCAAATGAAAATAACAGATGGAAAGCTTCCAGAATTCACACTTATGGAAATACCTGAAATTAAAAAATTCAAATCAACTGAATCAGATGGTGAGTTATTTGATTATGGGTATGCTGAAGTATGCTGGAATAATTGTAGTAAAAATAACATATATAACTTTCCTGACATTCACTCTGGGGACGTTGAAATAGGTGATGACATACAGATTGATTGGCATGAAATGAGACCGCAGCCTACTGAGATAAACTTACTTCAAATTAATACAGACAATTATGAAGTAATAAAAAAGAAAAATATAAACGTTACAAATATACCCTTAGACATTGAAATTGATGAAAAGAAAATTGGTGCACAATATGCTGTAGAGTTTTTATGGAAGGATGGAAATAAATTGATAGGAAGAAGTATGTTGAACTTTAGACTGGAATAATTCCTTAATTGAATATTATTCATTTATTACATAGGAATACAAAATATGTATTTTAGTGTGCAAGTTTGTTTATTTTACACAATAAAAAAACTGCTATTTACAAGCAGTAATTAATAACGCTTTTATAAGAAGAGAAATGTCTTGGTGAATGTGTTCTCGGACTTGGTCATCATTACAGCTTTTAAATTCATTCTGTAAACGTCCAAGTTCTCTAAGAAATAGTAAGTTTTCAGCCTTACTAAGCATAGTGTATTCGCTCCTTTACATAGGAAAAAACACTATGTTACATAACACTACCATTATTATCAATAATTCACAATGAGTTAACTCTCTATGAGATTTTAGGGTATATTGTGATTTAACATTACTTAATGAGATTAAAAACTCAAATAGTTATTGATGTTTTTTTCGACGGTCATTCATAGCACTTTTGGGACTTTAGTTAGTTGGGGAAGGTTGTGAAGTTTAATTGAGAGAATATGAAGCAATGATGTTTGATTTAGATGATACCTTGCTTAATAGGGATAAAGCAGTAGATAACCTGTTTTTCATTATTTTAGAAAAGTGTTATGAGAATGTAAAACCTTCAGTTAAATATGAAATGCTACAAAAATTTAAAGAAGATGATAGAAAAAGCTACGGAAATAATAATAAAATTAAAGTTTTGGAACCATTCTTTG
This sequence comes from Metabacillus litoralis, assembly GCF_003667825.1. Taxonomy (NCBI): domain Bacteria; kingdom Bacillati; phylum Bacillota; class Bacilli; order Caryophanales; family Bacillaceae; genus Metabacillus; species Metabacillus litoralis. Next base: position 1,655,722 of record NZ_CP033043.1, on the reverse strand, counting down.
ATGAATATCCACCACAATATAGACTACCACGCAACTCCATTCAAGATTTTTGGAACCATCATTTTCCTTATTGTTTCTCTACAGACCAAAATACGATAAATATCGTAAATAATATAAAGAAGCATGTTAAAGTTGCAATAATAACAAACGGCTCTACTCAGAGACAAAAAGATAAAATAACGAACACTAATTTAATTAGTTGTTTTGATACCATAATCATTTCTGAAGAAGTGGGATATAGTAAACCTGACAAACGCATATTCGATTTAGCATTAAATAAGTTAAATGTGAATCCAGAAGCCGCATTATTTATTGGAGATGACATAGAAAAGGATATTAGTGGTTGTCAAAATGCAAATATAAAGGGGATCTGGTATAACCCTCATAGAATCAAGAATGATACTGAAATAAAACCATATGCTGAGATCAATTCTTTTGATAAATTATTAAATTATGTCACATAATGTGTTTACAAAAATATTTTTTAAGAGTTAAAGGATTAAGGGATTTTAATCAAGCAAAGATCACGTTAATTAGTGACCTTTGCATCTTGTGAAAGGTTATGATGTTGTTTCTTCTTCATCCTTTCTCTCTTTTGGAAGAAACCATCCTAGGACAGCAATTAGTAATAAAACAGACCAAATGTAATTTTCCATCCAGCAGATTTAGCAAATCCTTTTGGCAAATACGCCAAATCAGGATGAGATAAAGTATAAACAGCTAGTTTTACGCCAACCCAACCTACAATTAGAAAGGCAGCTGTTTCAAGTCCAGGCTTTTTGTGAAAGATCCGGACAAAGAAGTTAATAGCAAATCTCATCATAACGAGTCCGATGATTCCACCTGCTAAAAACTAAAAAAATGCCTCCCATCTAAACCTCCAATGGGTGGTAATGGAGTTTTTGGTAATGCAACGGCGAAAGCAACTGCAGCGAGAATAGCATCTACGGCAAATGGAAGATGATGTTCTTCTTGAAAACGCTCTTTTCGTAGTTTATCAAGAAAAAAGACTGTCCAAACACCGATTTTTACGTGTTTTGTACAGTCTTTTTTGTATATGGGTGTATTATCCGGCGAGATCATTTTGTATATCTAACTCTGGTGGTGCCTCTCTGAAGAATTTAGTTAATAATAATAAATAAAAGAAACCAATTGTAGCCCATATTGATCCTAGTACAAGGGCATTTTTATCAAGATTAATGAAAAGTCCGATATCTAAAATAACTCCTATTAACGGAAAGATTAAAAAGAAGATGATATCCTTTCCACTTCGTCTATTCTCGTTTATAAAATAATGAAAAATAACTGATAGATTAACAAAGATAAATGTCATAAATGCCCCGAAATTAATAAAAGAAGTTGATGTTGTTATGTCTAAGAATAGTGCAAGCAATCCTACAATTCCAATGAATATAACATTAAGGATTGGCGTTCTAGAATTAGGGTTTATATAACCAAAAATTTTCTTCGGTAAGACTGAGTCTCTACCCATGGCGTAAATTAATCTTGCTGCACTAGTTTGTGCAGACATTCCTGACGTAAATTGGGCAATGATAAGTCCAGCGAGGAATACTGCACTAAATAGATTTCCACCGATTTGCTTAGCTATCTCTAGAGCGGCTGAATCAGTATTGACAAAGGCATTGTAGTCCGGTTGAACTAATTGAATGAAATAAGAAGCACCGATAAAGATCATCCCACCTAGTAGAGTAATGAGTATTATGGCTTTCGGGATTGTTTTTTCAGGTTCTATGGTTTCTTCAGAAAGAGTTGAAACCGCATCAAAGCCCAAGAAAGAGTAACAAGCAATCGAAGCACCAGCAATCACCAACGAAAATGGAACGTCTGTCTGATAAAAAGGAGCGATAGAAAATAACGTTCCAGTACCCAGTCCATTTAGAACACTTACAATGGACAACACGATAAAAATTAAAATTACGAGGATTTGGAAGATCATTAAGATGAAGTTGATGTTTTTCGTTGAATTAATGCCGATAATGTTAATGACCGTCGTTACTAATATAAAAGCTAAAATCCAAACCCAAGTAGGGATGGAAGGAAAGGCAGAATGTAAGTATACTGCTCCAATTAACCAAATCACCATTGGTAGAAACAAATAATCTAATAGAACCGACCACCCAACCATAAATCCTAAACGTGGTCCAATAGCTTTTCTTGTATAGGTGTAGGCTGAACCTGAAACTGGGAATGCTTGCACCATTTTTCCATAACTAAAGGCTGTAAAAAGCATCGCTCCCAAACCGATAAGATAGGCAGGTGGTACGAGGCCATGTGTGGTTTCTGCAAGAACACCAAATATACCAAAGACAATCATAGGTGTCATATAAGCTAATCCAAATAAAACAACTGCTGATAAGGTTAAGGTACGATTTAATGAAACATTTTGTTTTTCCATTATGTTTCCCCCTCTTTAATTTTAAACCTATTATCATACTCTCTTAACTTATTTTTTAGTTTCCTTTAATTCTTGTAATTGAGAATAAATAGTTGGATTAATATTATTGATGTATTTTAATTTTGGATCTCGATTGTTTGATAATGTAAGTCTACATGTTTGTAAGCTCTCATTCCCTTTTACATCCATAAGGACTTGACCTTCATGATCTACAACCATACTATTTCCAAAGAAGTCCAAATTTCCTTCCTGTCCGATACGGTTGCAGATGATAACGGGTATTTCATTCTCCATTGCTCTACTTTTAACGTAGACTTCTTGATACTTTTCATAAGGCTTCATATTAGCAGTAGGAACACAAATGAAATCTGCTCCTTTCATTCGTAATAACCTAGCTACTTCAGGAAATTCCAAGTCGTAACAAATCATAATTCCGACTTTCCCCCATTGTGTATCAAAAACATGATAATCTTGACCCTTAGTAAAATAATTAGATTCTGTATGGAATAGGTGTGTTTTTCTATATTTACCTTTTATCTTACCCGAGCTATCGATATAGATCGCTGTTATAAAATAGTGCTGCATTTCTTTCTCTGGGAAAGATATGATTATGTCGACACCTAGTTTTCTACAATGCTCTCTGAGTTCTGTAATACTAGTGCCAGTGACCTCTTCAGCAAATAATTTTGTAGAATCCTCAAGTAAGTATCCTGTTAATGACATCTCAGGAAAAAGTATGAGATTCGATTGCTGTTTTTTTCCCTCCTCCATCATTTTTTTAATTTTTACCATGTTGAATTGTTTGTCTTGAAGTTTAGGCTGAAATTGACCCAAAGATATTTTCATGTAATGTCCACCTTTCTTGCTATTATTTATTGCAAAAAGTATGCCAATTCTGAAAATATTGAAATACCAATGTTTTTTTGGTTAAATAAATATTAAGATGAAATAAATCATCAAATTACAACTAAAACGATGATAAAATTCATCATTAATGATTTTTATCATCAAATGTACGGGTGGGGGATGAAATGGAAGAATACATAGGCTTCCGTTGTATAATAAATGAGGAAAAGAGCATTGTGAATACAGAGGGTGAATGGAGAGACATCTTTACTAATGCAGAAAAACCACTAAAAGTAGGTCAGTTATTCGATGATGAGATATTAGACTCGACCTTCAAAGGAAGGTTTAATAAGAACAGAAGGATACAAACTTTAAAGAATGTAAACGGGGAAAAGGTGTTAATCTATCAATTCAAATTTTCAAGTGCTACTTATTTTATTTTTATAAAAATAATAGACTTAGAACAGTCTATTGAACCTTTACATTATGAATTTAATCATCTCGATGTTTCTTTTCATTCGAGTGCTATGAAAAGGATAATGGGTATTATTCAAAAGGTTTCTGATGTCAATTCTACTGTGCTATTACTTGGAGAATCTGGTGTCGGGAAAAGTACATTAGCGAAGTCAATCCATAAGCAAAGTAACCGATCTGATCGTCCATTTATATCGGTTAACTGTGGAGCATTACCTAGTACTCTTATCGAATCTGAATTATTCGGCTATGAAGCAGGGGCCTTTACTGGAGGTCACCATAAAGGGAAAAAGGGGCTTTTCGAAGCAGCAAATGAAGGCACGATATTTCTAGATGAAATAGCTGAACTTCCTTATGAAGTTCAATCAAAATTACTGGATGTGATTCAGGAAAATCGGATACGCCGAGTAGGTGGAGTGAACTATACTGATATTGATGTTCGTATTATTGTTGCAACAAACAAAGACCTTTTAACTCTTGTGAACCAGAAAAAATTCCGCGAAGATTTATTTTATCGTTTAAATGTAATTCCTTTAATCATTCCTCCTCTAAGAGAAAGAAAAGAGGATATACCTAGTTTAATTGATTACTTTCTTTATCAATTTAATATGAAATATGGTCGAAATTTGCAAATAGATCAGCATGTTCGTGAGGACTTAACGAAAAAGGATTGGCTAGGAAATATTAGAGAAATTGAAAACACAATTGAACGGATGGTTGTCACAAACTCCTCTTCACTTGAAAATAAAAATTTTGATAATAAACATTCCGAGAAAACTATCTCTGTTCAAATTCATGAGTATCTAACACCTCAATTTGAATCTTTAAAAGAAGCAAAGGAAGCATTAGAAAAGGAAATTATTCTAAATACTTATAACCGATATCAAAATACATATAAGACTGCACAGGAGTTAAAAGTCGATCAGTCAACAATTTCAAAAAAGCTTAAAAAATATATGAATCAGTCACATTCTACTAAGGGGTAAAAAAATGTCAAACAAAATTCGAATTGTACTTGCGCAACTAAAATGTGAGCTCTTAAAAAAAGAAATCAACTTGAAGCGAACACTTGAGACCATTAAACAAGCAAAAGAAAAGAATGGAGACTTCGTGTTATTTCCAGAATTATTTTTAACCGGTTATGTGATGAATCAAAAAGTGAGAAATTTAGGTGAATCGATAGATGGAGAAAGTATTAAAACAATTGCTCGCTGTGCAAAAAAACATGGAATTGGGGTAATTTATGGATTTCCAGAGTTAGAAGGTGAAAAGTTATATAATTCTGCAGTTTTAATTAATAATAATGGGGATATAGAAGGGGTATATCGAAAAACGCACCTATTCCATCATGAGCGGAAATTTTTCGAACCTGGAAATCAATGTCCTATTTTTTCACTACCTCAAGGAAACATGGGAATTTTGATCACGTATGATATGGAATTTCCTGAAATGCCAAGAATATTAGCAACAAAAGGAGCGAATGTCATCTTTGTTTTATGTGCAAATATGGTACCATATCAAAATTATCAGAATACATTTTTGCAATCGAGAGCCATTGAAAATCATGTATTTACTGTAGCAACGAATAAAGTGGGACTTGACTCTGACAATATCTTTTTTGGAGAAAGCCAAGTCGTAAATCCAGAGGGGAAAATCCTTTATAAAGGTGGAAATAACGAAGAAGTATCCGTGATTGAAATAAATCTTGATGATATCAAACAGTCTAAAGGTGTACTCGATTATTTCAATAATAGACGTGTAGATCTTTATCAGTTGGAAGGTTGGTAATACATTGCTAAAGCACTCCGAAGCTTTTTATTAAGAACTTATATAAACTGAAGTGTATCATATGATTTTATCTGTTTTATTAATTAAGGATCCAATTTTACTTGATTACTCTGATTTTGAATGCTTTCTAATCCCAGAATCTAAGCAATTGCAACCTCATTCCCCATAGGAGGCAAGTATATGATGATGAAAAGAAGATTATTGTATGTACTATTTATATTCATTTTAGGTGCTTGTAGCCAACAAGAAGTAGAGGAGAAGTCGTCTAAAACATACGACATTACTTTAGAAGATGTAGAAACTGTCATAGCGGAGCAAGGTTTTGAATTGGAAAATACAGAGTTATCAAGTGAGGATTTCTTTATGCAAGAATTAAACGAGATGCCGCCTGAAGTGTATATTTTGGAAGGTCATACATTATCAGTTTATGTTTTTCCTTCAGAGGGTGAAAGGGAAAAGGGAGTCCAAAGGTTTGAGGAAATAACTGCAGCAGCAGAATTAGTAGAACACAAAGTCTATGAAATAAGTAACTTATTAGTCTTTTATGTAAATAATGATGAAAAGGTACAAAATCGATTGCTTGAAGCATTAAAAAACTTAGATGTTTCAACATAATATATGACCAATGATGAGTTCTTTCTGGAAAATGTTGAGGTTCTGTTTTCTAGGAATCTCTGCAAAATTAGTGGTTAATAAAAGGAAATATTTACATAAAAAAGGTCCACTTCATCATAACTTAAGCTATAATGTTATCTTAAAGGGGGTGCTTACATTATGGAGAATCACATAAGATTGTCTGGTACTTCTTCCACTCATGCAAAGCCTAAAATTGGAAAGGCGATACTTTGTATGGGGCGAAATGATAAAAAAATCGCTGAATAAGCTTTTCTAATATATTGGCTTTGCACCTTATTTTTATTAAAAATAAATAAGGAGCGAGCAAAGTGAAGTATATGAATGCAAAAAAAGTTTTACCTGAAAAGCTAATTGTGGAAATCCAGAAATATGTCCAAGGAGAAACCATTTACATTCCTAAGCCAGAAGCGGAATATCAGAAATGGGGAGCTTCAAGTGGTGGACGACAGTTGCTTGATTTGCGTAATGTAACTATTCGAAATGCTTTTACTAGTGGCAGTAGTATTCAACAACTTTCCGAAGAATATTACCTCTCAATTGAATCAATCAAAAAGATTGTTTATTCACATAAAAAGTAAAAGAAGTCACTGGTGAATCATATTCATCAGTGATTTTTTATGTAAAAAACGTTTCTTAATCATTTTCTACCTTTTATTAGCTACATGCACTTCTTAAAATATTTCATAAGAATAAAAAAAGATAGGAGTGTCATGTGATGACAGAAAAATTTTTGAAAAATGAACACTATAATTTTATTAAAAAGCAGGTGCTTTTAATTAAAGATAGCTCTAAAAAGAATTTGCCTTCTTCGGTTTTTACTTCTTTAAAGGACTTAAGTAATGCCAAAATCTTAGATCTAATTCCTAATATTTCATTAGATCAACAAAAAATATTGGATCTATCTCGATTGAAAACTGATGAGGAATACCAACAATATATTCAGCATCTTACCGAGTTTTTGTTGCCGTTCCCAGAAATCACCGAACAGAAACTGAAAAAAATGTTTCCAAAGACTAAAAAGTTAAAGCTGCCTGATTTATCAAAAGTTGATCATAGTCAGTTAACCTATTTAAGTTGGAACGATTTAAGATCGAATAGAAAGTATATTATATATGAGCTGGATGGAGAATTGGTGGGCATTGAATGTAAATTCTCCCCGACATCTAAGAAAAATATTTGTTCCTTGTGTAAATGTACTAGTGAGGTTTCCTATTTTTCTGCTGTAACAAAAGTGAAAAAGTCTAACAATCCGGATTATTTTAAGTCTATTGGCAACCTTATTTGTAAAGATAGTAGCGAGTGCAATAAAAAAATCACTAGCTCTTTATATCTTGAAAATATTCTTAGAGACTCCTTAGGAATGTAAAGGACCCTTATCATGTCACACACCAAAATGTCAGAAATGAACAATCAAAGTACGTTTTAATAACGTGCTTTTTTCATATTTACTTTTACCTGAAAAATAATGGTAAAATAAGTAAGTGGTCGTAAATAAAAGGTAGAGACTATATTTCCTACTAATCATACTACAGGATTTATAGCAGCCAAAATATATAAGTACGGTAGATGAGGAGAGTTGAGTAAAATCATTCTTAAAACAAAAATATATTATTATCTATCACTATCTCTTTTCCTTTTAGGTGTTATTTCATGGTTTCCTTATCTGGTGCTTACTATGCAAGACCCTTATGGAATGTTAACGTTTATTTTTAACCCCATAGGTTTTTATTTTGCTTGGGTAGCAAAAAATAGACTTCTAGCTTTATGTAATTTAGCTATGATATTTAGTTTTGTCCCTGTAGCTATATATGTTTACATGACAAAAGGATATATACCTATGTAAGTGTTTAATAAGGTACAAATTATATATTTCTATTTACGTTGTTGAGGGGAGCTTTAATCCTATGAATAAGAAATATAGTAAATGGTCTGCACTATTGGTTGTCATTTGCACATTAACTTTAATTGTTACATATGCAATTGCTCCAGATCAGCCTAAGGGTGTAATGGTTATTTTGTTAAAAGGATTGTTTTTCACTTCAATTCTTTCGGGCATTCTAAGTTTAATTCTTAGTTATCTCAGCTATAAAAACAAAGAAGGTGGATTCTTAAAGAAGGTAGCACCTATAATAATATTATGTATTTTATTACTATTTACCCTTTCAGTTATCGGTATCATAGTAAGTATAGGTGATTTATTCTAAAATAAAAAATTGTACGGCCTAAGTTTATTTAAAAACTTTGAGACATTAAAAGACTATTACCCAGCGATCGAGTAATAGCCTTGTTGGAAAGAAGAATAGGTTTTTCGTTTTTTACGTTGAATATACAAATAAGTGAATTCCTATATTTAATGTGTTGTTCTAAGAATCAAAATATAGAAATACTAATTCAATAGTTATTGCCATGAGTCTTTGTGCTTTAACAGATTTAGAACCAGAAATACGACATACAAGCAAGTACTTGTTCATGGTTGGTTCTAGAAAGGGGGAGATATATTGTGATTCGTGCATAATTACCTCCAATGGGAAAAGATTCACTTAGTGAATAATTTATGCAGCTATTATCAAAAGGTGCAGATATTTATCGCAACTAAAAATGGCTTTGTATAAAACATTTGTGCTTTTCAGTGTATTTTTCTTTTTCTGCTTTCAATTTGTTGGCGTAATTTTCACGATAACGGGTAAAATTTTTCTCTTTCTCTTTAATTGTTTCAAGTATTGTTGAGGAATGGGGATATAATGTGTTTTCAAATTGGTTTATAGATAAAGCAAAATCAAAGCCTTTTGAACGGTAAGCAAATTGAATAAATGGAGTAAAGGCCGCTGCAGATAAAATATTAGCGTGCAGTTTTAAGTTGATTGAAAAGTGACATTTACCTAAGAATGAGTAAATTTGTGACGAACTACAAACCTCTGGAATGAATGTAACAGAATCTTTGTTGTTCAGACGGTTGTAAAGATTCCTGCATGATTCAATATCTTGATTCCACATTGGATAAATGACAATATGGTACCCTTTAGATATCAAGTAGAAACAGCTTTCAATAAGTTGGTCTTCTACTAATGCTTCATTATATCCGAAAAGTTTATTAAAAGTAGTTCCCCAGTTAATTGCAATTAGGGGTGCTTGAACAGGAAATAAATAATGATTCAAGATATAATGATCAGAATTTGGACTATAAATAAAGCCTGAATCACCAATTATCTCAATAGAAGAGTTAACGGGTGATAAACCTTTAATAAATTGAAGGGTTAACGGACCTCTTACTCCAGTATATGTTAACGACTCAACTAATTTTTTTATCCGACTTGTATTGATTTGCCGATTATCAAAAAAAGATGATGGTTGAAAAGACTCTCCAATTATATATTTAGACATGGTGTCCTCTGTTAGATAATCGATTCCAGTACCATAGCTATATAAGGGTATTCCCAACTCGATTGCTTCCTCGGCAAGTGTTAAAAAAATATCGCCTTGAAAAAGTGAACCTCCACCTAAGATTACAGCATCGATTGTTTCTTTGTTTAATATATTCTTTATTCCTTTGTTTTCCTTAATGTCATAAGCAATGACTTTGTCTACAGAGTTAGACCATCTGTTGATAGATTGAATAAATGATTCATAACAGACTTCGTCTCCAACATTATTAAATCCTAGATAACCGATATATAACAACTTCATCTTAATATTCATCTCCTTTCCAATTTTATTTCTTTTTTGCTTTTACAATTTTTTTTATTGTTTTAACTAAAAATTTCGCTCTTGTGCTGACAGAATGTTGTTTGCGAACCATATTATATCCATTTTTTGCGATTTCTTTTCCAATACTTTCGTAGTTTTCTAGATAATACATAGCCTTTTCATAATAGTTTTCTGTATTGATTTCCACAAAGTGAACATTAGGAATAAACCCTAAGTCTTCTAGTTCTTTTGAATGGGAAGCTAATAGAAGGGTATTACTGGCAAGCACTTCATAATATTTCATAACTGGATATTTATATATGGAATCACAGGTAAAAAAAATTTTGGCTTTATTAAGTTCTTTTGCATACCTCCGTCCTACAAAATATTCCTTTTCGTCATATTTGCCTTTATCATATCCTGGATGTTCGTGAAAGGTGAAATTTGGTAGATCTTTCATCCCATCTAAAATAGCTGCTCGTAATGGATAGATCGGAGGGTATGTTGAGCCCATTAGTAGAAAATCCATTTCTTTTTCTTGTTTATAATCTTTGAAAACTTCTGTATGAACATAATGAGGAAACCAGATCATTCTATCCTCATATTCCGGAAACCATTCTAAAAACTTATCCCGATAATGTGTAAAAAGATATAGAATGTTGTTTTCTTCAATAAATTGCTTTCGATAACTCGTTTCGTACTGCAAATCATGCATAATCATTCCTATAGGAATATCACATGTTTGCAATCCTTTTATTTCGGGGCATCGTGATGGGCGTAAATCGTTCAAAAGAATAAAATCAGGTATAAAATCAAGAGAAGATAGAATATCGTGAATATTTCCTGGTTCTTCCCAAATAGTTAATTTAGTCAGCTTTCTTAACGATTGGGAGAGATAGTAATTATTTCGTTCGATTCCGCTAGACCAATCCTTCGTAATAAATAGTAGCTTTAACTTCTTAAACAACAAATCTTATCCCTCCTTATTTTCAAAATTAGAAGAAATCGTACATTAATAACATATGAACTTGTATATATATCGGAACAAGACAGATTCATTAATTTCTTCTAAATCTAGAACACTAGTATATTTGTTTACGTACATTAAAATTAAAAAATAGGAGAGATAATATGAGGAAAATTCTATTATCTGGATATTACGGTGAGTACAACACTGGTGATGATGTGTTATTAGCATCATCAACTTGGGGATGCAACCAATTCCTTAAATCTAATGAGATCCTTGCGACTTCAGTTCATATACCTAATTTTGAAAAGAAACTACCTGTATTACCCTTGTATGTAGAACGAGAAAAAGTTAAGAGTGAAAATTTAATCAGATTATATTACCATGCTTTAACATCAAATATAATTGTTTTTGGTGGAGGATCTGTCTTTCATTCCACGGATAAATTGACCCGCGACGCAGACTTAATTGATTTAAGTAGAGGAGATTGTGCAATTGCATTAGGGGTTTCTTTTGGGCCATTTAGAGATAGTGGAGCAGAACTAGCATGTAAGAAATTTATAAATAAACTTTCCTATATTGGTGTACGTGATGAAGATAGCTTCAACATTGTTAAAAGTTTAGCACCTGATCTAAATATTGAGAAAACGTTCGACCTAGCTCCACTTTTTCCATTTTCACAACAAGATAACAACCTCAATAATCATTCATCAAATAGAAGAGGACTAGCCATTTCATTATGTCATTACGAAAGGTATATTGGCTTAAATACTGAGATTGAAAAAAGAAGATTTGAAAAGATCTTAAATGTTTTAAATCGTTTAACATTAGAAGATGTTGAAGAACTAATTTTTATTGATTTTAACGGTCACCGGGTATTTGGAGATTTTGATATTCACAACGAGATGATAAAACGACTTAACATACAGATTCCTGTTTCACGAATAGCTTATCAGCATAATCCAGCTGATGTATTAAACTTAATTTCAAGATGTAGAGGGATTGTTGGGATGAGACTTCATAGTTGTATTTTTGGTTATATGACAGAAACTCCTACAGTGATCTTATCATACCATCCAAAATGCATGGGTTGGGCAAATGAGATTCAGGCAAACCCAGATTTTACAATTGATTCAACTCATTTTGAAGAGGAGCAGTTGTATTCTTCTATAATGAATATTTTGCACAATAAGTACATTCCACCAATATTAACCCTTCCGAATGCTCAAAAATTAGCAATGAAAAATTGGGAGGGAGCACTATGTTCGATGTCACAGTAGTCATTCCACTTTACAACAAGGAACACTATATAAAAAGAGCGGTACAATCTGTTTTAAGTCAGACTATTCAAACATTTGAAATTGTGATTATCGATGATGGTTCAACGGACAATAGCTATAATAAAGTTGCGGAAATTGGAGATCCGCGTATTCGAGTGATTCAACAAAAAAACGCAGGAGCTTCTGCGGCTAGAAACAGAGGGATTGAGGAAGCAAAAACGGACCTAATCGCATTTTTAGATGCGGATGATGAATGGAAACCAACATTTCTTGAGACTGTTTTTCGTTTAATAGAGAAATATCCAGAAGCTGGAGCATATGCTACTGCATATCAAATCATCTTAAAAAATGGACGGAAAATTACACCAATAATTGAATCAATCCCCAAAACCCCATGGGAAGGTCTAATACGTCAATATAGTAAATGTGTTCTTAGAGACCTTCCAGTTATCTCTTCTGGAGTTATTGTTCCAAAAAAAACGTTTGAGAAAGTAGGTCTTTTTGCGATTAATCATCACCATGGGGAAGACCAAGATATGTGGTTCCGAATAAGTATTCATGATCATATTGCATATAGTCATACAAATCAAGTTACTTACTATCGCGGACTACCAAACAGCATGTGCACAATTCTCTATACACCACAACCCTATCCAATAATTGAAACGATTAAAAACATTATAGAAAGTAAAGAGGTAGTGGCATCAAGTGAACTAAAGGAATATTTGGTTAAATTAGAACTGGACTATGCTGATAGACTTATAAAAACGAACCGTTTTAAAGAAGGGTTAAGTCTTGTTAAAGGTATTAGTACAAAAAGATATAAAGTGAAAAAGCTAAATATTTTCTTGTTATATCTAAAGCAGAAACTGCTCAAAGCATTAGGTCGAGATATCCAAATGACACAAAAGTAACGGGAAGACTCTATTAGCCCTTAGTAAATTAGAAAGGTCTAAACATTAAAAAAGGGACAATATTTCCTGTTTTTAAATAAATATTGTATGTCAATCACCTACTATTACTAGTTTGTTAGTAGGGTTTTTCTCTCTTTTAGTATATGTACCTCATACAATAAAGTAAAAAACGGAATAGCATATGCAATAAATAGATAGAAAGGGTGATGATAATGAAAGTTGTTATTTTGTGCGGTGGTAAGGGACTTAGAATGAGAGGATTGGAAGAAAATATACCAAAGGCATTGGCACGAGTGAATGAGAAACCTATTATTTGGCATATTATGAAATTGTATAGTCAATATGGATATAATGAATTTATCTTGCCACTTGGATATCAAGGGGAAAAAATTAAAGAATATTTTATTGATTACAAGTGGAAGGAAAGTGATTTAGAGCTAGTATTAAACGAGAACAAACCTATTCCACTTACTAATATTGAAGATTGGTCCATAACATTTGCAGATACAGGTTTAGAAACAATGACTGGCGCTAGAATAAAAAATATTGAGAAATATGTTGATGATGATATCTTTTTGCTCACTTATGGGGATGGATTATCAGATATTAATATTGATAAATTGATTCAGTTTCATAAGGAAAAAGGAAAAACAGTGACTCTTACAGGAATAAGAAAACAAAGTCAATACGGAATTCTGGAAGTAGAAGATGGGATTGCAACAAAATTTGTAGAAAAACCTGAGATGAACTCGATCATTAATGGAGGATTCTTCGTATGTAATCGAGACTTCTTTCATTATTTAAGTGATGACCCAGAGTGTGTTCTTGAGGAGGATCCTTTAAAGAATCTGATTAAAGATGAAGAGCTAGCAATCTATGAACATGATGGATTATGGATGTCGATTGATACCCCGAAAGATTTAGTTGAAGCTAATAAAATATGGAAGTCATAGGAAAAGGGGAAATATTCAAAATGAGTGATTACATTGGGAAATTAGTCAATAATTTCAAGTTATGGTGGAACAACGAAAGTGAAGAAAAGGTAAGTAATGATGTTTCAAGTAACAGTTTCCACCGTTATGACGAACTTGAGGAACCTATGATTCTAACTAGTCATCAAATGAAGGATACATTAGAACATACAAATGACAATATGTATGATCAGTTATCTAAAACAAAAGTGAAGTTAGAAGAACCAAATATAGAAAGTAAACGATATAACTTTTGTGTAATTTCTGGGAAAGAGTATATTTTTAAAGTTCTTGCTTTATATGAATCAATAAAGAATTTTACTAATGAATTTCATTTATTTGTTTGTTGTATCGATGAGGCGACCTATTCGATTTTCAATAAACTATCTCTAGAAAATATGGTTTTAGTTAAAGTGCAAGATTTGGAAGATAACAGACTAAAGAAGGTGAAAAAAACCAGACAAACGAATGAATATTGTTGGACTTTAAAGGCACCGCTAATGGAATATTTGCTAGAAAGCTACAGTTTACCTTCAATTGTATATGTAGATGGAGATTTGTTTTTCTTCTCAAATCCCGAACCTATTTTCAGGGAGTGGGGAGAAAAATCAATTTATTTATGTCCTCAAAGAGATTTAGAGTGGGTTGAGGAAAAATACGGTAAATTTCAAGCTGGTCTAGTAGGATTTAAAAACGATCATTATGGTCGTGAGGCACTTAAGTGGTGGAAGGAAAAATGTATAGAATGGTGCTTTAAAGAATCTTCTAATAATAGATTTGGTGATCAAAAGTATTTAGATGATCTAACAAGATTTTTTGCTAGAGTTAAAATATCAACGCATTTAGGGATTGATGCAGCACCTTGGAATACAATTTACAATAATAATTATAAACTTACGACAAAAGAAAATAGACTTTATATCGAAAACGATCCATTAATTGTCTTTCATTTTGCATGTCTTTCCATTTACAATTTTACAGAATTTGATTTATGGTCATTAAATACTTTACAAATAGACCGCACGATTATGAATTATGTGTATGTTCCTTATCTAGAAGCGATTCGTAGAAGTATAAACAAAATTGCTCAAATTGATAAGAATATTTTAGAACAGGGATTACAGAAAGAAGACCCATCAAATGCAAAGACTTATTATAAATATTCTAAATTAAGTCGCGAAATAGATCAGTGGGATCATTTTATGAATTTTACAGCGATTATCAGTAAGGAATATTTAATAAAAGGGTTGGCATTATATGGGTCAATTCATCAAAAAATGCGAAATTTTCACATGTGGATATTAACAATAGACAATACAACTCACCAAATATTAAGTGATATGAATTTACAGCATGTTTCCCTTATTCGATTAGAAGAGTTAGAAGATGAAAGACTACTTAAAGTGAAAAATGAACGTGCTATAAATGAATATTGTTGGACGTTAAAAGCCCCGTTATGTCAGTATGTTCTAAATAATGTTAAAGAAATAGACCACATTATCTATTGTGATAGTGATATTTATTTCTTTAATAACCCAATGGAATTAATGAATGAATGGGGAAGTTACTCTATTTTCTTAAGTAAACAAAATGGTACAAAGGAATTAGAGAATATTCATGGACAGTACCAAGCAGGATTGATTGGATTTAAACGCGATAATATGTCTTTTATGATTCTTGATTGGTGGAAAGAGAAGTGTATTGATCATTGTTCGAACGAATATAATCCTCAGTATGATAGTTGGGGTGATCAGAAATATTTAGAATCAATACCAAAGCTTTTTTCAAATATCAAAATAATTGATCATGTTGGAATTAATGTTGCTCCTTGGAACTTAGTTATGAAAAATGAACATACTGTTTCTAAAGAGAATGGTACATTAACAATAGACGGAAATCTATTAGTTTCTTATCACTTTGGAAGTATGATCATGATAAATGAAAAAAATTATGATCTTTGGAAACTTGAGAAGTTATTATTTTCTGAAGAAGTCTTAAATTATATCTATATACCTTATATTTATCATTTAATAAATATTAGTGAAAATTTAAGAGATATAGCAGGAATTTATGATCTCAAACCTTTCTACACTCCAGTTACTTCAAACTATTCTGCAAAAAACCCACTACATGTAAGTAATTTGCAAGGGGCTTAGTTATGATTCAAAACACACTTGCCAATAAAAAAATACTTGTAACAGGTGGATATGGTTTTATTGGTTCTCACCTTATAAGCAGACTTTACAAAGAATGTGAGGTTGCCGTCTTTACAAGAAAAACCTCAAACCCATGGCGATTAAGAAATGCTTTATCTCAAATCCAACAATTTACAGGTGATATATCTAATTATTCTGATATAGAGAATGCTATTAAGCAATTTCAACCACATGTTATTTTTCATTTCGCTGCATATGGGGTTAACAGTAGGAATGACAACTACCTAGATGCTATTCGAACAAATATAGAAGGAACTGCCAATCTCATTTTTTCAGCACAATACAGTAAAAATCTTGAAAAAATTATTAATCTTGGCTCTAGTTCAGAGTATGGTGAAACTGATGAAGCTATTCATGAGGAAATGATGCTAAAACCAATAGATGTATATGGTAGTACAAAAGCATCAGCCACTTTAATTGCCCATCAGTTAGCTACTCAGCTAGGGATAAATATTATTACATTTAGGCCGTTTAATTTGTTTGGAGAATCAGAAGAATCTCATAAGTTATTTAGTTATGTTATTCAACAAATCTTACAGAACAAAGAAGTTTTGTTAACGCCATGCGACCAACTAAGGGATTATTGCTATATTCAAAATATAATTAATGCATTTTTACTAGCTGTAGTAAACCCAGAAATTAAGAACGAGATTTTTAATATTGGAAGTGGTCAAGTATATCCAATTAAATATTTTGTTGATACTATTTTTTCTCATATGAATACAAACCTACAACCACAATATGGGGCATTGAAATATAGGGAAAATGAACGAATGACACCACAACCCAATATCTCTAAAGTTAAAAATCTATTAGGTTGGCAACCTAACATCTCTTTAGAAGAAGGGATTCTTCGCACAATAAATTGGTATAGACAAAACGAATACGGAATAGGAGGGGGATTGATCAATGACCATTAATTTTGTGGACACATTTAAAGATCGGACAGTTCTTGTGACAGGTCACACAGGCTTTAAGGGTACATGGCTAACGATATGGTTAAACATGCTTGGTGCTAAAGTGATTGGTTATTCCTTAGATCCATTAACAAATAAAGACCTATTTGTTCTATCAGGTATTGAAAATAAGATAACTGATATAAGAGGGGACATTAGAGATCAACATGCAATAGAAAATGTTTTTGAGCAATATCGTCCAGAAATAGTTTTTCATTTAGCAGCGCAACCTTTAGTGAAATATTCATATAGCCACCCTAAAGAAACATATGACGTAAATGTAATGGGGACAATGAATATCCTAGAAGCGATAAGAAAAACTGACGAAACAAGGGTAGGTATTTTTATTACAACAGACAAATGTTATGAAAATAAAGAATGGGTATGGGGGTATCGAGAAATTGATCCAGTAGGAGGGTATGATCCATATAGTTCCAGTAAAGCTTGCAGCGAACTATTAGTAGCTTCCTATCGAAATTCATATTTCAATGAGAAGAATTTTAGTGAACATGGAAAGATCATCTCAACAGTTAGGGCAGGCAATGTGATTGGAGGAGGAGATTGGGCAGAAGATCGAATTGTTCCGGACAGTGTACGTGCAATAGAAAAAAGGAAACCGATTTCCATTCGATCACCAAAATCAATTCGTCCTTGGCAACATGTGTTAGAACCATTGAGCGGATATCTTTTATTAACATCACAAATTCTTACACATGGCCCGGCTTTTTCTGGGGCTTGGAACTTTGGTCCTGGAGAAGAAGGAAATGTTTCGGTAGAAAATCTTGTAAGCTTATTAGTGGATATTTGGGGAGAAGGAACGTGGGAAATAAATCAACAAGCAGATGTTCATGAAGCAAACCTTTTAAGCTTAGATATAAGTAAAGCAAAACATCAATTAAACTGGTTGCCTAAATGGAACATTCATGAAACTATTGAAAAAACCGTTCATTGGTATAAATCCTATAAAAATTGTGATATTTACAATTTATGTACAAATCAAATAGTGGACTATTGTCGAGAGTAAGTTTTTTAACTTTTTAATTTACTATTGCCAATCTAACCTCCATATTTAAAGAACACGAATGTGTCATAATAGCGGGTTCGGTTTTGAAGTACAAAATTAGTAAAAGCAGTACTGTTTAGTACGGTGATTTGCACTTGAATTAACAGATAACTTCATAAGCAAAAAAGCTTGGAACATTGTGTCTCCAAGCTTTTTTTACGTTATCTAGCACTGTATAGTGAAGCATAAACGTAAAAATTCCGTTTAAATTGGAAAATACCAATATTCGCCACAAAATAAAAGGAGTTTTTCCGCTTATATGAACATAATCTTTAGATTTAGTTATAAATATAGAAGTTAAACGGAATATATCCGCTTATTTCGGCTTTTTAAGCACCTAATATATACCTTAAGCGGAATTTCTCCGCCTATTAATTGAAGCAACAAAAGGAAGACTTAAAATCTTTGTTGAAACAAAATATATTAAAGCAAAAAGAAACCATTAGAGCTGTGGCTAACAAGGTGGAAACTACTGTGGAAGATGCGAATGAGCAAGTTCAAGAAACGATTGAGGATGAAGAAAGAGCTGATTAATAAACAAATGGTTATAAATAAGTTAGTTCAAATTTTATTAATTTTTAGTTGAAATAGGACAATTAGAGTGTTAATTGGGCTTCTTTAGGATTCAAAGTGCGTTTTCATAAAACGTGCTTTTTTCGTATTTACATATACCCTATAAATGACGAATGATTTAATAAGTAATTATAAAGACAGAATACGATTACCTGAACATAAGAATACTAAAAGCTATGAAACGTATAATCTTACTGTTGCTATTTGTATTTATATATTCTAATCATGAAAATGTCTATGCGAGTGAACTATTAAAGATAAAGTTAAAAAATTACATAGGAGACAAAGAGGAACTGACAATACAGGTCAAAGGTAGATATACAACAATGAATGGTATTGAAGAGTTTAGAGAAGGAGCTAAATTCATAGTAACTGCAAAAAAAGGTTCTATTTTATTGACAAATCAAAATGAAAAACTAACATTTAAAGATTCCTTAGTATTAATACCAGATCAATATGACCAAGACCATATTATAACAGTGAATGATAAAAAATACCTTGGTGCAATGGAATTTATGATTGAAGATGGTAAATACATCAGACCTATTAATCAAATCCCTATAGAGGATTATTTAAAAGGTGTTGTTCCGTTTGAGGTATATCCCTCGTGGAAGCTAGAAACCTTAAAGGCCCAGGCACTTGCTGCCAGAACGTACACTATGACACATATGGACAAGGAAATGGATGATACCATTCAATTTCAAGTCTATGGAGGGTATGAGTGGTTCGAACGGGCTTCAAAAGCAGTTGAAGAAACAAAAGGTGAAATCATTACATTTGAAAATAAGCCCATCAATGCTTATTATTCGGCAAGTAACGGTGGTGTTACTGAGAACAATAAGAATGTATGGGGAGAAACAGCAAAAGCTTATTTTCCAATAAAGAAAGACCCGTACGATCCTATTCAACCATGGACACTTACTTTACAGAAAGAGCAGCTATTTTTGAAAAATATAGGCGCTTCTAAGATGACTTGGTGGGATATGTTAGAAGAAAAAGATCCTTCTATAGCAGAACCCATGAAAAACAGGCTGAAGAAACAAGGTTTTGCAGGGGATTTAAAAATCTTATCCATTTCAAATCTGGATATATTACCAAATTTAAATGAATCAAATCGTGCAAAAAAAGGTTCAATCAAAATAGAATTTTTAAGACGTTTAATCGAAGGAACCATTCTGTATGAAGTTGTTGAACTCAAAGATACGGAAATTGATCGAATAAGGCCTCTAATAGGAGGATCCTCCTTTAAAAGCTACTTAATTGATACATTTGAAGAACATGATCGTTATTATGTGATAAAAGGTAGAGGATTTGGTCATGGTGTAGGAATGAGTCAATGGGGCGCAAGTATAATGGCTGATAAGGGATACTCTTATAGAGAGATCATCGATCATTATTATCCAGGAACAACGATTAAGAAAATAGATGATATACAAAAGGACGAGGAGAAAAAAGGGGAGACGAGTAAGAGTAGTGAAGGCAATAGTGGAAGCTGATTTGTTCTAAACATAATCAAAGCCAAACTTCTCGGTGTGATCATCGAGAAATTTGGCTTCCTTAGATTGTAATGTATTCACTTCCTATTTTGGTTTCGTGAAAATTTTTCCATTATTTAATTCACACCAATCTTCTAATTCATCATATGAATCCTTATTTCCGTATTTCCCTAAAAAATCTTCTTTAGTTTCGAATACTTCCATTAAATCATTTTCTAGTAATGTGATCATTTGGAAAGGATTAAGATGGAAAACCTTAGAGACGGCTATTAATTCACCTATATGAACAGTGTTAGCGATGTCTTTCATCATTTCATCTCCTTTTTCAGTTAGAGATCTTTCATGTTTTTTACACGTACTTGTCGTTTCATTGTTGGTTAGAATAGAGCTTCCATCAAAGTAATGCAGAGTCGGGAAAAATTTACAAGATATTTGAATTTTAATAATAGTACCTCACTGGTATTATTTTCAGTTTTTATCATACTATGTGTTCCTTCACTAACTCGAATTTATTCAAGAAGCAAAGTAATTACGAATTATCAATGTATGATCGGGCATACTGATATAAAAAAAGGAATTATGATGATCTTACTATTTACTTCAATAATCATCTTTAATTTTGTAGC
This sequence comes from Metabacillus litoralis, assembly GCF_003667825.1. Classification (NCBI taxonomy): domain Bacteria; kingdom Bacillati; phylum Bacillota; class Bacilli; order Caryophanales; family Bacillaceae; genus Metabacillus; species Metabacillus litoralis. The sequence goes on along the minus strand of NZ_CP033043.1, from coordinate 1,634,816 downwards.
ATTAAAATTTCACAAAATACCAGTCAAGAGCCGAATTGTAAGTATATGGACTTTTACAATAGCATTTCAGGTTCTATTTGACTTAATCATTGAATTTAAATTTCATGGGTATTGGTATTTTGATAAAGGAATTGAAGTGTTAGGATTCCTTGCTCATACTGTTTTAATTCCCCCAGTTAATGTGCTGCTACTAAGCTTTTACCCATATAAGAAGAATCTATTTAAGCAATCTTTTTATATGATCGGCTGTACAGTGGGGATTATGATTTACGAAGCAATAAGCTTACTTCCAGAACCTTGGGGGTTTTTCCATCTAGGTTGGTGGAACATATGGTATGATTTGTTTGTAGTCCCAATTCTTATCTTTATTTTGCTAGGCTATTATAAGTGGATTTGTAAGTTAGAAACTGTTTAGCGGAATGAATCGAAGTATTGTTACTCAATGACAATGATCTAAACAAGGAAGTAATTTTATCTATTATTTGGGGTCTTTCGCAAATGAGAGCGCTGTTCTATTATTAAGAACAGTGCTTTTTAATGTAACAATGAATGTGATTTTTTGGTAACATAAGATTACTAAGAGAATCAAGAGAGGAGTTAAAATGAATAAATATAAGATTATTTTATTTGATTTAGACGGCACACTTTCAGACCCCAAGGTAGGAATAACTAAATCCGTTCAATATGCGTTAAATAAAATGAATATTGTAGAGGGAGATGTAGATAAATTAGAGTGTTTTATAGGACCACCATTACATGTTTCTTTTTCTGAATATTACAATTTTAATGAAGTGGATACGCTAAAAGCGATAGAGTTTTATAGGGAGCGTTTTAAAGAGAAGGGTATGTTTGAAAATGAATTATATCCAAATATCCCCTTACTATTAAAATCTTTACGTGAACAAGGTTTTACTTTAGTTGTTGCAACTTCTAAGCCTACTATTTTTGCTGAGCAAATAGTAAAGTACTTTAAACTTGATCAGTTCTTTGAACTTATTGTGGGAAGTAACCTAGATGGAACAAGATCCTCAAAGGCTGAAATTATTCAATACATACTAGAAAAATATAATGAACATAAACTTGATGACTTTATCATGATTGGAGACAGGAAACACGATATGATAGGAGCAAATCATACTAAAATTGACTCAATTGGGGTTACTTATGGATATGGGTCATATGAAGAGTTAAGACAGACTAACCCAACACATATTGTAAAAAGTGTGGAAGAGTTAAAAGATATATTGATAGGAACTAAAGTGAAATGAAATGAAGAACATAAAATAGAAATAATAAGAATTCGAGTTAAAGAGTTTTGGAGCACATTTGATAAATAATTGTAATGAACATTCGATTTGGTCAGGAGTGATAATAATGAATATGATTTGTAAGTCTGAAAATATAAATGATTACTTACTAGAAATAAATGAAGTGAATTACTCTCATCCAAATATAAAAGAGAAAGTGAGTGAGCTTTTTCATGAATATCAGTCGGATATTGAAAAAGCAATAGTAGCTTTTGAATTTGTTCGTGATGAAATTTCTCATTCCTGGGATATTCAATCAAAACGAGTTACGTGCTATGCTTCTGAAGTATTGCAATTGAAAGAGGGAATTTGCTATGCAAAATCTCACCTCTTGGCGTCTTTATTGCGTTCACAGGGAATACCTACAGGGTTTTGTTATCAACGGTTGATGTTGTTTGATACTCCTGAGAAAGGGTATTGCATTCACGCTTTAAATGCTATTTTCTTAAAGTCAGTAAATAAGTGGATAAGGATAGATGCTCGTGGGAATAAAGAAGGAGTTAACGCCCAATTTTCAATTGAAGAAGAAAGACTTGCTTTCACAGTTAATGAAGAACTTGGTGAGAAAGATTATCCTATAATTTTTAGTAAGCCTCACCCCAAAACATTGATTGTTTTAGAAGAACATACAGATGCACTCGAGATGTACAAACATTACTTACCAGAAAGTTTGTAGGAATTCTCTTAATGCAAATAAAATTAGTTATTTTATCATCAATGTCACAATTTATTGAGTTTGTAATAGAGAGAAAGTGTAGGGAGTGATTCCCTACACTTTTTTCTTATATTTAAAGAATGTCAAGGCTAACGACTAATGATACTAGTATTTGCAACATGGCTTGAATTGAAATTGCAACATCCGTATCAGTTGTTGTTACTTTTATATCTTTAGAATTTTCTATAACAAGATTTTGTTTATTTATTTGTTTGATATCTGCTTCTTGGAGTAATTGTTGGGTGGCTTTTTCTGCACGGTCATTATCTGCGATTGTTAAGTTTACGACTAGAGCAATCGCTGCTTGTATGGCAATCTGTAAAGAGGCAGCTACTTGTGTATCAGTAGAAGTAACCTCTATATCACAAGAATCTCTAACTATAATTTTTTCAGACGAAACTTGTTCTGTTTCATTTACCTGATTACCACCTTGTGTACCGGCTCCATTGTCTTTAAAGAAGTTATCAGAACTTAAATCCAACACCTCTTGGTAAGAATCATTTTTGTTAGTATGACATGAATTTGAGTCTGCTGTTACCCATTCATATGGTTTAGCTCGCATGATTCATTCCTCCTTTCGGTGTAGTATATTAAATGTTTATTTAGACAAATCGTGTAGTATAAATATCTTGATATCTCGGCCCAGTTTTTTTATTTAGTGGTATTAATGGAATTATTGTTTGTGGGCTTACTAAGGGGACATGTTAGGTACAAGCTTTTTAGAATAATCGAAAAAACAAGGAATGAACTTCCAAAATTTAGGCAACCTAACATTATCATCTTAGGGAGGATTGTGTGTATACCAGAACAAGCATCCATCACATTACCTGAATTAGGAACTTTGTGGCTTACATATCAAGAAAAGACAATGATATTCCGAATGTTAGAGTATTTTATAGAAAAAGCAGATGACGAAAATGCCAAGGATATTATGACTAATTTGCATGCTGAGCTTGAAGTCAATGTTGGATCATGATTAAAAATGGTTGGATGGAAGAGCCACCTCAAATGGAGGATCGTAAAGAAAAGATGAATTGAGTGATAATGGGTGAGCAATAATAAGAAACCTACTAAACATGAGGCACTATTATGGAGTATTGCATTACCAGGGTTTGGTCAGTTCTTAAATAGAAGATACTATAAGGGAAGTATCTTTATCCTTTTGGAATTTCTTGTAAATGTATTTGCTAACTTTAACTTAGCGATTATCTATTCCTTTACAGGAGAAATACAGAAAGCCATTAATGTAACAAATTTTCAATGGCTTATGTTCTATCCTTGTTTATATATGTTTGCCATGTGGGATGCATATAGAGAAGCAGAAGGTGAAACAAATTCATATTCGTATCTTCCCTTCGTATTTGGTGCCTTTTTTGTAACAATTGGTTTAATTTATTCAACAAAATTAAAAATAATGGGGGTCCTATTGGGGCCCGTCATCTTACCAATTCTTTTTTTATTACCAGGTCTAACAGTTGGGCTTATCATCTATTATATTCTTTTAACAACTAAAGGTAAGAGAAAATGAACTGGTATAAGTTATCTTCTCCTAAAACTCTGAGACTCCTTTACTACATTGAGAAAAGGGGTCTTACATTTCTTGAATCTACACAATCCCTAAGATGGACTTTTACTTTTTCAATTATTAAATAAATTGTTAAAATTTGTATCTGAGCTTATATCAATGACTTTTTTCTGAATAAGATCGACTGCATATCGTCCATTAGTAGAAGAATGACCTGATACTAAGGTAGAATATCTTACAAGTATATAATCATTTATTGTTCCATCATATTCTACAAAGTTGTTTTTATCTTCTATTAATTCGTTTCTTTCACGCAAATATTTTTTGGTAAGAGAAATAGCCTGATGTTGTTCTTCTGTTGTTGCTGTATCTTGGATGGTTTGATCGTCAGTAGTATTTTCTTTCATTTTTTGATCTTCATTTTTGTTTACATCGATTTCCTCATCAGATATATTTTTCTCAGCCTCATCTTTTACATATGATTCATTGTTTTCATTTTGCATTACAGTGGAATCTTTATTTTCTTCATTTCTTTCCGTATCAACTGTCTTAAAGTGTGTTGAGTTTTCTGTTAATGCTTCGTTGGAATCACTTGTTTTTATATTTTTTGTTTCTGTTGTTGACTTTGATTGTAAAGTAGACTCTTGCTCCGTATCTTCTGTATTTACTTCGTTCACCTCGCCAGTACAACCGACGAGCAAAAAAACAAGCAATAAAAGGGCAGTGTGAGCATAATAAATCTTTATTAGTTTCTTCATTTATTTCCATTCCTTTTCAAAAAAGCAGCTTTTGGTAGGCATTTTCTAATTACCATTTTACATTTTACCATATTATTGAATTTTTAGCAGAAACTTGTGTAAGGAAGAAGTGATGTTAATTAGGGTAAAGAATTCAACCTGTAAAAGAATTAAGAATGGTAGGGAGCAGTTCAAATATTGAATTCAACGTATGCATATTCATAAGAAATTTATGATAAAAGTCAAATTAAGTAGAGGAAAAAGCCTATGATTATTGAAATGATAATAAAGCAATTTATTAGGAGGTTAAAATGAACATCTTTTCAAACAGTATTGGTGGTGTCTTTATTCCGGTTAGTAATATTGAAGCAGCACGTGATTGGTATTGTGATATTTTAGATTTGCCTACAGATGGAGAAATATTCTTTGGACATATTTATGTTCTTCCGTTAAATGGACCAAATATAGTACTAGATAGTAAGATTTATGCTCCAGAAAATAGATATAAGGTTCCAGCTTTTCAATTGCAAACGGATGATATAAATAAGTCATACGAATACTTGAAAGAAAAAAATGTTCAGACCACAACAGAGATCGAGAATGGACATTGGTTCAACTTTAAAGACCTAGATGGGAATATAATAATGGTTTGTAAAAATTAAGAATGCCAGTTTTGCTTTCATTTTCGATCGTCCAATGATCATTTATAAGAGTTTACACAATTTTGTGGTGGGTGATAGGGAGGTGTAAGGAATTTATTTTGTAACAAAAACACACCGAAATAGATAATTAAATCGGTGTGTTTTTGTGCATTCAATTTTTCAACTATAGCATCAATCTTCCTTTTTGCTAATTTCAACAATATCCAGTTTGTTTGAGATTTCTTTAAGAACAACATTCCGTTCTTTTTGGGCTTTTATAAGGCTAATGGCAAACCAAATGGTAAAACCAATAACTCCTATATAAATAATTCCTATAAATAATATCGGTAATAATGCTAAGGCTTCCATTCATATTAACCTCCAATCACATTTACGTTTCACCTTCAGAATATGGAAACAATCCTATAATTATGCATTTTACTTTCATTCAATGAGTATCCATTAAAGCTGTTTTAGGATGAATGAGAAAGAATTTTATACTTCTATAAAAATGAAAGGGATATTTTTAACTATCGAACTGTCGATTACGTCTCGAATCATTGTACCTGACTCACGCACTATTAACCTTTAAATCTACCATAATTTTCTAAAGCGAATATTCTGCTGATGATACTCGACTTCCAATGAATCATCAGCAATCGAAAGAACCTGTATTTTAATTTTATCCGGATGGTTTACCGGCTCCCAGGAAATATTTTCAGCATCGTCTACATTAAATGTAATGAGCTTTGCTTTCTCGTCATACTCCCAGCTACCATAATAAAATATTCCTTCTTCACCCTTAATTTCTCCCAAATTGGCTAAACCCGTTTCGGAAAAAAGGAATGACATATACTCATCCTCATTTGTATACTCCCATGAACCAGTCACCCGATTGTTAATTACCGTTGGATCTGCTTGTTTAACCGATACGTCTGATTGGATTTGTCGCTCTTCTAATAGATTAAAATTCCTAATGATTTTCGTATGAGGCAAATAGTCAATTTTCACTTTATCTCCTATAGAAAACCTCTCATGATGAGATAAAACATAGCTCACATTATTTATTTCAACTAAAGTATATGGAAGTGATTTTCGACCTGAAACCTCATCATAATGTGATACGTAGCCGGTCACAGTTTCTGTTTTGCCGAAGAGATAGGCTGGAAAATCAAGCAGAAAGGAACCTCCAATGGCAAAAGCTCCTATCGGGATTCCTAAAAAGATACAAGCCGCCAGCACCCAAGAGAAAACGTTAAAGAGCTTTTCTTTTACTATGCTTTTCCATTTTTGGTATGCTGACAATTTCCGCAGACTTTTTACTTTCTCGTTTCGCTTTCTTTCTTTATAACTATCCATTTTCTTCTTATAGGAAGGATCTGTCCTTAGACGATATTGTTTATACATCCCGTCCCAGACAATTTTCCAAAAAAATATCGCGAGGATTCCAATAGAGCAAACGGAGAAGGTTAGTAAATAGAACAAATAATAAGAAAAAAATGATGTCAATAACCATAATGCAATTAATGCAAAAAGTATGTATAACATTATACTCTCCTTTCTGTCTTTATTATAAAAGAAAAATCGGATGATGGATGATTTTTATAGTAGTTACCCAATAAATATTCCCTTTACCTTATCCAGGATTAAAGAGAATGATATGTATTAAGTTTCAGATTCAGTTCAGAACAGTTATAGTTATTGGATTATGGTCTAATTATTCGTAATAATCGTATCTTATTAAAGAATAAAACGAATATGAGGTGAGTTGATGAAAGCGATTGTGTATAGTAGGTACGGTCCCCCAGATGTCCTTAAAGTGAAACAGGTAAAAAAACCTATTCCAAAAGATAATGAAATTTTAGTGAAAGTAAAAGCCACAACTGTAACGGTTGCAGATATTCGGTCACGGAGTTTTACTGTTCCACCTGCTTTTTGGCTACCTGCACGGATAACGCTTGGTTTGAGACAACCCAAAAAAGAGATATTAGGAATGGAGTTAGCAGGAGAAGTTGAATCGATTGGTAAAAATGTTAAAAAATTCAAGAAAGGAGATCAAGTTTTTGCAGCGACCTTAACTGATTTTGGTGCTTATGCAGAATACAAATGTTTAAAGGAAGATGGACCTGTAGCTATAAAGCCGTCCAATATATCCTTTGGAGAAGCTGCAGCTATTCCTATTGGAGCTCGAACAGCATTGTATTTTCTTAGGAAAGCAGGTATAAAGAGTGGTCATGATGTCTTAGTCTATGGTGCTTCAGGTAGTGTAGGAAGCTATGCAGTTCAGATTGCGAAATATCTCGGAGCAAACGTTACAGGGGTATGCAGTACCAGTAATTTGGAGTTAGTAAAATCTTTGGGAGCTGATAAAGTCATTGATTATACCGCAGAGGATTTTGCTAATATAGACGAAACATATGATGTCATCTTTGAAGCTGTAAACAAGAGCTCTTTTTCAGTCTGTATTAAATTGTTAAAGAAAAACGGTACCTACATAAATGTCACTGATCCGCTACCGAATGCTCAAATGCTATGGACTAAAATGACTACCAACAAGAAATTATTGCTGAGCAGAAATTCACCTGAAACTTCAGAAGCATTAAACTTCCTTAAGGAACTTGTAGAAATGGGGAAATTAAAAGTACTTGTTGACAGATATTATTCGTTTGATGAGATTGTGGAAGCTCATAGATATGTAGAGAAAGGTCACAAAAAAGGAAATGTGGTTATAAATGTGGAAGATAATAACTAAGATTTACCAAAGTTTATGAAAACCTATAATAAGGGCTTCATAAAACTCATACTCATAAAGTTTTTCTATCTCCATAGTAAGTGAGTGTTTTTATCTAGGTTAATAGTATGATGTCTTTTATATTTAGTTATAATTAACTATATTATTTCCAATTCATTTATTTATAATACTAATGTATGCAGAATGCATAATTATGACAAGGGTATTAATTATTCACTATATAAGATGAACTAATTGCATGAGGGAGAGTTTACTTTTTGGAATTCATAAACATTTTACCTTTAATTTTAATAGGTTCTATTTATTTTATCCCAAGTTTCATAGCCAGTAAGAAAAACAAGTATAACAAAACACTCATTTATTTTATAAATATCTTCTTAGGCTGGAGTTTGTTCGGTTGGCTAGCTGCTTTATACTTAGCATTAAAAAAAGATCAACGTGATCATTTTTCAGAACATAATAAAGGTCTTCGTATGTAAAAGGAGTTATTTAATAATAGCAGGAAGCCTTTGAAAAAGTTTTTGACTCTGGATACGAGTATGATATGAATTGTTTATTCATTCCTCGTGTCAATTTGAGTTTAGTATCTATAACTCTAAAATATATTTATTTAAGTGGGTTATAGTATTTATAAAAGTATACGGGAGGGGTTACATTGTTAAACAATAAAGAAGGAATGCTAGAAAAAAATGAACCGGAGGAACATAAAATCGAAATAAAAAGAGTGGAGGGTGAGCCAACTGCTGCTTTCAAGGGGGCTTCTTGGTCAGCATTATTAATTGGTGTAACGGCTTATTTAATTGGCCTGTTCAATGCAACAATGCAATTGAATGAAAAAGGGTATTATTTTGCTATTTTAGTATTTGGATTATATGCAGCAATATCCTTGCAAAAGGCAGTAAGAGATAAAGATGAAGGAATACCTGTTACGAACATTTATTATGGTATTAGTTGGTTAGCATTGGTTATTGCAATATCGTTAATCGCAATTGGACTATACAATGCTACTAGTATCACACTTAGTGAAAAGGGTTTTTATGCTATGGCTTTTGCACTTTCTTTGTTTGCTGCGATTACCGTACAAAAAAATATTAGAGATACACAACGAGCAAGAGAAAGGGAATAATTGTGTTTACATGATTGAGTATTTTTAAAAGTAGGAGTGTTGTAGTTGAGGATACTTGTTACTGGTTCAACAGGTCATCTTGGTTCTGCTTTACTTAATCAATTAAAAGGTTCCGATTATAAAGTTAAAATAACTTCTAGAAATAAGCCTAAAGGAAATGAGCATTTCGAGTGGATTTATAGCGATTTATTTTCAGGTGAAGGCTTAGAAGAAGCAGTAAAAGAGATGTGGATGTTATTATTCACTCAGCTACAAGTCCGAATAAGCATACAAAGGTTGTTGAGGTTTCAGGTTTTAATGAGTTATTAAGAAGAGCAAAACACATAAAACATTTTATTTATCCTTCAATTGTTGGGATAGATGAAATACCATTAAACTATTATAAACATAAACTTGAAGCAGAAATTTTGCTGAAAAATAGTACGATCCCACATACGATTGTACGTGCCACTCAGTTCCACCATTTTATCGATGAATTATTTCTATCAAGATCTGTTCTTAAAAGATATATTGTTCCAGGTAACATTAAATGTCAAAGCGTGGATGTAAATGAATTTGCAATCATCTAATAGGTATAGTCGATAAAGGTCCTCAAGGTAAAATAGAGGATTTCGGTGGTCCTGATCTTGTAACATTAAAAGAAATGGCTGACTTAAAAATCAAAATAAATAACGAGAATAAGAAGGTGTTAAGCATATCTTTTCTAGGAAAACTTTTTAAGGCTTTTTCTGATGGGGAGAATACCAATTCTCTTCGGAAAATGGGCAAATTTACATTCGAGGATTATCTTAGAAGTAAAATTAAATGAGAAAATGGAGGTGTCTGTAGATCTATATTAATAACAGATACCCCACCTATAATTTTGAAGGATTAAAAGGGTTGAATAGAGATTTATTTTATTTGTTTGTTTCTACATATTTTTTAAAATTATTTAAGATCGCTTGCCATCCTTGCTGTTGTACCTCAATGGAATGACTAGTTTCTGCATCAAAAGTTTCAATTATTTCAGTTTC
>NZ_CP033043.1:0-122500 GCF_003667825.1 Metabacillus litoralis | reverse complement strand
TAATTCCGGACAACGCTTGCCACCTACGTATTACCGCGGCTGCTGGCACGTAGTTAGCCGTGGCTTTCTGGTTAGGTACCGTCAAGGTACCAGCAGTTACTCTGGTACTTGTTCTTCCCTAACAACAGAACTTTACGACCCGAAGGCCTTCATCGTTCACGCGGCGTTGCTCCGTCAGACTTTCGTCCATTGCGGAAGATTCCCTACTGCTGCCTCCCGTAGGAGTCTGGGCCGTGTCTCAGTCCCAGTGTGGCCGATCACCCTCTCAGGTCGGCTACGCATCGTCGCCTTGGTGAGCCGTTACCTCACCAACTAGCTAATGCGCCGCGGGTCCATCTGTAAGTGACAGCTAAAAGCCGTCTTTCAATTTTGAACCATGCGGTTCAAAATATTATCCGGTATTAGCTCCGGTTTCCCGGAGTTATCCCAATCTTACAGGCAGGTTACCCACGTGTTACTCACCCGTCCGCCGCTAACCTCAGGGAGCAAGCTCCCATTGGTTCGCTCGACTTGCATGTATTAGGCACGCCGCCAGCGTTCGTCCTGAGCCAGGATCAAACTCTCCAATAAAGAGTTGATATAGCTCTTAGTTTCGTCTATAAAAGACAAATAGTTAACGTTGACGTTTCTGTTTTGTTTAGTTTTCAAAGAACTATCAAGCTATGTTTCAAAGAAACCAGCAACAGAAATTATTGTATCAAATAACTTCTCCGTTTTCAACTTCTCTGAATATTTTTTAGAGATAATAAATGTCACTAGCATTTCCTAGCGACAAGATATATCTTATCACTCAACTTCGCAGAAGTCAATATCTTTTGTGAATCTTTTATTCTAAAGAATTAATCTAAACACAAAACTTATAATAACATAAATTATCCCGTTCTTATCAACTTCCATGAAATTAACTTAAGTTAGATAAATAATGTAATTGAAGAAATTAGATCTTACCATAACACTTAGCAGAAATCAATAAAATAAAGATGGTATTTATATACAAAAAAGAGGGCAATCAGACTATAACAGACCTAAAAATTAAGATATGGCTAACAGCTTCTTCAACAACAGGATAAAGCTATTAGATAAAATGCTACATTAACTATTTATTTTTGATGGTGTGTTAAGTAAAGAAAAACTTTGGTTAATACAATTGCAATAATTAAAATGGCTAAATAATTAAGAAAGAGAAAAAAATAGTTCATTCCATTATCTAGTTTGATTAAATCCCACGCAGCCATGACTGGTTTAAATAAAAAAGAGAAAAAGACACTTGTTATTACACCGTAAAAGAATACATTCTTATTGTTATTAATACACCATTGGTACACTAACATAAAGGTGACAGGAACTAGTGAAGCATCTAAAGCAAAGTTAACAGGCATTACAGGTATGGCCTGAAATGGGTAATATACGTGACCTGTTCTCATTGCTATAGCATCAGAATATGTAAACCATGTATGTATATTAAATCCATAAAACCCAATCTGAAAAACCTTTGTTCTATCGATTTTAAAATAAAGAATTACAAGAGGAACAACAAGCATTGAAACAATAACCCAAAATGGTCCTGTACCTAGATGTGAGAAGTCTTTCCAATAGTCCAACCACATGGAAACAACCTTCTCTTGTAAATTTAGTATCTCATCTAATCTCTTTCCTTGCTCCTTGGTCATCAAGATAGATCCACTCCTACTCTCTTTTTCGTGTACTATTAGTGAAAACCATTAACATTATAATAAATCTTTATCTTATTTACATATTTACGGACTATTAAATTTAGGAAATATAATCCTAGGTATGACCGACCCTTTCCTACCGTATATAATTAGTCCATAAAAACCTTTTCAGACGATGATAAGTGTATTGCTTTCATGTAATTACCCCTAATTAATTCGAACACACTGTTATTGTTGAAGAATCTTTCACTGTAACAATTAAAGAAACATTCAATACCGGCACGTGATAAATTACAAATTACAGTAAATTCCTCCTTATTTACTTTCCCCCCTTATTAACTCATCTCTGTCTGCTGCCATTGGAGGCTGTTCAAGCCAACCATTTTTTATCATAATATTTGCTCCATCTTCAGCATACAATTGAATTTCTAAGGATAGCCTGTTATACATGGAAGGAATGTCTCCTCTAGGACTTTGACTAGCACCGGTTCCATAATATCCAACACTCATCGCAATTAAACCAGATGTAAAGTACATCATAAGGCGATCAGAAAATGTATGTGATGTACTAGTTGTTACTTCTGCATCCCAGGACATTGGAGCAGGAAGTTTGCTTTCTTCTAATTTCCCCCTAAATAGTTTAAGATGTTTATTCCCAATTTCTAATCCTTTTAAAAAAAATTGTTTTACTTCTTTATTTTGCGAAACCTGACTAAAGCCTTGAAGCGTTGCAACTCCCAACGAATTTCTTTGGAGATTATTAAATAGGTTATCGATCTCAGATGCCACTAACGGTCTTTTCTCCCCAAACACATCTAACATAAACCCTTGCTTTTTCACGAATTCAACCTCTTCTAGATAAGGTATACTAGGGGCTCTTACAAATAATCCTTTTGACAATAATAGGTCAGTTGAACTTTTATTTAATTCGATTGTTTCTTCAAGACAGTTAATGAAATAATCTTTAATGTCATTTCTAGCAGCTGATGATACAGCAGCACCATATAAAGTAAGTCCGACCTTAGACATTTGGTTGATAAAATTTAATACAAAACTGTCAGAATAAAGTTTAGGAGCATTTAAATCTGTATCATTTTAAATACAAAAGCCATTAGGAACTCTACTTTTTCATTTGTTAATATAGCTGTAACTTTTTGAATATGAGATTTAGAAGATTCTAAAGCATATTCAATTATTGGTCGAATTTCATGATCATCAACTTTTTCCAAAAAATAGGTGAGAACGCAAATACTAGCACTATCATTTAAATATTGCGCCCATAGTTGACCCAACTCACCAGCAGTAAGTGTAATTTTGATTTCCTTGTTAACCATGATAACCTCCCAAAAAATGTGTTAGAGGTATTTTATCCAATTAGCTATATATGTATCAGTTATTTCAGTTTAAACATTAGATTCCTATCTATTACAACAATTGTGGGAAGATATACATCTTAAGTAGATACTAAACAAAAAAATCCTGCAGAAATTTCCACAGGATTTTTGATAGGATTTTAATTCAAGAGCAAAGACAAAGCCTCCGTGTGTATCATTTAAGAAAAAGCTTGATCAATTGCCTCTTCTAGGTTTGTTACTACGTTATTTGTATAACGTTTTGTTACATTAACATCTTTATGACCAGCCAATTTCGCTACTGTATGAATATCAATACCTTTATCAACTAACTTCTGACAAAATGTATGGCGTAATTTGTGAGGATGAACATCATATTTCTGTAACATATATTGTACAGCTCTAGTAGTTATTCTTTTGTTAACACTCGAGACAATTAATGCTTCATTCGCTGTTTTAAGAGATTCTATATAATTACTTAGGTGTATACTAACTTCTTGTGAAAGTGGAACAGTTCGTTCAACTTCACCATTAATATCTCTTATAAGGAGAAGTCTTTCTTCTTCATTAATCTTTATATCTGATACATTTAATGCACATAGTTCTGAAATACGAATTCCCGTGTATAAAAGAGTATAAACAATAGCTATGTTCCTAAGATTTCGATCAGATTTCACGGCCGATAACAATAGCTTTTCTTCATGTTCATTAAGGGACTCAGGTACCTCATTATCCTTTACCTTTTCTACACATTGAATATCAACAATAATTTCAGGTCTTCCTAAAAAACGAGAAAACACGCTTATAGCTGCAAGATATTTTTCAATTGTTCCTGCATTTCTTTGTAGTTCTTCTAAATGATCCATATATAATTGAACGTCATTCTTAGAGATCTGTTCAAGTTCTTTATTATGTTCATCTAACCATGTTTGAAATTTCTCAAGAACACATACGTAAGTCTTTATGGTAGAGTCAGCTTTACCTTGTTCTTTTTGCCATTTAGAAAACTCCGTTATAATTGTTTGTTTCTCTTTGTTTGTCATACCATCACCGCCCCTTAATTTAAATTAGAAAAGTAATAAACTATATTTAGTATATAATGAAAGTTCCTAAAAATCAACTTCCGTGAAAATTATACAAAAAAAGAACTAACCCTAATGGCGATCCGAACAGGACTCGAACCTGTGCCTCCTGCGTAACATTCAGGCATTCTAACCAACTGAACTACCGGACTAGGATTTTTTGACATCAGTCAAAATAACATAATGAGATCAATTCAGTATCACGTTCTTTATGCTGAAGTAAACAAAAATATAATATTGTATCGATACTAAAAATGATCAAATCAATTAATTTTAGTACACTTTGGCTGAGAATAGGAATAAAGGAAAAAATCATTTACTCCCCTAATTATAAGATTGAAGAATTAAATTTTATATATTTGAGAAAATAACTAATGAAGAACAGTTATTTTCTAGGAAAAGTGGTGAAAAAATGACTAAAAAGGGAATTCAGAACTCTAGTATTGAACAATTGAAGAATGATCACGAGACAGAAACAGCTTTTAAAGTAGATGACCCCAAAAAACATAATGGCAATTCAAAAAGATCAAACAAGATTTAACAACTCTAACAAACAAAATAAAGAAGCTCCCTTAAAAACCCTTTGGCAAAACCAAAGGGTTTTTAAATCAAGATAAAAACATATTAGTGATGTTCTTAGTGTGGTAATTATATCCTTAATAGTGAGTAATGGTGAATCCATAATTTACAATGTACGAACAACATTCACTCGTATTTAGAGTAACTATTTTTTTCTGTTTCTTGAACTTTTTCGATTAACTACATCAATTTATATTAGCCTATCTATCCAACCGTGCCAGCCTTTTACCAAACCTTTGATGTTATTTATATAATAAAAAAGTCTCACCTTTATATATAAATGAGGTGAGACTTTTTGTTAAGCTTCAAATTCCTTTATTTTCGCGTCTGGGCTTAACATTTTTTCAGGTTGGAAATCTTCTATTGCTTCTCCATTCTTTACTTTGTTTACCCAGTCATGGTTTGCAAGCGCTGCTTTTCCAAGAGTAATAAGATCGGCGTGACCTTTTTCGATGATTGAACTAGCTTTGGCTGGCTCTTCTAAATGACCATTTGCGATGACGGGAAGAGATGCATATTTTTTCGCTAGAGCAGCAAGTGAAGGCCCGCCATCTCCAAATGCAGAGTCTGTTGCAGACGTTCCTTCTCCTTCAGGAAACGCTGGTTGCCAAGCTTCATATTCTGTGACATGAATATAGTCTAGTCCTGCATTACCAAGCTGACCAAAGATGATTTCTGCCCCTTTTTCTTTATCATCCCACTTATGTGTGTAATCATTTACTTTACCTTGTGAAATACGAATACCAACAATAAAGTCAGCTCCTACCGCTTCTCGGACGGACTTAGATACTTCTACTAATAACCGAACACGATTTTCTGTTGATCCTCCGTATTCATCGGTACGTTTATTTGTATATTCAGTTAGAAATTGATCAAGTATGTACCCATTGGCACCATGTATTTCAACACCGTCAAACCCGGCGGATTTTGCATGTTTTGCTGCTTGTACGAAACCATCGATCACATTGGTGATATCTTCTTTCGTTGCTTCGTTCGGCATCTTGAAGGGTCCTTTGCCTCCATAGAATTCCATCTGTTCCCCTTTTGGTTGAACAGATGATGGGGCGATCGTATCTGTTACAAAACGATTTCCTTGTGATAAAGCACCAGCATGCATAAGCTGACCAATTATTTTTGCTCCTTCTTGATGAACAGAATCCACTACCTTCTTCCACGCTTGCTCTTGTTCATCATTTATAATACCAGGTTGATTCAAATAACCTTGACTGTATTTATCATCAGGATAGATCCCTTCTGTAATGATGAAACCAAAGCCTCCTCGGGCAAACGATGTATAGTAAGATGCCATTTGGTCTGTTGCAAGTCCCTCAGGGGTAGCGCTTGTACGTGTCATTGGGGCAAGTCCCACTCGATTACTTAACGTTGTTGTACCAATGTTTATGTTCTCAAATAAGATACTTGTATTTGTCATGTATATAGCTCCTTTCATATGTAGACCTAAAATAGTATTCCCATTTTTAAAAAAGCATTCTCTGCCTGTTGTTTTTTCTCCAGATGTAGAACCTGTTCCTTCTGTACTTCAAACATATGGAAGCACCATTCCCTTATAAAATCAGGTTCATTGTGTCGTAGTTATATTCATTTCATTTCTTTTTATGCAAAATGAGAATTTATGAAGAAAACTTGTCCCAAAACATCGTGATCCGATAGTCGAATTTTTGGGAGTCATTTCTATATGTGAATGATCTCCGAATGCATTTCCTACTCCATTAATGGTTTTAGATTCATTAACTATGTCTTCAAAATATCCTGTGCCTATAATGAAGGTCCCTAGTACTGAGTAAAAATGATAATACTTCTGTAACTCTGTGATGGTAATCCCTCATTACTTGCTAAGTAATTAATTTACCTATATTGAACTGCTAATTGGTGTTATCTTGTTTTGGACTTCACTCAGCCCATTTCACCAAAGTATTGTATTTTTTTCCTGCTTTTAGGTATGTGTCTATCTATTAAATGGGTAAAAACCTGTCATTGTTGATCAATCTTCATGAGCTCTTCAATCTAAAAAAAGTTTATATAAACTCTCTTCATCACATTAAATATTTCCCTTCACTTATAGACAAAATATAGGAAAGGAGGTTTTTTCATGTCAGTACTGGAATTAGGACTTAGAGTTTTACTTTCATTTGCAACAATGTTATTAATGACACGAATTATGGGTAGAAAAGAAGTTAGTCAAATGACATTTTTTAACTTTGTCTCAGGGATCGCAATTGGCTCGATTGGAGCCAACCTAGCTGTGAGTAATAATTTAAGTATACGAAATGGAGTACTTGCATTGGTTGGATGGGGTATTATAACTATTTTGATGGACTTAATTGATATCAAGTCTAAAAAAGCACGTTATGTTATTGAAGGAGAACCGATTATCGTTGTCAAGGATGGACAGATTATGGAAAAAACACTTAGAAAGGTTCGTCTAGATGTTGATGCTTTAAATGCAATGCTTAGGCAGAAAAATGTTTACTCGTTAGCTGATGTTGAATACGCGATCTTTGAAACCGACGGTAAACTTTCTGTTGTTAAAAAACAAAATAAACAAACAATTACTAAAGGTGATTTGAATATCGAGAGTAGCACGAAACAAATTTATCCACTCCCAACAAATGTAATATCAGATGGTAAAGTGAATTATCAAAATCTTTCTAAGTTAAATTTAAACGAGGAATGGTTAAACCAGCAGTTAACTAGCAAAGGAATCAATTCTGTATCAGAAGTTTTTTATGCTGAAGTAAATAAAGATGGAACATTATATATTGACAATAGAAATGATACTGTCCATTAGACAAAGAAACATTGAGGACACTTAAAAAATATAAATACTCCACTTTCAAGTTTACGGAGTACAAACAATTACTAATAATGGAAAATAAAACTTATAAAAATTTGAAAAAATAAAGAAAACAGTTAATTTCAAGGAAAGTGTTGAAACTGTGACAAAAAAGGAATCCAAAACTCTAAAAAAACTGATCATGAAACTGAAACTGAGTTTAAAGATTCTAAGAAATATGTATATTGCTGTAACCCCCTTGATAAGGGGTTTTCTATCATCTTTCCTGTTACCGACGATAGCTTTTCCCTCGGTCTACTCTTTCTTAATATCAGGAATTTTCTCCCGCGTTTACACTTACCCAAATTAACACGGATATGAATTATTCAATGGCCAAAGTTCCCTCCTTAATTTGGAAGAATTTTTCCCCATTCTAAGCTCAAACTATTTTTTGGGCACATGTCCAATTTTTTTAGAGGGAGACATTATATGATGAACTTTGCTGCACATGAACTGTTAGAGACACAAGAAGCACTACGAGTAAAGATTGCTGAAATTGAACAGCATGGTGCTTTTGCAAATCAATGTCATGATCAAACACTAGCTGGCATTTTAAGAAATCATCAACAAAGAATGATTCAAGCATATCAGCAGGGCCTTAACCTTCTACAGGGTAGAGGTAATAATATGGCATATCATAATCCTGATTTCCAAGGACATTACTCCACTACCGGTATGCAAAATCAAGTTCCACTTGGTGTTCCAATGCCAAATACAAAAACATTATCGGATCAAACGATCGCAACACTTGTTTTAAATGCACATAAAACAGGCTCTGTTATGAGTATGGTTTGGGCAAATGAATGTGTTGATCCAGCTATCAGACATTACCATGTACAGGGAGCACTTTTATGTCAGGAAATGGCCTACGACATTTGGAGCTGGATGAATCAAAATGGTTACTATCAACCACCAAGATTCCCTCAATCTCAAATGACACAAATGGCATCAATGTTTCAACCAATGACTAACATTGATATGCAAAATCGCATAAATAATACTGGTAACTTTTCATACTAGGTAATAAACTGTTTGGATTTAAATAACACATTATAAGGAGGACTTCATTATGAATGGACAAGGTTTTGGTTTCCAACAATTTGGTGCTTTAGGCAGTTCACAATCAATGTTTCAACCTGGGTTTGCTGGAACTGATGCTCAACATGTTGCTCGTCAAAATGCCCAATCTGCTCATAGCGGATCTCAGGTTCAGGGTGGGTTCAATTCTTTTGGACAATCACCACAATATATGATGAGTGGTCCACAAGCTATGTTCCAACCCGGCTTTGCTGGAACTGATGCTCAACATGTAGTTCGTCAAAATGCTCAATCTGCTCACAGTGGATCTCAGGTTCAAGGTGGGTTCAATTCTTTTGGACAATTACCACAGTATATGATGAGCGGACCTCAAGCTATGTTCCAACCTGGTTTCGCTGGAACTGACGCGCAGCATGTAGTTCGTCAAAATGCTCAATCTGCTCACAGCGGTTCTCAGGTTCATGGTGGATACAATACTTTTGGACAATCACCACAGTATATGATGAGCGGACCTCAAGCTATGTTCCAACCTGGTTTCGCTGGAACTGACGCGCAGCATGTAGTTCGTCAAAATGCTCAATCTGCTCATAGCGGTTCTCAGGTTCAAGGCGGATACAATACTCTTGGACAATCACCACAGTATATGATGAGCGGACCTCAAGCTATGTTCCAACCTGGGTTTGCTGGAACTGATGCACAGCATGTAGTTCGTCAAAATGCACAAACTGCTCATAGCGGTTCTCAGGTTCATGGTGGTTTCGGAAGCTTTTAATAAATAATAAAGAGGCTAACTCAATGAGTTAGCCTCTTTTAAATTAAACCATACATTGCAATTATAAAAAAAGAACAGTATCTTTACTGATCTTCTTCCTATTACTTGGCGACGTCCTACTCTCACAGGGGGAAACCCCCAACTACCATCGGCGCAAGAGCTTAACTTCCGCGTTCGGCCTATCGGCTTGCGATAAGCGGCGAATCTCCGCGTCAGCTTGTTCGTTCAGATCCTCATGTGCCAAGACCGCACACTCCGGTCTTCACTCCCTGCGCTTCCTTGACCTTCTTGCTTCTCCCAAGCCTCTGGCTAGTAGTCTTATTTAATCTTCTACTTCTCAATTTCAAATCTTCGATTTTTCCACCACTTAATTATACAAAAAAAGAACAGTATCTCTACTGATCTTTTTCCTATTACTTGGCGACGTCCTACTCTCACAGGGGGAAACCCCCAACTACCATCGGCGCTGAAGAGCTTAACTTCCGTGTTCGGCATGGGAACGGGTGTGACCTCTTCGCCATCATCACCAAATAATATTTAGTTTGAAGGGTGTTCCTTCAAAACTAGATAACGATTCACAATTCAATTCACTCTACTGAGTTTACGCTCTTACTTTGTCCAGCTCCAGAAGCCAAATCCTACGGTAATTTCACTCTCTCGAAGAAGTCAAAGAACGACTTCATTTCGATCGCTCCAATTCCCTATGGATAAAAGCTAAGCTTCTTCCGCTTTTCTATTAGGTTAAGTCCTCGATCGATTAGTATCAGTCAGCTCCACACGTCACCGCGCTTCCACCTCTGACCTATCAACCTGATCATCTTTCAGGGATCTTACTAGCTAAATGCTATGGGAAATCTCATCTTGAGGGGGGCTTCATGCTTAGATGCTTTCAGCACTTATCCCTTCCGCACATAGCTACCCAGCTATGCCTTTGGCAAGACAACTGGTACACCAGCGGTGCGTCCATCCCGGTCCTCTCGTACTAAGGACAGCTCCTCTCAAATTTCCTACGCCCACGACGGATAGGGACCGAACTGTCTCACGACGTTCTGAACCCAGCTCGCGTACCGCTTTAATGGGCGAACAGCCCAACCCTTGGGACCGACTACAGCCCCAGGATGCGATGAGCCGACATCGAGGTGCCAAACCTCCCCGTCGATGTGGACTCTTGGGGGAGATAAGCCTGTTATCCCCGGGGTAGCTTTTATCCGTTGAGCGATGGCCCTTCCATGCGGAACCACCGGATCACTAAGCCCGACTTTCGTCCCTGCTCGACTTGTAGGTCTCGCAGTCAAGCTCCCTTGTGCCTTTACACTCTACGAATGATTTCCAACCATTCTGAGGGAACCTTTGGGCGCCTCCGTTACATTTTAGGAGGCGACCGCCCCAGTCAAACTGCCCACCTGACACTGTCTCCCAGCCCGATTTAGGGCTGTGGGTTAGAATTTCAATACAGCCAGGGTAGTATCCCACCGACGCCTCCACCGAAGCTAGCGCTCCGGCTTCTCAGGCTCCTACCTATCCTGTACAAGCTGTACCAAAATTCAATATCAGGCTACAGTAAAGCTCCACGGGGTCTTTCCGTCCTGTCGCGGGTAACCTGCATCTTCACAGGTACTATAATTTCACCGAGTCTCTCGTTGAGACAGTGCCCAGATCGTTACGCCTTTCGTGCGGGTCGGAACTTACCCGACAAGGAATTTCGCTACCTTAGGACCGTTATAGTTACGGCCGCCGTTTACTGGGGCTTCGGTTCAAAGCTTCGCTTGCGCTAACCTCTCCCCTTAACCTTCCAGCACCGGGCAGGCGTCAGCCCCTATACTTCGCCTTGCGGCTTCGCAGAGACCTGTGTTTTTGCTAAACAGTCGCCTGGGCCTATTCACTGCGGCTTTTCCGGGCTATTCACCCTAAAAAGCACCCCTTCTCCCGAAGTTACGGGGTCATTTTGCCGAGTTCCTTAACGAGAGTTCTCTCGCTCACCTTAGGATTCTCTCCTCGCCTACCTGTGTCGGTTTGCGGTACGGGCACCTCTCACCTCGCTAGAGGCTTTTCTTGGCAGTGTGGAATCAGGAACTTCGGTACTATAGTTCCCTCGCCATCACAGCTCAGCCTTATATGACAAC
The DNA here is from genome assembly GCF_003667825.1 of Metabacillus litoralis. Classification (NCBI taxonomy): domain Bacteria; kingdom Bacillati; phylum Bacillota; class Bacilli; order Caryophanales; family Bacillaceae; genus Metabacillus; species Metabacillus litoralis. The sequence continues at coordinate 111,027 of NZ_CP033043.1, read as the reverse complement.
GGGATTTGCCTCGTTGTCAGCCTAACTGCTTGGACGCGCATATCCAACAGCGCGCTTACCCTATCCTTCTGCGTCCCCCCATTGCTCAAACGGTGAGGAGGTGGTACAGGAATTTCAACCTGTTGGCCATCGCCTACGCCTTTCGGCCTCGGCTTAGGTCCCGACTTACCCTGAGCGGACGAGCCTTCCTCAGGAAACCTTAGGCATTCGGTGGAGGGGATTCTCACCCCTCTTTCGCTACTCATACCGGCATTCTCACTTCTAAGCGCTCCACCAGTCCTTACGGTCTGGCTTCACAGCCCTTAGAACGCTCTCCTACCACTGTTCGTAAGAACAGTCCACAGCTTCGGTGATACGTTTAGCCCCGGTACATTTTCGGCGCAGAGTCACTCGACCAGTGAGCTATTACGCACTCTTTAAATGGTGGCTGCTTCTAAGCCAACATCCTGGTTGTCTAAGCAACTCCACATCCTTTTCCACTTAACGTATACTTTGGGACCTTAGCTGGTGGTCTGGGCTGTTTCCCTCTTGACTACGGATCTTATCACTCGCAGTCTGACTCCTGAACATAAGTCTTTGGCATTCGGAGTTTGACTGAATTCGGTAACCCGATGGGGGCCCCTAGTCCAATCAGTGCTCTACCTCCAAGACTCTCATTTCAAGGCTAGCCCTAAAGCTATTTCGGAGAGAACCAGCTATCTCCAAGTTCGATTGGAATTTCTCCGCTACCCACACCTCATCCCCGCACTTTTCAACGTGCGTGGGTTCGGGCCTCCATTCAGTGTTACCTGAACTTCACCCTGGACATGGGTAGATCACCTGGTTTCGGGTCTACGACCACGTACTCTTTCGCCCTATTCAGACTCGCTTTCGCTGCGGCTCCGTCTTATCAACTTAACCTTGCACGGGATCGTAACTCGCCGGTTCATTCTACAAAAGGCACGCCATTACCCGTGATTTTCCGCAAGGAAATATCAACAGGGCTTTGACTACTTGTAGGCACACGGTTTCAGGATCTCTTTCACTCCCCTTCCGGGGTGCTTTTCACCTTTCCCTCACGGTACTGGTTCACTATCGGTCACTAGGGAGTATTTAGCCTTGGGAGATGGTCCTCCCTGCTTCCGACGGGATTTCACGTGTCCCGCCGTACTCAGGATCCACTCTGGAGGGAACGAAGTTTCAACTACAGGGTTGTTACCTTCTTTGACGGGCCTTTCCAGACCTCTTCATTTACTCCGTTCCTTTGTAACTCCATATAGAGTGTCCTACAACCCCAAGAGGCAAGCCTCTTGGTTTGGGCTTCTTCCGTTTCGCTCGCCGCTACTTGGGAAATCGCGTTTGCTTTCTCTTCCTCCGGGTACTTAGATGTTTCAGTTCCCCGGGTCTGCCATCATCACCCTATGAATTCAGGTGAAGATACTACTCCATTACGAGCAGTGGGTTTCCCCATTCGGAAATCTCCGGATCAAAGCTTACTTACAGCTCCCCGAAGCATATCGGTGTTAGTACCGTCCTTCATCGGCTCCTAGTGCCAAGGCATCCACCGTGCGCCCTTAACAACTTAACCTTTGACATCGAAGATGTCGTTTAAATCAATTATTAAGAGAATCACTAAACTAAGCGTTTAAACTCAGTGAATTACTTGAATTGTTTTCGTTATCTAGTTTTCAAGGAACATATATTGAGAGATAATTCTCTCAAAACTAAACAAAATCAGAAACGTCTTTTTATGAAGGAGCTTGTCCTTCATTTTTCCTTAGAAAGGAGGTGATCCAGCCGCACCTTCCGATACGGCTACCTTGTTACGACTTCACCCCAATCATCTGTCCCACCTTAGGCAGCTGGCTCCTTACGGTTACCCCACCGACTTCGGGTGTTACAAACTCTCGTGGTGTGACGGGCGGTGTGTACAAGGCCCGGGAACGTATTCACCGCGGCATGCTGATCCGCGATTACTAGCGATTCCGGCTTCATGCAGGCGAGTTGCAGCCTGCAATCCGAACTGAGAATGGTTTTATGGGATTGGCTTGACCTCGCGGTCTTGCAGCCCTTTGTACCATCCATTGTAGCACGTGTGTAGCCCAGGTCATAAGGGGCATGATGATTTGACGTCATCCCCACCTTCCTCCGGTTTGTCACCGGCAGTCACCTTAGAGTGCCCAACTGAATGCTGGCAACTAAGATCAAGGGTTGCGCTCGTTGCGGGACTTAACCCAACATCTCACGACACGAGCTGACGACAACCATGCACCACCTGTCACTTCGTCCCCGAAGGGGAACCTTCTATCTCTAGAAGTAGCGAAGGATGTCAAGACCTGGTAAGGTTCTTCGCGTTGCTTCGAATTAAACCACATGCTCCACCGCTTGTGCGGGCCCCCGTCAATTCCTTTGAGTTTCAGTCTTGCGACCGTACTCCCCAGGCGGAGTGCTTAATGCGTTTGCTGCAGCACTAAAGGGCGGAAACCCTCTAACACTTAGCACTCATCGTTTACGGCGTGGACTACCAGGGTATCTAATCCTGTTCGCTCCCCACGCTTTCGCTCCTCAGCGTCAGTTACAGACCAGAGAGTCGCCTTCGCCACTGGTGTTCCTCCACATCTCTACGCATTTCACCGCTACACGTGGAATTCCACTCTCCTCTTCTGCACTCAAGTTCCCCAGTTTCCAATGACCCTCCACGGTTGAGCCGTGGGCTTTCACATCAGACTTAAGAAACCGCCTGCGAGCGCTTTACGCCCAATAATTCCGGACAACGCTTGCCACCTACGTATTACCGCGGCTGCTGGCACGTAGTTAGCCGTGGCTTTCTGGTTAGGTACCGTCAAGGTACCAGCAGTTACTCTGGTACTTGTTCTTCCCTAACAACAGAACTTTACGACCCGAAGGCCTTCATCGTTCACGCGGCGTTGCTCCGTCAGACTTTCGTCCATTGCGGAAGATTCCCTACTGCTGCCTCCCGTAGGAGTCTGGGCCGTGTCTCAGTCCCAGTGTGGCCGATCACCCTCTCAGGTCGGCTACGCATCGTTGCCTTGGTGAGCCGTTACCTCACCAACTAGCTAATGCGCCGCGGGTCCATCTGTAAGTGACAGCTAAAAGCCGTCTTTCAATTTCAAACCATGCGGTTCAAAATGTTATCCGGTATTAGCTCCGGTTTCCCGGAGTTATCCCAATCTTACAGGCAGGTTACCCACGTGTTACTCACCCGTCCGCCGCTAATCTCAGGGAGCAAGCTCCCATTGATTCGCTCGACTTGCATGTATTAGGCACGCCGCCAGCGTTCGTCCTGAGCCAGGATCAAACTCTCCAATAAAGAGTTGATAAAGCTCATAATTAAATCTTTAAAACGTTGACGTTTCTGTTTTGTTTAGTTTTCAAAGAACTATCAAACTAGGTTTCAAAGAAACCAGCAACAGAAATCATTGTATCAAATAACTTCTCCGTTGTCAACTTCTCTGAATAATTTTTAGAGATAATAAAATTCACTAACATTTCCTAGCGACAAAATACATCTTATCACTTAACTTCACAGAAGTCAATAATGTCTCTAAAATGTTTTTTAGGTCATTCTATCCAACATATCTCATATAAAAATAACCTAACAGTATCCTTCTACGAAGGGACAAGGAACATCTTATCATCAGGGGTTAGTAAAGTCAACAAATTGTATAAATTATAAATTGGTATTTATACCCACTAATAACGATTAGTTATTGTAGGTAAATTATATCAAGAAAGATGAAGACTACAGACATGTATAGTAAAAAAGAAGAAGTGTTTTTAGCTAACTTCTATTATATAGTAGGTATACGAATTCCCTAGATGAAATGAAATCATATAGTAGAAAGAGTCGTTTTGAAGATAGGAACCAACCTTTGAGGGACGGTTCCTAGTGCTGCTTCTTCATTATAAAAAGGAAAACTCAAACTCCACTCGACACAATTGACTCAGTTCCTTCACAGAAAAATCCAACTGACAAAACCTTTCCTTTTCACCATAATGATTAAGAAAATCTTTTTCATTCACCGTCAAGTCAAGTAGACTAGAATCATATGAAATTTTAATACTTTGGTCACCAGTTAATACAATTCCATCAGATTCATAAGATAATGATAAAACGGGAGTGATGAATCGTTCTACGATTGAGTCCGGAGTTGAAGAGAAAGTATAAGTGTCTGTTAATACTAACATAGGTTTATTTACTTTCTTCCAAACAAACCTCCTTACCAAACTGTTTAACTCCGAAACTTCATATGCTTTTGCCAAGTCCATTTCTAACATATCTTCTTCATCCTGCTGGAGCTGATCTATTATTCTCGCACAATAGCTAGGGCCGTCTTTTTGCAATTGATTATTAATAATTGGTACCGAATGTCCCTGTGAACCGTTACATAAAAACTCATATCTCTTATCACTAAAATAGGCTTCACAATACATACCACTTCCTAAATCTTTAAGAAAGGTTTCACCATTAGCTTGTAGAATAAAGTGGCCGATATCATTATGATTATGAGGTTCGTCATTGTGACCACCTTTAGAGGCAAAAGCATAGCCATTATTTCTTGAAATAAGCCACTGAGAATCGTTTAAATAATAGGTTGTATCTCGCCACTCTTGCCCTCTCTTACTTTCATCAAACCAAAGCAAATTGCGAATAGCTGGTGCCCACCTGCTGCAATGATCTTCACTATATGAAGCTCTAAGCTCGTTTTTAGGCACTTCTATTTGTGGATACATGCGACTTAAATAATGACTAAGTCCGAGGAAAACAGTCGCTTCCTCTGTTGAATCAGAAAGGTTCACTACTTTCTTTTTATGTATAAAACATTTTTGTTGAAAGAGAGCCATTTTATGGACTTTTTTCTGATCAAACAAATCTACGTTTCCTGCTGTTTTTACTTTTAGTAAATCTGCAAAATAAACATAAAAACCAAACCCGTATTGCCAATAACCGTACCCTTCTAAACAGCCACCATCATCATTAAACCCTTTTAAATAATATTGAAGGGCATTCAGTACACGCTTTAAAATTCCCGCTAAAAGCGTCTCATCATTCAACAGATGTAATCCAGCTGCACCAATTGAACAAGCACAAACTGAAGCCCAGTTATGTGTGGATGTTTCCCAAAAATAAGACTGATGTTGAAAAGGGATAAAAATCCTTTTGTGTAGTTCCTGTACTATTCTTTTTTTGATAAGCGGATCAAGCACATCCTCTGTTAACCGATAAATTTCACTAAGAGCAAAAGCTGTTTCAGCAGAAAACAAATCAATCGTATAGTGAGGCTGTTCAGCTAATGTTAAGAAATCACTTTCCTCTAACATCTCAGGTCTATCTTTTAAATGCGCTGGCAAACACCAACTATATTCATTACAGATACTCCAAATCACCTCATGAAGTTCTTTTAAATAGATTGGTTGATCAGGTTCAAGAAGGCACATAATAGCAAACGTATTTAATCTTTTTCTTTTAGTAAAGTAGTGTTTTTCGTACTCTAGTCTTGAACCTGTTTCTCTAAAAAGGGTAAAGTCAAAAAATGACAACTCTGTAATTGGCTCTTTACATAGCTTATCAACTTCAGCTTTTATCTCATCAAGTAAGGACTGGAATGACTGTTTGCTCTTTATAGAATGAAACCATTGATGCTGTTCCTCTTTTGACGAAAACAAAAGTAAAGTTTTATTATGATCTATAAAACTACTTAACTGCTCCGCTGTTAATGTCAAATTAGTAGCCACCCCACTAAATGTTGATTTCAAGAGCTTTTTTATTTAAAGCTTTTATCGTTATTCGGTTAGAATCCATCTCTATAATAGGCGCTTCTTCCCACTTTGTGTAATAACTCTCTTCTGTTTCACCAAAAACCGCACTGACTAAAATACTAGTACCTGGATGGATTCGAGTTTTAATCGTTGGTATAACCGTACGTGAATGAAGAATATTCGTGTTGGAGTTAGGGTAAATAAATTCAGCATTTCCTCCTCCAAGAAGACTCATAATTCCGCTAGCTCCCCAAGTCATTGAAGCAATACAGGCTTGATCAGCTTGTTTTGTGACTAATTCTGAAATTACTTTTTTATCTTCAATTCCCAAAGCAAAGCCACCATCTGCGGTATCTAGTAATCTATTCGTTTTAATTTGATGAACTCGTATATGCCAAGGAGTTCCCGAGACAAGCCACGTCTCCACCTCTACATCATTCCAAGGCTTCCACTTACTATAAATATAGTCGTCTTCCACCCTATAGTTTTCACAATGTCTTTTTACACGGTAAAGATTATCTCCTTCACTTAAGGCAAGCATAGAGTCAAAGGCCCCTTGGGGAAGTCCCCATTCTGCTCGTGGTACACTAAACCCAAAAGAGGTTGAATAAACAAACTTTTCATATTTTGCTGTAGTATGTGTATGTTCATTTGTTGAAAGATGACCAGAATTAAATGCTAAAACATGATCATTCATTTCATTTCTACAAATAATCATATGTGGTTCTTTTTGAACAACCTTCTTACCCACTTCCGGTAAGGGTTCTTCTTCTACTTTCCAAAAGGGATGTTCCTTGTGTAGGGCTAAAGGCAAGAATGATTTTAATGCCCAATACGGAGAGCCTGGTGAATTATAATTTTCAGCCATCACTAGATTCGGATACGAATAACCAATTGTAAGCACACCCGAATCGTTAAAGATCGGCTGCTGAAACCACCATCTTAGATTTCTCAGAAGAATCCCCTTCATCACACCTAATGAAAAAGGCTCAATCCCTGCATAAACTGCAGCACTCCAAAACGATGATTGAGCAAATCTGTATGTTAAACTTCTGCCATAAGGAAGAGAGGAACCCTCTGAAGAAAACCAAGTGATAAATTCTTTAGCAAATACTTCTGCTCGTTCCTTATATTTTTGTGAACGAATCGGATCTTTATCTTCCATAACCTTCGCATAGATTAGACTATAAAATTGGATAGCAAAAGGAACATAATAATCAACATGACCATCGGTGCCATCTGAGTACCAGCCATTTGATAAGTAAAATGTTTCAATTCTATCTAGATTTTCCTCTACCTTTTTTGAATGATACGGCAGTCCAACATTCTGAAAACCTAAATTAACAATGACCGAAAAGAAAAGCCAATTGCAATCATGTGCTTGACAGTGATTAACTTGATTTAACCAACGACTAAAATTCCCCTTTTCTTCCTCACTAAGTGGATCCCATATTTTTTCAGGTATTAAAATCAGTGCTAGACCAAAGGCAGCCATCTCTACTATTCTTTGATCATAGTCTGTTATTTCACCCCAATATTCGTCATGCAGAGGGTTTGTGCCATTCTTAATGCCTTCCAAATGCATCTCCAATAACTCATTTTCATTATAATCTTCTCCCGCAAGCAAAGGAGCTAATCCCCATAATATCCGTGAGAAGCCTTCAAGGCCTGCAATAGAATCAGAATAAGCAGCACTTGTATGACCTAAATGTATTCGAGCAAATCCTTTACTATAATATTGCTTTAATGGATCACACAATTCTCTAAATGCATCTTCAACATCTTGCTTCGTTTTAAGAGGATTGCTCATTAATGATCGTTTTTTTGTAAGCATATGATCACTTACTCCCTCCCGATTTTATTTATCGACAGACCAAAATAACTGTTTATGTCCCTTTAACATAGCCAGACCTTCAACAAAATAGTAATCCCCATAAATTAGTGGAACGTCTATGTTTTTCCCTTCAGGATAATGACTTGTTCCTTCAAGAATTAATCCGTCTTCATTCAGATCTTCCCAAGCTCCATAATTCACATAAAGAGATTTTAAAATTTTTGTGCCTGCTTCTTTATACATTCTTTGTTCAGAAGGCTCGACTAAACTGCCTAAAAGAAGTAATCCACAAGCAGCAATTGCTCCTGCTGATGAATCACGGTGCTTTGTGATGTGATCTGGTAATCTAAAATCCCAATATGGTACAGAATCATCCGGTAGATTGGCAATAAAAAAGTGTGATACATTTTTAGCAGCTTGAAGATATTGCTCTTCTTGTGTGTGTTTATACAATAGCGTTAACCCATAAACAGCCCACGAAGTTCCTCTGGACCATGCTGAATCTGGTGAAAAACCTTGACCACCAATTGCTTCGACTCGCTCACCCGTAACCGGATCAAACCGAACAATATGGTGAACAGAACCATCTTTTCGAATAAAGTGTTCCAGCACTGTTTCTCCATGCTTTTTTGCAACATGCTTATAACGTGGATCTCCCGTAACTTCTGAAGCCCAAAATAATAGAGAAAGATTCATTAAACAATCAATAATCGCCCAGCCTGAGTTGTCTTCTCCTTCATGCCAGGGATTCCAGGCACGAATATAATTTCCCTCAGAGTTAAACCTTCCCATTAATAAATTCGCCACCAAAAGAGCACGTCTTTTAGAGTCTTCTTCACCTAGAAGCTTATATCTTGCCACACTTGTTAACGTCCACATAAATCCCATATCATGATCCAGCTTATAGTAGTCCGTAATAACGCTATCAAGTTTCTCTTCACATTGTTCAGCTATTTCCTTAAAAGAGTTCTCCTTCGTTTCACGATACAGTAGCCATTGAAGTCCTGGCCAAAATCCTGCTGTCCACCAAGAAGGTGCTTCTAATTGATAAGACCCATCTACACTTGCATGTGGAAAATTCGCTCCAATTTTCTCACTTGTTCTCTTAAGTTTTATAGTAGTCTTTTCCCATGCTTCGTTTACCCATGTTTGATTACTAACCATCAAATCTTCCTTTCTCAGTTTAGTTCGCCTGTTTTCTTTCTCCTCTAAACTCTATAGGCGTAATTCCTACATAGTTTTTGAATACCTTGATAAAATAACTTTGGTTATCATACCCAAGCCTTTCGCAAATTTTGCCGACTGAATCAGTTGTTTGCTCGAGTAATTCCTTTGCCCTTGTCATCTTTGCCTTTGTTACGTACTCTACGAATGTCTCTCCAACTTCTTTTTTGAAAAGTCTACTAAAATAACTCGGATTTAAATACAAAACATTCGCAACTTCATCAAGTGTTATCTTCTTCTCTAAATGAACTTCTACATATTTACACGCCTCAATTACTTCTTTACGTCTTGATTGTGTACTAACATCATTAACAGCTGAGAGAAGCATTTCAAAATACTTGATAAGCCAAACTCTTAAATCAGCTAATGAGTCAATACTTAGAATTTCTTCATGTAGCACTTCATCTGAAGATTTTGTTCCAAAAAACTGCAGAGCCTTCAATTTTACTTTCAGATCTAATAGGAGCTTTAGCACCCAGTCCTTCACAAATTCTGCCGAATATTGCTTTTCTTTAAAAACCATCATCCATTTTGAAACGACTGGATTTATTTTTGAAGCATCTTTCGCGATAATTAGCTGTCTTATTTCAAAAGATGCTTCATCATACCATTCAAATAAGCTTTCTCTTGAGACTGCTTCATGACGTTTTTTTTTAACTGAAGCTTTCTCCATATAAAAACGTTGCTGTGTACTCTCTAGTAAACTTTTACTCTTTATTTGAAAGGATGCTTGATCATCTATTAATTCACCAATTAAAAATGAAAGAGAAATATTTAATGTTTTTGATACATGACTTTGAATCTTTCTTATGCATTCATACGCTTTGCCATAACTGTCTGCTTTTAAGGTTGAATGATAGGAGAAAAACAGAAACGATTCTTTGCTTCCTAATGTAAAATGAACAGCTTCAATACCATCATTATTTAGTACCTCACCTATAACATTTTGAAGAGAAAACACTAATGTATCTTCTGACTGAAAAGACTCTTTAGCCGCTTGATATTCTTGAACAAAACATAGTACAGGAATATAAGTTGTGCTTTTTAAATTTAATCCAAGAGAAAATGCTTCATCATACCAATCACCATGGCTATAAATTTGTTGATAAATTGCTTTGCGAAGAAACTCACGCTTCATAGACTCACGATTTCTTTCTACTATATTTTCTAATTGTGATTCCTTTAATTTTTTACTATTTTCTTCATCAAGATTTTTTCTTATATTGTCTAATAAAACATCCAAATCTTTTGGATTAAGGGTATCTTTTAGAAGATAATCCTGAACATTTAGCTTTAATGCTTTATGCGCGTATTCAAACTCATTGTGACAAGTTAACATACACACTTTTAAATTTGGATTTAGTTCCTTTAATTTTTGTGTTAGCTCTATTCCATTCATTTTGGGCATCCCAATATCGGTGATTAGGATATCTGGCATTTCATTTAAGGCAGAATTCAGTGCATTCGCTCCATTTTCATGAGTACTTTGAAGTGTTAACCCTAACTGTTCCCAATCGATTATTTCAGATAATAGCTCCAAAACAGGATAATCATCATCTACTAGCATTACTTTATACACTATCTTCTCCCCCTTCTAGAAACGGACATCACTACCTTTGTTCCCTTTTCCTTCTCACTATCTATTTCCATACTAAAAGAATCACCGAATGTCATTCGCATCCGTTCATACACATTTGAGATTCCAAGACTTGAGAAGCCACTCTTGTTTTGACCTGCTATTGAATTTGAATCTAAACGAAGCTTATTACGAAGGTTTTTTAATGAATCCTCATCCATCCCTTCACCATTGTCCTCAATCGTAATATAAAAATCATTTCCTTTCACATAAGCGTGTAACAAGATTTCTCCTGCACTCTGATTTAGTCCATGAATAATGGAGTTTTCAATAATAGGCTGTAGGATAAATCTTGGTATCGCTTCCAAATAAGCGGCTGCTGAAACAATAATTTCAAAATTCACCGCTTCTTTTTGGCGCATATTCATTAAAGTGACATAATCTTTTACAATGTCTACCTCTTCTTTAAACGAAATCATCCCTTTATCTTTATCAATGGTCATTCGCAGTAGCTTAGATAAAGAACTAATCATTTCCGCACTTTCATAATCACCTTTTTTCATAACTTTCATCCGAATAGAATTTAAGACATTAAATAGAAAGTGTGGATTAATTTGAGCCTGTAGCATAGCAAATTCTGCTCTTCGTTTTCTTACTTGGGTTTCAGTAATTTCTCGAATCATTTCATTGATTTTATCTAGCATGGAATCAAACGAAATTGATAATCTCCCTATTTCGTCTTTGCTATGAATATGTGAACGAACGTTTAAATTCCCACTTTGTACAGATGATGCGACATCTCCTAAGTGAACAAGTGGTTTTGTAATAGTTTGAATAACATAAGTTAATAGAAGAAAAAAGATAATAAATGAGATCAATTGAGTTAAAAATACTTTGTTAAAAATGGAGTTAATTTTAAAAATTGCTTGCTTATATGGATTTATTGATACTAATTTCCATCCGGTATAAGAAATCTTGTGGTCTGCATAGAGGTAATCTTGATTTGAAATCGTCATTATATTTGAGAAATCTTTCTTTTTCACTTGCACTAGATAAGGAAACGATGTTCCGATTTTTTCATTATTAGCATGTGATAATATTTTATTAGAAGAATCAACTAACATCATTTCTTCTTTACCAGGCATGCTTTCAAATGCTTGTTTTACTTTGTTTTCCATGATTGTCACAATAACGTATCCGTATATTTTCAGATTCGAATCTCTTAGCGTTCTTGCCACAGAAATTTGATATGGGCTAGATTTTTGTTCAGATTGAAACACTGTTGGCTGACTACCGATCCACACCGCTTCATAACCAAAAACTCCATCTAGTTCTTTGAACCATGGTTCTTGGAAGAGCTGTTCAGGATTATATTCACTCAAAGAGTAATTGGTGTAATGTTTTCCGTTTTTCAGAAGAATTGTTACATATGACTTCTCACCAAGCAAAGTAATGTTTTCAATTGTTTTTGCCACTTTGCTGTATTCCATATAGTTTTCGTAGTATTCATTTTGTTGTACAACTTGGTTTTTATCTTCTTTAGCATGCTTTTTTAATATGGTATTAATCTCTGAATCTATTTGAACAAAATTAGCAACATACAGCATATCATCAAGTAATTTTGTTACATATTCACTTGCTAAGATAAGTTCTCTATTTGCATTTGATAATGCTTGCTCCTTCATGGCATCTTTTGTTAAATAACTGTAGATAAACAACGTTATAATAGCAGGAATCACGATGCAAATAATGGAAGTTAAAATGACTTTATAACGAAAAGAATGGGGCGTCAGCTTTTGCTGTATCCGATTCCACATAACCAATCCTCCTCAGTTAAGAAAAAGTTTGAGGGCGGAAACGGTTTTTTACGCCCCTGTTTATTATTTTATCAAACGACTATTGATTATTGTCGATTATTTCTTGTGCACGTTCTTGTGTTGCTTTTAATGTAGCATCAATATCTTGTTCACCTAGAATTAGTTTTTCATATTCTTCATTAACCACCTTATAAAGCTCTGCTTGATAAGCTACAGGTGGAATGATTTTAGATGATTTAGCGTTTTTCAGTACATTAACAAGTGAATCACGGTCTACCTTTTCTGGTGTTGCTGTACCAGCTAAAATGCCATCTATAATAGAACCTAACTCATCATCGCTTACACCGTTCCATGATGGGACATTTTTCCCTTGTACAAGTTGTCCTTCCGTTGTGTACCAACGAATAAATGTGTATGCTTCTTTTTTATGCTCTGAATTTGCAGCAACAGACATAAAGTCAGTTGTAACAGGTGTATAGCCACCCTCATCTCCTGCTTCGTTTTTCGGATAAGGTGCTACTGCTACATTAAAATCAAGTGGGAATTGATCTGTTCCACCAAGCTCTGTATTCATCCAGCTTCCAATTAAAATCGTGCTTGCATCTTGACCAAAGAACTGATTACGATAATGAAGCTTTTGAGAGATAATATCTGTATAAGGAACTGATGACTTGTCTTCTAATTCCATTTGAGCACGCATTTCTAATGTTTTCTTGAATAGAGGACTGTCAAAGTTTGATGTTCCGTCAGCTTTAACGAACTCTGTATTATCTTCTTCACTAGCAAGAGCTAGTTTCATAAATTCCATCCAGCCACCACCCTGTGGACCATGGAAATATGTGCCATAATGATCATCAGTTGTTAGCTTTTTCGCATATTCCATATATTCATCCCAAGTCCAATCCGTTGGTACTTCTAAACCTGCTTCATCTAAATGATTTTTATTCATAAGAACATACCATGGATTAAATTTACCTGGTAAAGCATAGTAGCTATCGTCTATTTTGGTGTCAACTTTATATTCTTCACTTAATGTATATCCGTCTTCTTCAATAAACTCATCGATCGGTGCTACCATTCCTAAAGCAACTCGTTGAGCATAGCTTGCTGGATCACTAAACATAAGAACATCCAGCTGTTCACCAGATGCAGCAGCTAAATCAAGCTTTTGCGTTGCTTCTTGCGTATCTCCCTTTTCACTAAGAATAACTAAATCAACGTCAATATTAGGATATTCCTCTTCAAAAGCAGTAATTGTTTTTTCCCAATTGTAGCTAGCTTCATTACCGTGAGTATGAAATTTGATTGTAACTGCTTCTTCGGATGCATTTGTATCTTTTTCATCTTCCGATCCAGAAGCACTTTCTCCCCCTCCACCAGAACAACCTGCTAAGGCACCAACAAGCATTGTAGATGCAAATACTGTTGACCAAAACTTTTTCTTCATGTTACATCCCCCTTGTTCATTATTAAATCGCTTTCATTTTATTCGGAAAGCCCTTACAACACGAATTATAGCAAAGGCCATTGATCATCAAATGTAAATTATTTTACCTCTATTAAGAATTATTTGACTTTTATTCGATTATCCTTTTACCCCACCTAGAGCAATGCCTTCAATTACTTGCTTTTGACCAATAATAAATACGATTAATAATGGTAGAATCGCCGATACAGCCGCGGCCATGATCAGGGAATAAAATTCTCCATTAATTGTCGTAAACTTTTGCATAGCTAATTGAATCGTATATAGGGCGTCTGTACGTAAGAAAATTAATGGGTTTTGATAGTCATTCCAGGTCCATATGAATCTCAAGATGGCATAAGTAGCAACGGCGGGACGGACAATTGGTAGAGCAATAGACCAGAAAATTCGCCAATGACCTGCACCATCTATTTTCGCAGCATCTATATATTCATTATGAATTCCCATAAAAAATTGACGTAGCATAAACGTTCCTAGAACACTAAAGCTTCCCAACAATATAAGACCTAAATGGCTATCAAACAATCCTATATTTCGATATAGAATGAATTGTGGCACCAAACTTGCTTGTGGTGGAACCATGTAAGTCGCTAGTACAATCAGAAACAACCATTTCCCAGCAGGAAAATCTACTTTAGAAAATCCATAAGCTGCTAAAGCTGAAACCGTACATGATACAACTGTCGTCAGAACAGCTACTTTAATAGAGTTCCAGTAATATAGGTAAAACGGAAATTCTCCAAACCATACTTGTTGGTAGTTATTAAACCCATTCCATCTTTCTGGTATCCATTGAATCGGAAACTTAAATACATCTGCTTCTATTTTAAATGAGGTTGAAAGCATCCAAACAAACGGCAGTAAAAACATGATACTAACGATAAATATGATTATTGTAATGATTATTTTTTGAACATTTAAACGGCTTGTCATATTATCCCCCCTTTAATAATTAACCCATTTTTTCTGACCAATCCATTGGAAGATTGTAATTAAGAAAACAATCAAGAATAAGATCACTGCGATTGCAGAGGAGTAACCTATATCTAGGTTCACAAAAGCTGTATCATATAAGTGCCATACAAGCATACTTGTTGAATGTAGAGGACCACCTTTTGTTAATACAGCGATTAGGTCAAATACTTTGAATGTCGAAATAATTCCTGTAATTAGCAAGAAAAAGGACGTTGGAGATACCATTGGGAACGTAATATGGCGAAATTTCACCCAAGAATTTGCTCCATCCATATCAGCTGCCTCATATAGCTCTTGTGGAATCGATTGTAAGCCTGCAATATAGATAATCAAGTTAAACCCAATCGATATCCAGATTTGAATTAGCATAACAGAAATTAAGGCAAAATTCGGATCAGCAATCCACTTTGGTGGATCGGCAATTCCTAAAGCCATCAATGTTTGGTTAATCGGTCCTGCAGAAGGGTGGAATAAAACCTGCCAGACAACCGCAATTGCTACTACACTTGAAATATATGGCATGAAAAATGCTACCTTAAAATAACTTTTCATGTAAACGCTTTTATCAATAACCACAGCTAACAATAAGGAGACCGCCATACAAATAGGGACTGTAAAAATAAAGAGTGCATTATTTAATAGAGACTTTAAAAACACCTTATCGTCCATCAAATCTTTAAAGTTATCAAAGCCTATCCACTTTAACTGATCAATACTTTGAATAAACTTCCAATCTGCAAAACTAAGAATAAACGTTGCAAAAATTGGCAGTAGGACTAAAATTGAAACACCGATCAGCATTGGTGATACAAATAAAAACCCTGCTAAGCTTTCTGTTCTTTTAACGGATCCTCTTTTCTTCCTTACCGAAACATTTGAGGATGTTGTTACTTCTGTTTTTGGACTCATCGGGTATCACCTCTCTTTTGTAATATACCTTTATTATAAAAAAGAAAAATTTCAATTACTTAACAGTATTTTGATGAAAGTTATAATAATTTTGACTTTCTCACTTAAACTATTTAGTCTTTGCTAGCTTCGTTTTAAAAATTGAAAAAGAGAAATACATTAATGCAAAGCTAATTCCACTTCCACAAAACAAAAGACCAACACCAGGAAAGAGGATACTAACTAAACTCCCAGTTCCTACTGATAGCATCATTAAAAAAGTACGACCTGGAAACGAAGCACCTAGAAGAATAGCAGATTTAAAGTAGTGAAGGACCGATCCTTCAAAATGAACATAAACTGGAAATATATACATGGTGATCATTAGTATGAAAATGAAAGCTATAACAAAGAAAGTTAAAAGCATGTAATGTAAAATTCCTTGCATTGAGTGGATTAAAACCCAGTCAACATACATAAATAAGACTGAAACTAAAAGGCAACTCCATAATATATTCGCCTTCTTAAATTCACTTTTATAAACTGACCAAAATAACGAAAAGATTGAGAGATAACTTTCTCCCATGATCCACTTACGTAAAATTGTGAACATAGCCACTGTTGCAGGTGCAAAGCCAAAAATAACGAACCCCAACACTGTAAAGCCCAACCATAATAAATTCAGATAAGCTAACTTACTAATCCAGTCACAAACTCGTAACAAGCCTCCCATCCAGCTAGACGATTCCACAAAGTTTCCTCCATTTCATCTCGAAGTATTACGTTTAATAATAGAGTGAATGATTTTAAGCTAAGTAGCATATTTTTTACTACTTTTTATAATTTTTTTACTTTTTCATACCAAAAGCGTAAGCGCCTCGTACAGCCCCGACAAGCATAAGGTGATTTAGAATAGAAGGCGTTCTTTGCCTTATATTCTAAATCGCCTTATGACCTCGAGGGGCTAGGCGCTGAAGCTGGCTGTCGAAGCATTGTCCACAATTAATGCAGTGATAATTTCCTAACAATAAAAAATAGTGCATCTCCTCAAAAAGAGTCATGCACTATTTTTCTTGTTTGTTTGCTTGGATTTAAATGGTTTATTTACTTTAAATCTTCCATTTTCACAGCATCCATGTCTGTGAACGTATAATTTTCTCCCGCCATTGCCCAGATGAATGTGTAATTGCTTGTTCCAACACCGGAATGAATGGACCATGGTGGAGATAGGACCGCTTGTTCATTTTTCACTAGTAGATGACGAGTTTCTTTAGGCTCACCCATGAAGTGGAAAACCCTTGAATTTTCATCCATATCAAAGTAGAGGTAAACTTCCATACGACGGTCATGTAAATGTGCAGGCATTGTATTCCACATGTTATTTGGCTCTAATAACGTCATTCCCATCATTAGTTGACAGCTTTGAATACCATCTGCATGAATATATTTGTAAATTGTACGTTTATTTGATTCACTATCAGATCCTAAATGAGTTGGCTCTGCATCTTCGATTGGTGCCTTCTTTGTTGGATATTGTTTATGTGCTGTAGTAGAAACAATGTAAAATTTTGCAGGATCAGAAGCATTGCTGCTTTCAAATAATACTTCCTTGTTTCCCATACCAACATATAAGCAATCTCTTTTATTTAATGTATAAGCTTGCCCATCAACTAAAACAGTACCTTCAGCACCAATATTAATAATACCAACTTCACGTCTTTCTAAGAAATATTCAGTCTTTAATGTATCTTGATCCTCTAACTTAAGAGATTGACTAGTTGGGATTGCCCCACCTGTGACAACACGATCATAGTGAGAGTATGTCATATTAATTTCACCTTGAACAAAAAGTGAATCAATTAAAAAATCATTTCTTAATCTTTCTGTTGTATATGATTTAAAGTCTGTTGGATTTGTAGCGTGTCTGATTTCCATTAAAAATTTCCCCTTTCGAATTCGCTTTTTTCTTAAAAATATAAAAACAATAAGTGTTTATGAACTCATCCATCCACCATCAACACATAAAATATGACCGTTCACATAACTTGAAGCATCTGATGCTAAAAAGATGACAGCACCCTTTAGGTCTTCAGGTGTTCCCCAGCGACCTTGTGGAATTCTAGATGTAATATACTCATTTCGATCTTTGTTTGCACGAAGCTGTGCTGTGTTATCTGTTTCCATATACCCCGGTGCGATAGCGTTTACATTCACACCTCTACTAGACCATTCATTCGCAAGAGATTTTGTTAATCCTGCAACAGCATGTTTACTCGCTGTATATGCTGGTACTCTTAACCCACCTTGAAACGAAAGCATTGAGGCAACATTCACAATTTTACCTGAGCCGTTTTCAAGCATATGTTTACCAACTTCTCTACATAATTGAAAAACAGAGTGTTGATTTACTTTAATCACTTCATACCAATCATCATCGGAAAAATTTTCAGCTTCAGATCTTCTAATAATTCCTGCATTGTTAACTAAAATATCAATCTTGTTTGTTAATTTAAGGGCCTCTGATACTAATTGTTCAGCTGCATGATCTACTGATAAATCAATTTTCAATCCATGAAATACGCCACCAACCGCTTCAATTTTTTCTTTTGTTTCGGACATATCACTCATACCTGCTCCAATAACAGTTGCTCCTGCTTCTGCTAAACCAACTGCCATTCCCTGTCCTAGTCCTCGACTTGCTCCTGTTAATAGAGCAACCTTTCCTTCCAGTGAAAAAAGTGAACCCATTTTCATACCTCCTCTTGTATCAATATGTTCTTTATTGTTTGTTTAAGTTCATTATAGTTTGATTATAACATAAATAAAAAAGATGACAACGATTAATTGTTCGTTTATCATCTTTTCTTCTAATCTTTATACATTTGCTAGATGTAATCGCACGTGACTATTTTCTAATGTTTCTTTTATATGTGGATCAAGATTTGTATCTGTTACAATTTCATTTACTTCATCAAAATTTGCAAATTGTATAAGAGCAACCTTTTCAAATTTTGATGAATCAGCCAACAACGTAATATGATCTGCACATGATATAATTTGTTTTTTCCAATCAGCATGGATACTATTAAAAACGGTTAATCCATGTTCAACTGAGATTCCTGTTGTACCGAAAAACAAACGATTCACTCTCATTCGCTTTAGCATTTCGGTAGCTTGTGCCCCCATCAAAGAGGAAGATTTATCAATTCTTGTTCCACCTAAAACCATTAATTGGACATTGCTTTTTGAAAGCAACACATTCGCTATTTTCAAATCATTTGTAATGACAGTAATCGGAAATTCTCCAAGTAACTCTGCAATAGCTATCGTCGTACTGCCTCCGTCCATTAAAATCGTTTCATTCGGTTCAATGAGCTTGACAGCCTCTTTTGCAATCGCAGATTTGACATCACTATATCCCGATTGTCGTTCCGCAATTGGTAGCATTCTTCCTTCGTCCTCTGCCAATACGGCTCCACCGTGAATTCGATTTAGAAGACCTCTTTTTTCTAATAGCTCCAAGTCCCCGCGAATCGTTTTCTCAGTTACATCTAACAGCTTACTAAGCTCAGATACTTTTACAATCTTATTTTTATCTAGTTGATCTAAAATACGTTCATGCCGTTCCACTGCAAGCATTCTTTATGTCCCCCGTTATTTTCTTTATTTTACTATTATAGGACAGGATTGAACAAAAACAAACCTAGTATAAAAGGTCCAGTTTTCTTTTCGAGAACCCCCTATTGTTCGCTATTGTTCCATTTATATCTTTAATGTTCTATTTCGTAAATATAGTATATAATTTAATTGGTTATTTCTCTAGACTTTTTTGTTATTTTAAAACAACTATAATAAAAAGACGTTTAGATATAACCTTACTATTCGAACAGTAAATCGCACTTATATTAATCGATAATTTGATGAGCAATAATCTTGGAAGATTGTGTCTCCATGTATTTTTACAGTATTTTGCATCCTATAGATGTGTTTTCACAAAATTAGAAAAAAATAAACGGAATAATTCCGTTTAAATCGTGAAATACCAACATTCCCCGCAGAATAAGGGGAGTTTTTCCGCTTATATTAACTTTATCTTTAGATTTAGTTAAATAAAGAGAAATTAACCGGAATATATCCGCTTATATAGGCTTCTTAAGCACCTACTATACACGTTAACCGGAATTTCTCCTCCTATCAATGCCTATACCTCCACGAAAAAATCAACAATGAATAATATCAGAGTCTTTTCCTCAACAGTATTTTCTACCTTGAATATCGAAAAGCCTACCACTTTCACCCCAATTAATTTCGCAAAACAAACTCACCACTGACACTTACTTTTGTGATTGTGTTGTAAGCAATCCAATTAGCGTTACATTTATTAAACCTTGATAAGCAACAAAAAGATGCAGTCCATTCAGTTGCGAATCCGGCTGCATCTTTTTGTTACTAATTAAGTTTTTGTACTCGAAAACTGAACTTTACATACTCTTAAAGAAAAACGTCTTCTTATTAGTTATCTTAATAATAGAAGCTTCTATCAAAAACCTAAACTCCAGAATAAGACATAAATCCACCATCAACTGGAACTGTAATTCCTGTTACAAAGCCAGCAGTGGTTTCATCCACTAGCCATAGCAGTGTTCCTAGTAAGTCTTCTGGTTTACCAAATCTTCGCATTGGGGTGTGTGCAATAATTTTCTCAGAACGTTCAGTTAAGCTACCATCTTCATTTTTCAGTAGTTTTTTATTTTGTTCAGTTAGAAAGAATCCGGGTGCTATGGCATTCACACGAATACCTGCATCAGCCATATGTACGGCAAGCCATTGTGTAAAGTTGACGATTGCTGCTTTAGCAGCACTGTAAGCGGGAACTTTTGTCATTGGTGATGGTGCGCTCATCGAAGACATATTGATGATGACTGCACCTTTACGATTCACCATCTTCTTTGCGAAAATTTGCGTAGGAAGTAATGTGCCAACAATGTTTAAATCAAAAACAAAGCCAAAGCCCTCTTTTGTTAAATCAAAAAATGTTTGCAGACCTTCCTTATTAAGGTCATCCTGGTTTAATGTTTCGTTCGTGGTCGTACCACTAGGATGGTTTCCCCCTGCTCCATTTATAAGAATGTCACAAATACCAAGTTCTTTTGATACGATTTCTTCTGCTTGTTTCACGCTTTCACCATCGAGTACATTACATGAAATAGATATCGCTTCTCCACCGAGTTCTCTAATTTCGCGAGCGACTCTTTCACCTTTTTCAGCAGTTCTGTTTAGAATCGCAACTTTAACTCCTTGCCTTGCAAGTTCTTTTGCCATTGAGCTACACAAAACACCACTTCCGCCTGTGACAACAGCTACTCTGCCTTTTAATTGATCATGAATCGGTAGCATCATTAGTTCCTCCTGTGTGCTCTTTCTAATGAATCCCAAATTCCCCAGAGGTACATGATACCTAATGCCCTATCGTATAAGCCATAACCCGGCCTACATTTTTCATCCCAGATATGTCTACCATGATCTGGTCTAGCATAACCATCAAATCCTATTTCGTGGTATGCTTTAACAACTTCATAAATATCAACTGAACCATCAAATGTTCGATGGGAGGTTTCAATAAAGTCTCCATTTTCATAGACTTTTACATTTCGAATATGTGCAAACGGAATGCGATCTGCAAATTCACGAACCATCTCTGCAATATTATTGGATGGGTTTGCTCCAAGTGAACCACTACATAGTGTTACACCATTAGATTTACTATCTACAACATCCAAAATACGCTTAATATTTTCTTTATTACAAACAATTCTAGGTAATCCGAAAATAGGCCATGGTGGATCATCCGGATGTATACCCATTCTTATTCCATTTTCCTCTGCAACAGGAATTACTTCTTTAAGAAAATATGATAGATGTTCAAATAAATCTTCTTGAGTAACTCCTTTATATGCTTCAAAAAGTTCTTTTAATCGAGATAATCTTTCTTGCTCCCAGCCAGGCATTGTAAAGGTAGAGTTTTTAGAAATATTTTCAACTAATTCATTTGGGTCCATACCAACAACTTTTGCTTTTTCATAGAAGAGAGCCGTTGAACCGTCTTCCATTTCTTTAAATAATTCAGTTCTCGTCCAGTCAAAAACTGGCATGAAATTGTAGCATATGACTTTTACGCCAACGGATGCCAACTTCTCAATCGTTCTTTTATAGTTTTCAATATATTTGTCTCTTGTAGGTAATCCTAGTTTAATATCTTCATGAACATTTACACTTTCAACAACATCTATATTCAGTCCGTAGTCATCTGCTTGTTTTTTCACTTCGTTGATTTTGTCCATTGGCCACTCTTCACCTGCTGGAACATCATGAAGTGCCCACACAATTCCCTCTACCCCAGGAATTTGCTTGATTTGCTTGAGAGTAATGCTGTCATTTCCCTCACCATACCATCTAAATGTCATTCTCACTTTAACTAACCTCCATAATTGCCTGAACTTTTTCAAGCAAGGGAAAATGTTTTGGTTTCCATGAGCTTTTTCATTTATTTTCTTTTACAATTAATAATAGTTATAAACTATTTCTAGCTTCTCTTACAATCTCACAATATTGCTTTGCCAGTTTTGTTACTTCAACAAAGTTTCCTGTTTTAGCAGGCTTTGATAAATCACTACCAATACCAATCGCAACAGCCCCATTTTTGATCCACTGATCTGCGTTTTGAAGGTTTACCCCACCAGTTGGCATTACAGATGCTTGAGGGATTGGTCCCTTGATTGATTTAATAATAGAAGGATCGAATGTATTGCCAGGGAACAATTTGACAACATCTGCTCCATATTCCATAGCTGTTTTTATTTCAGTAATGGTCATACAACCAGGCATGTATGGAATTTGATATCTATTACAAAGCATTGCCGTATCTTTATCAAAGCATGGACTAACAATGTACTCGGCCCCTGCCAAAATAGCAATTCTAGCAGTCTCACTATCTAGCACACTTCCTGCACCAAGAATCAATTCATCTGAATGAAATTTCTCTTTTAAGGATTTGATAACATCTGTTGCTCCAGGAACAGTCAATGTCACTTCAATCGCCTTAATTCCTCCTTCTATACATGCATTAGAAATGCTTACTGCTTCTGATTCGTTTTCTGCGCGAACAACGGCTACAACACCTGATTCTACGATTCTATTTAGGATATCAAGTTTTTTTATCATACGTTTTTTTGTTACGATTGTATCGTAACTTCCTCCTAACATATTTATATTTTATTCTTGAATACTTATCTCTCAATAAAATCCTTTTCACCTAATCTAATTTGAATGTCTTCCAAATAAGGCAGTCCTTCATTATCTCCCGAAACACCAACAACCATTGAACCAACTGTATTTGCAAAATGAAGAATTTTTTCTAATGACCATTTTTGTAGAACTCCATAAACAAAGCCTGCATCAAAACCATCACCAGCACCTACTGTATCAACAACCTTTTTTGGAGGAACAGGTGGAGATTCTACTGTTTTTCCATTATGGTAACCAATCGAGCCTTGATCACCCTTTTTAATGGCTACATAAGACATACCCATAGCTATTGCTTTTTCAATAATCTCATTTTCATCCGTTGTCCCTAACAATAGTTCAGCTTCTTCAATACCTGTTAAGAAAATATCAACAAAAGGAAGAATCTCTGTTAAAACCTCTTTTGCTCTTTCTTTACTCCAAAGCTTTAAACGGATATTTGGATCAAATGAAATAAGCAGATTATGTTGTTTTGCTAAGGTAATGGAGCGTTTTATAATGTCCACGTTTTTCTCATCTATTGCTGGAAATACTCCCGTAATATGAAGCACCCTTGTATTCTCAAAATAGGAATCTGTTAAACTTTCAGGTGTTAGCGTTAAAGTTGGAGATTTCATACGGTAATAAAATGTTCTCCCTGATCCATCCTCTAGCACCTCTTTAAAATTAACGGAAGTTGGGTAACCATCAACAAGCTTTACTTGTGAAGTATCAATTCCCTCTCCACGAACAAAGTGTTGAATATAGCGACCAAACTCGTCATTACCTAATCGACTAATCCATCCTGTCTGTAAACCAAGTCTTGCACAACCAATTGCAAAGTTGAGTTCTGCTCCTCCAACATTTCGTTCAAATGTATGAACAAAACGCATTGGCCCCTTTGCACTTGGATTCATCGTAATCATCGCATCACCGATTGTAATAATATCTTTCATTACTTATTCACTCCTTTGATTTTGATTAGCACGAATTTCTTATCATAAGCTCAGGTTCAAAACGATGTACTTTCGTTTCTTCTTGATAGTCTGGATCCTTAATTTTATTTAATAGTAGCTCTGCAGCTCTTTTCCCCATCTCAAATGTCGGCTGAGCAATTGTTGTTAATTCTGGGGTGAAAAAACTAGCAAATGAAACATCATCAATACCGATAAGGGCTAAATCTTCAGGAATCGATATATTATTTTCCTTTGTAAACTTTAAGATTTCCATGAGAGTTAAATCATTCCCAGCAATAATAGCTTGTGGTGGGAAATCCAGAGATAGCATTTGCTTTAATCCATCTTGAATATGATGAAGATCCAGAGTACGAATATAGTCTTCATTACTATCTAAATTGTTTTCTTGTAATGCTTTTTTATATCCTTTTATTCGCTCAATCCGTGGTGTAACATTTCTTGATATAGATGTTGTCATGATTCCGATTCGTTTATATCCTTTTTCAACTAAATGCTCTACTGCCATTTTGGTAGCACTTTCATTATTTAGCATGATTGTAGATGCCTCGATATCCTCAACAACTCGATCAAAAAACACAAGTGGAACATTCTTTTTCATCATCCTTTTATAAAGATCGATATTTCCGCCTGTTGGAAAAATAATAAGACCATCCACCTGCTTTGCAGTTAGCATTTCAATGTAGTTCTTTTCCTTTTCTGGTTCATCATCAGCATTGCAAACAATGATGTGAAATCCCTGTTCGTTACATATATCTTCAATTGCTCGTATAACTTGAGTTGAAAACGCATGCAGAATATTTGCCACAATCACACCTATTGTTGAGGTGGACTTTTGCTTTAAGCTTCTGGCGACGATGTTCGGCTGATAACCTAACTCCTCAATTGCTTGACTGATTCGTTCTTTCGTTTTTTCACTCATATAATCATAGCGTTTGTTTAAATACTGAGAAACAGTACTTTTTGATACATTTGCTTGTTTTGCAACATCAGAAATCGTGATTGCTTTCATAATTCTCTCCAATACTAAATCGATAAAAATAAATAACCTTATTTCGTTTTTATAAACCGATTTACTAAACCGGTTTAGTTTCTTACTAATTTGAATTATACGACATTTATATTCAGCCATCAAGAAATTATTTTATTCACAAAAGGTGTAGATTTTTAGTCTACACCTCCGAATTCCTACTCATTTTCCACGCTTCTATTTAAAAAGCTTGTTAATTCTTTTTCCCTTCTTTTTGAAACCAGAATATAAAGAAAATCACCCGCCTGTATTTTTGTCTCTCCATAAGGCGTAACCAAATCTCCATCCCTAATGATGGCATTGATAAGTACCTCTTTAGGAAACTTAATATCCTTTAACAGCTTATTTGTGATAATGGACGTTTCACTTACTTCAAACTCAACAATTTCTGCATTTGCTTTCCCAATTGAAACAAGTTCCAATGAATGTGGGGCCTCTACTTTTTTAGGACCATTCAGCCCTAATTTGCTGGCGATCAATGAAATAGTAGAGCCTTGTATTAAGGCGGATGTTAAAACAACAAAGAAGACAACATTAAAGAATAGCTGACTGTCTTCTAGTCCCATCGTCATTGGGAACGTTGCAAGCACAATAGGAACTGCACCTTTTAAGCCTGCCCAGGAAAGAAACACCTTCTCCTTATTCGTAAATCCTAATTTTATTGTCGAGAGAAAAACTGCTACAGGTCGAGCGATAAAAATTAATATAATGGCCAGTAGAAGACCTTTAAAGATAATATAGGTATTAAAAATTTGTGATGGAAAAACTAATAACCCTAAAATGATAAACATTAAGATTTGCATCATCCATGCAAAACCTTCGTTGAACCTAAAGATCGAGTGGCGATAAGTCAGGTCTCCGTTTCCAATCACAAGTGCTGCAATATAAACAGCTAAAAGTCCACTTGCACCAATGATGTCAGTTAAGCTATATGTTAATAACGAAAAGGCCAAGGCAAAGATTGGATAAAGACCACTTGAATCTAAATTGATTTTATTGATTGCAAACCCTGCAAATTTACCAAAAAGTAGCCCAAGAAGTAATCCAGCACCCATTTGCCAGATAAAAGAACCAATTAATAACAAATAGGATGGGTTATCAACTGTCATTAATTCAATTATTGATAAAGTTAGAAATACAGCCATAGGGTCATTTGTTCCAGATTCTGCTTCAAGTGTTGAACTTAATCTGTCACGTATATTTTGTCCCTTTAATACGGCAAATATTGCTGCAGCATCTGTTGAACCAACGATCGCTCCAAATAAAAATCCTTCAAGCCAGGTTACATCAAAGATTAATTTTGCCGCCACTGCCACAACAATCGTCGTAAGCAAAACACCAATTGTGGCAAGAGATAGCGATGGGACTGTTACTGATTTAACTGATGACCATTTTGTTTGTAATCCACCCTCAAACAAAATGACAACTAAAGCAAATATCCCGATTAATTGTGTTAGCTCAGGATTATCAAAATGAATAAGACCTAGCCCATCACTTCCCATAATCATTCCAACCATTAAGAAAAGAACAAGAGCAGGAACACCTAATCTTGTTGAAAACTTAGTTGTTAGTACTCCTAGAATTAATAATACTGCCGTGAAAAAAATAAAGTATTCTATATTTATATGCTCCAAAACCTAACTCCTCTCTTTGGTGTGAATCGTTAAAGTACAATATCTTTATTATAATATTTTGCCCCATAAAAAACATGAATGACGCTGTTGACTATAAAACATATTAGCATAGACATAACAAAAAGCCTGGAATCATCCGAGAAGATTCCAGGCTTTTCAAATTATACTATTTACTTTTCAAGCTCAACTAATCCCTCTACTGCCGCTTCTAAGGCAATCTGTGCTGCAACTACTTTTTCTAATGTAGATTGTGGATTTTTCAATGCTTCTTTTGCGGTTTGTAATGCCTTATGAAATACTTTCCAGCTTTCCTTTGTGTAATCTTTATGGTTTTTATCTTTATGTGTATCATACAATTTCTGCAATTCTTCCTTATCTACTTCCACTTTATTTTTCCCTTTAATAACATCAATTCCGTCTAGGGTAAATGTGCCGCCTTTAACAACAATTCTTGCCGTATGCTTAGTATCTTTAAGGCCTCTAATGTGATAAGAGTTTAGTCTGTCTCCCTTTGCATAAATTCTGAAATTTTCTTCAATCAGAAGATCATCGATATAAACATCGATTAAAGCATCTGGAGTAGCACCAAATAAGTTAAAGCCTGAACCTTCAAAATCAAAGATCATACTACTTTTTGCGCTATTCGCTTCAGGAGTGCTGTATATATTCACTCCTCTGTAATCCATGTACGTGTCTTTTCGCTCATTATCTTTTAATGATACTTTCAACGTGTGTGGTTTTTCTTCAAGTCCTCTTACAGAATACCTTACACCCGTTTTAAGATCGACAGCAAAATCACCGACATCCACTCCATCAAGCTCAAAATTATAAAGTGACTTTTCAGCTGTGCCTGCAAGATAGTCAATACCTGATCCCGTAAAATTGATTAAGATATAAGGATCATCGTCGAAATTCGCCCATGCATTCGTACTGTTAGATCCCCAAGCAGCATTTTTTCTAAAGGCATAAACCGTATTTTCGTTATTTCCAATTTCTGCTTCATCTGATATTTTAATTATCTCAGTTGGTCCCATGTTTTTAACTGCTAATACAGGATCCGTTGTCGTAATTTCAGCTTTTGTAAAACTAGTATATTTATCTTTAGAAACAACTTTAAGTGTGTGCTCTTTATCCTCAAGATTCTCAGCAGACCAAACCATTTGCGTAATGGAGCT
Source organism: Metabacillus litoralis (assembly GCF_003667825.1). Lineage (NCBI taxonomy): Bacteria > Bacillati > Bacillota > Bacilli > Caryophanales > Bacillaceae > Metabacillus > Metabacillus litoralis. The sequence goes on along the minus strand of NZ_CP033043.1, from coordinate 83,373 downwards.
GTTGTTTAAATAATTTGCTTCTCCTACTAGCTCTCCATCAAGGTAAATATCTGCTGTTCCATTTGATGGGTTAGTCACACCAAACAGCCTTATTTCAGTACCCTTAAATGCGATTTCAAAGGAAGCACCATTTGATCCCCAAGTGTTGGAACTGTTTGATGACCAACTTCCTGAATAAAATACCTTGTTTAATGTTCCTTGATCACTTGTCGAATCTCCGAAGCCTACTGTTACCCCATTCCAAACCGGAATATCTGTACGTGCTGTCATTTGTGTCCGGTTAAAATGAGCAAATCCAGCTTGGGTATAGTTCCAGTCACCAACATATCCAATCGGATTCAATGAATCGGAATTGTTTAAAGCTTCCTCCTCTGAATCGTACACCTTGCCTTGTGCACTGTCATATTTATCTGATTGATACGTATATCCTTTTATTGGATCAACACGTAAATTATCAATTAATGTTTCATAATAACCAGAACCTAACGCCACTCTACCAGCCATTACTGTATAATCTTCGTCTGTGTACGAGTCAATTTCAGCTCCATCTAAATAAAGTGTAAACACGTTTTCCTTTGCTTCAAACGCTAGATTATGCCACTCTTTATTATTGAAGTTCTCAATCGTTCCACTTTTTTCAACTTTGCCAAGCTTCAGAATTTCATAACGACCATCAGAAAAAACGCGTGCATTATAAGGTGCATGTGAATCTGCTCCACCAGCTTTTACTTGACGCACACCTATAAGCGCATAATTACTTCTACCTTCTTCTTCAGGTGTATGAGTATCTAGTAAAAAGTCATAAGAAACTTTATAGTTAACCCAACGATGATCACCTATCGTCGTATTTGGATTACTAGTTGATGCTGTACCGTCTCTACCACCCCAAACTGCCCAATCTGCTCCGATCGTCTCAGGTGTCATCATCTGTTGAAGCATATTACCATGTTTTTTGCTATCTGGAATATTCAAATCAACACGTTCAGCACTTCCACTCGTTTTTTGTTTTGTTGCTTTTTGAACTACTTCAAAAGCTCCAATTTGATCTGTTGTGTATCTTGGTGTTCCTCCGCGACGCTCAACATAACTTCTGCCTTTTTCATCAACAGGATAGTTATTATATTCAAAATCATCCTTGTAAGGTAAAGGTAAAATTGTGTCTTTTGAAACATCAACAGGCTCTGATTCATATTCAAAATCTTTCACTTCTGATTTCTTGTCTAAAGTTGAAATAGTTACGATTGAATAAGGTTTAACCTCAATTTCATATTCTCCATCCTTTGGAGTGATAGTATTGATAAGCTTAAACCAATTATCATCATAATTTTGTCCTTCATCTGCTCCTCGTGTTTCCCAAACATAAATCGGTGCATCTTCTTTTCCATTTAAATTCTGAGCCTTTATTTTATATTTGCGAGTTTCTTTCGTGTTATTTGCAAACACTGTTGTATAATCGTCTGATTCTGGATCTTTTAACGTTAAATAGTTATGAGTACTAGTGTCAACGTCTACTCCTCCATCAAAAAAGTTACCGTCACTAAATGTCGCATCCTTCACATACATCCAGCGCTCGTTTTCAGGTGTAGAATGGTCATCATATCCTACAAAATTCATCACGTGACGTACTCCTTGTAACCCTCCATCAATCTCATAAAAGCCTGACCAAGGATCGTATGCACTAATGAGATGTTTTGGATTATACTGAGAACCTTCATAAAATGCTGCAACCGACGGCTGAAAATCAAATGAAACCGCATTTAGTGGGTTATTCGTTGCCCCTGTCCATGAATAGACTGAAATGATTCGTGATGTAACATCAATAATTCCAGCCTTACCTCCAAGCCCCTTATAGTGTGGCTCCATATTTTCACGATATCGAGCATTAATCATCGGAGCAATACCCTCAGAAACCCAAACTTCCTTAGGTTTCTTTCCATCAGCAATCAGTTTATTTTGCAATTGTGTGAGTTCATTTGATCCAGTTAAACCATAATGAGAACTAATGACATCAATTTCTTCGATCAAATCTTGATGCTCAAGCAATGTAGAACTTATTGTCGATGTATCACGATAACCATCTGCAGCAACTAGTTTAATATGCTGATAGTCACTTTCGTAGTTCGGCTCTTCTTTTATTTTTGAAGTAAAGTATTTAAGCCACTCCAGCTCAATTTTTCCATTGTTATTTTGTGCACGTTCATTTTGAGAGATACCCACATAATCTAACTTAAAGCCATATTCTTCATACACAGCATCAATCGTTTGTTTATACCATTGATATCGATTTTCGTAATCTCCTTTTGAAGCGCCATTCCAAGAAAAGCGCGGCTCCCCCCAACGCAAAATTTCAACTGTAATATCTTCGTTAATCGATTTTGCATCAGCAGCAAATTGAAACCCTGCCCCTCTTAGAACATTAGCAGGCTCATCCTCATATCTCATTGTGGCCGGCTCAGTTCCGGATGAAGAATTCACATCTCCACCTAACTCTACCTTCACATGTGCCAAACCAGCTCCAGTGTCTTTATTAAAAAGCTTATTCATTATTTCCCAGTATTCTTTAGGATGCTCTTCCTTGTAATCTAACATTAAACGAGATGTATTATTCGCTGTAACGGTTCCAAATCCTTTAAATCGGTTATGTTCATCTACCTTTGTTCCATCAATTGTAATTGTTTTAGTGATCTCTTCTGCTTTAGCTTCATTATTATTCATAAATACCACTGAACCTAAAAGCATAGAGGCAATACAAGATACCCCTACAAGTTTTTTAACTGTTTTTCTCCTCAAAATTCATGACTCCTTTCTGAAATGGAATGGGAGTAATAATCTAGCTTCTCCTTCATTAGAAGAAAAATAGTTTCATTATTTTTAGACCATCGAAGCTGTTTATGTATGCTATCACTAGTAGAAATTAGTAGAGGTAAGAGTAGGAGATATGATGGACTTTTTTAATGAAACCCTTTTTGATCCCTCCTTTTATGTGAGATGGATATGTTAGCTGTATTGGAGTTTGATTTCCAATAACAGTTCTAACCTTTTTAGAGGTAAGATCCCTGGGAGTTGTGTAAACATGTTAGCGTTTTCATTATTTCACATAATTGTTTGTTTTTAATGACACTATCTTTACTTGATTTAGTGTTTTTTTTACATTCTTTTAGTAAGTACAACCCGATTCTTACCAACGGATCAACTTCACAAGGGTCTTCATCTACTTTATGTAGACCAGTTCCCGGGCCAATTCTACTGCAAATGGTCTTCATCTATTCTATGAAAACCATCTCTATGACAATTCTACTCCACGATGGTCTTCATCCATTCTATGAAAACCATCTCCAGGCCAAATCTTCTCCACAACGGTCTTCATACACTCTATGAAGACCATCTCCATGACAAATCTTCTCCATAACGGTCTTCATACACTTTATGAAAACCATCTCCAGGACAAATCTTCTCCACAACGGTCTTCATCCACTCTATGAAGACCATCTCCAGGACAAATCAACCCCGCAATGGTCTTCATCCACTCTATGAAGACCATCTCCCTATCAATCCACCTGCACAATAGTCTTCATCCAAACAAAAACAACAAAAAAAGCTTCAATTCCACCAACCAGGAATGAAAGCTCTTCTAACCTACTAACTAATGATGATGCTCCCCATCACCATCCTCTACTACAGCACCTTCCTGAAGAAACTCCAGCTCACTTTCCGAAAGCTCCCCTACAATAAACTGTTTTTGAGGCATAATAATTGAATCGCCACTACTCGCATGTACTTTAATAAAGTACAACCCTTCACTCTCTAGTTTTTTACTTAACTGAAACGTTCCATTTCCTACCTCTTCAGCTTGCTCCATTTCAAATTTTACAGAACCATCTTGCTTCCATATTTCAAAGTGAACATAGTCTGCTGAGTCTACTTTTTCTTCACCTTGAGTAAGGACAACCTGAAATGGTGTATCGCGATTTGTTGAAAGAGAATCTGGTATGATAATATCGGCCATCAAGGGCTCTTCTTCTTTATACTGCTTCGCAACATCTTGTTTAAGCTCCAGTGAACAGGCACTGAGTATCAACAACATAAAAGAGAGCAGAAGTATAGCTTTAAATTTCTTCACGGTCACAACACCCTTACTTGTCAAATTACGCATTTAAAAACCTCTTCACAACAGGTATTCTTTGAATGATAAGCAAGTCAATGATCCATACGGCGATGATGGATAAGCCAACAAGTGGGAACAAAATACTTAATCCAATTATTAACACGAAAAATGGTCCCATCTTGAACATTCGTGTTGATGTTGGTGTACCCATTTCCTTTTTAGGCTTACGCTTCAACCATAGGTAAATCCCGCTTGCCACAACAAGAATAATACCTAAACAAATGAAAAGACTTAATAGCTGGTTCAGAAAACCAAATTGAGTACCTTTATGCAAGGTGACTCCTAGCGCAACCATCTTACCGACAAAACCATAGTGGTCATAACGATAATCGGCTAGAACTGCTCCTGAGTATTGATCAACATGAATTGTTGCTTCATCCTGAGCTCTTGGAGGAAAGGCTGACAACGTATATACCCCTTCTTTATCACTTGGGATATTAATTGTATAAGTTGGATGCATTCCTTCACGATTTGCAATGTCAACAACATCGTCGATTTGGAGTGGAATAAAGCCTTGCAGATCAGATTTTGGTACATCCAAGGTTTCTGCGGCCCATGGAACATCTGCTACATCCTTTGTTTGAACGATTGATGTTGGAGCACTCCCAACCCAAACAGAAGGTGGGTAGCCCGTCCCAGCATTTGTTGCAATGGTTTGGAAGTTAGTACCCCAGAATCCTGACCATGGTAAGCCTGTTAAAATTAAAAATAACATCCCTGCTGTTACCCAAAAAGCTGGAACTACATGTAAGTCTCTTCGGAAAATCTTTTTCCCTTTGTTTAATCTAGGGATCAATACTCCTGATAAATCTTGCTTCTTTTTTGGAAACCATAAATAAAGTCCAGTTACAATAAGAACAATTGCCCAGCAAGCAGCTAACTCAACTATTCGGTCACCGATTGTACCTACCATTAACTCACCATGAATCTCCTCAATTTTATTCATGATCCTGTCTTCACTATTTAACTCTCCGATTACCTCTGCAGTGTAAGGATTAACAAACACTGTCAAAGTTTCATTATTAGATGAAATCGTTACTTCACTTGATCTTGAATCACTTTCACCTGGACGATATTTACTCACAACAGCGTCAGGATACTCATTTTTAACTGTCTCAATTTGCTGTGTTGCTGAAATTTTTTCACCTTGTGGATTTACCTCATAATATTCCTGATAGAGCAGTTGTTCAATCTGTGGTTTAAATAAATAAACGGCTCCTGTAATTGCTAATATCATTAGAAAAGGGGCAAAAATAATCCCCGCATAAAAATGCCATCGCCAAACAGTCTTGTAAAGGGATGGATTTGTCTTCTTTATCGTTTGCTTCTTTGTTTTAATTGGGACTGCTTCCATTAAAAAAACTCCTTCTTATTCTTGAATGATTCATTAGTCTAAAGAAAGAATAACGGCAAATTGTGTGGAAAGAATGAAGTTTTTATCTTTTTTGCATCTATTTTTCCCCATAGAAAAAGGAGTTGCTACAACAACTCCTTTCACTATCGAGACACACTTTGGCTGCTCGCCCTTTTTTCTGTCCCGATTCTGCCACTATCGAGACATATTTTGACTGCTCGCTCTTTTTTCTGTCCCGATTCCGCCACTATCGAGACACACTTTCACTGCTCACTCTTTTTCCTGTCCCGATTCTGCCACTATCGAGACACACTTTGGCTGCTCGCTCTTTTTTCTGTCCCGATTCCCCAACTATCGAGACACACTTTGGCTGTTCACCCTTTTTTCTGTCCCGATTCTGCCACTATCGAGACACACTTTGGCTGTTCACCCTTTTTTCTGTCCCGATTCTGCCACTATCGAGACATATTTTGGCTGCTCGCTCTTTTTTCTGTCCCGATTCTGCCTCTATCTAGACACATTTTGGCTGTTCACCCTATTTTCTGTCCCGATTCTGCCACTATCGAGACATATTTTGACTGCATGCACTTTTTTCTGTCCCGATTCTGCCACTATTGAGACATATTTTGACTGCTCGCTCTTTTTTCTGTCCCGATTCTGCTACTATCGAGACACACTTTGGCTGCTCGCTCTTTTTTCTGTCCCGATTCTGCCAATATCGAGACACACTTTCACTGCTCGCTCTTTTTTCTGTCCCGATTCTGCTACTATCGAGACACACTTTGGCTGTTCACCCTTTTTTCTGTCCCGATTCTGCCACTATTGAGACATATTTTGACTGCTCGCTCTTTTTTCTGTCCCGATTCCCCAACTATCGAGACACACTTTCACTGCTCGCTCTTTTTTCTGTCCCGATTCTGCCACTATCGAGACACACTTTCACTGCTCACTCTTTTTTCTGTCCCGATTCTGCCACTATTGAGACATATTTTGACTGCTCGCTCTTTTTTCTGTCCCGATTCTGCTACTATCGAGACACACTTTGGCTGTTCACCCTTTTTTCTGTCCCGATTCTGCCACTATTGAGACATATTTTGACTGCTCGCTCTTTTTTCTGTCCCGATTCCCCAACTATCGAGACACACTTTCACTGCTCGCTCTTTTTTCTGTCCCGATTCTGCCACTATCGAGACACACTTTCACTGCTCACTCTTTTTCCTGTCCCGATTCTGCCACTATCGAGACACATTTTGACTGCTCGCTCTTTTTTCTGTCCCGATTCTGCTACTATCGAGACACACTTTGGCTGTTCACCCTTTTTTCTGTCCCGATTCTGCCACTATTGAGACATATTTTGACTGCTCGCTCTTTTTTCTGTCCCGATTCTGCTACTATCGAGACACATTTTGGCTGCTCGCTCTTTTTTCTGTCCCGATTCCCCAACTATCGAGACACACTTTCACTGCTCACTCTTTTTTCTGTCCCGATTCTGCCACTTTCGAGACATATTTTGACTGCTCGCTCTTTTTTCTGTCCCGATTCTGCCACTTTCGAGACACATTTTGACTGCTCGCTCTTTTTTCTGTCCCAATTCTGCCTCTATCGAGACATATTTTGGCTGCTCGCTCTTTTTTCTGTCCCGATTCTGCCACTATCGAGACACACTTTGGCTGTTCACCCTTTTTTCTGTCCCGATTCTGCCATTATCGAGACATATTTTGACTGCATGCTCAAAGGAGTTGCTACAACAACTCCTTTCTCATTGGGTGATAGTATTAGAAAAGCTTTTCTCAAAAACCTATAATGTTTTTACCATATGAAGTGTCTGCCATACTGGATCATCCTCGGCTAGTATCTCTTTGTAACCTTGAGATTTCCAAAAAGGAATCGCACCAGGCAGGAACGGGTGAGTATGTAGATATAATGATTGATAACCAGCATCACGACTAAAACTAGTTGCAATAGTAGATAATTCTGTACCAATACCGTACCTTCGATAATCTGGATCAATATAGCATTTTACAATTTCAGCTGCTTTCGTAAGAGGATAAGTTTCACTTAGTTGATGAAAACGACCATCGTAGGGTATTACACCTATGGATCCTATGATTCTATCTTCAGTAACAACCGTAAAAAAAGCAGCATGATCAGGTTGAATATAACAGTTTTCAAAATGGAGAAGATCTTGAGGAAGCATTTCATGATCTAACATAGGAAAAAGCTCTTTTCTCATTTTCATAACAAAGTCTATTACAGAGGAATAGTTTCCTTCTAGAAGTTTATTCATTTTATAGTTAGGATGTTTAGTCATTTCACTGATTTCCCCTTTTTAGAGACTTTTCATACTGTTACATATTATAAACAATATAGCATGTTAAACAACAGCTTATTTTTCATCACATCTATATTATTTAGATACATGAAAAAAAGTCTCTAAACTCCACGAGCCACTATTGGGCAGGGAAGGTTTCAGAGACTTAAACTTAATTGTAGAGATCAATTATTTCATATATTTTTCGTTTCCTTATTTTCAACAACCTCATATTTCCCCTTATTCATATGATAATAGAAATATGCCCCTATTAAAATCCAACCAGCGACCATCACCCATTCATAGGGCCAAATGAGTGCAGCAGGCATTCCCGGCATGTATAATAAAATAAATCCTAAGCTTAAAAAGAGAGCAATCCACCCCACTGCATTTTGCTTGCCAGCCTTAAATGGGCGGTCCATGTTTGGCTCTTTTTTACGCAAAATAATAAAGGATAAAGCCACTAAAAAGTAGGCAACAACGATACCAAGTCCCCCAGCATCAACAATCCACACGAGTGCCGGTCTTCCTAATAATGGTGCTAATGTTGCTAAAGCACCAAGAAAGATGACTGCATTTGAAGGTGTTTTATGTTTTGGATGCAAATATCCAAACCAAGCAGGCAGCATTCCTGAGTTTGCCATAGCATAAATAATACGGCTGCCTCCGATAATAAATGCATTCCAGCTAGTAACAATCCCGCAGATTCCTCCGAATATTAAGATATTTGCGAAAATTTTAGATCCAAATACAGCTGCCATTGCATCAGCAGTTGCTAATTGTGAGATACTTAATGCCTCATGATCAAGCGCCATAGACACGCCAAAGGCAATAGCCAAGTAGAAAACAACCGCACAACCTACAGAAAAAATAAGAATCTTCCCAATATCTTTTGCAGGAATATTCGCTTCTTCAGCAACTTGTGGAATAACATCAAATCCTACAAAAAGAAATGGTACCATGATCAGCACTGTCATGATTCCGCCCACTCCACCGGTGAAAAGCGGCTGAAGGTTTTGTGAGTCTCCATTTGTCCCTGCTCCAAATACAAGTAATATCCCAATCCCAACAATAAAAACTGTTAAAACAACCTGCATAAATGCTGCTGGCTTTAAACCAAAATAATTAAGGGCTGTAAGCAATATCGCCCCAACAGATCCAATTAATACCCAGGTCAGATAAACATCCCATCCACCTATTGTCCATAAGTAACCAACCTGATAGTTTGGAAGTAAATAATCTATAACAGTTGGTAGGGCAACAGCCTCAAATGTTACGACTGAAACATATCCTAATGTAATTGCCCACGAAGCAATAAACGCAGCTTTGCTTCCCATTGCCCTCTCAACATAATGATGCTCTCCTCCTACTGCAGGCATGGCAGATGCGAGTTCAGCATAGGTCAGCCCGACAAAGGTTACGAGTAATCCCCCTATAACAAATGCTATGATTGCTCCTGCGGAACCTGCAGATACGATCCAATTTCCAGAAAGTACAACCCATCCCCAACCGAGCATCGCACCAATGGCTAAAAATAAGACATCAACCTTTGTTAAAACCTTTTTCAGCTCTTTTTCTTGTTTCATCTCCTTCATCCTCTCAATCTATGTACTTTTCTGCATTTTAAAATGGTATATTTAGCCGTAACTCACAATCTAGTTTCTCTTATGTATAGCTTAATGCCCAAATTCCAGTGGGCATTAAGCTCATTAATCATTTTATGCCTGATTAAAAACAACTAACTTCTGCTCAGTCATTTCCTCAATCGCAAATTTTACCCCTTCGCGCCCAACTCCGCTCTCTTTTACACCACCATATGGCATATGATCAACACGGAATGTTGGGATATCATTGACCATAACTCCTCCAACATGTAGCTTTTTCGTTGCCATGAGAGCGGTATGAATATTATCTGTATAAATTCCGGCCTGTAATCCGTATTGTGAATCGTTCACATTGCTAATGGCCTCTTCAACAGAGCTTACTTTGTTAATAAGAACGATCGGTGCAAACACCTCTTGACACGAAACTTTTAGCTTAGCATCAACATCTGTTAGAATCGTTGGCTGCAAGACATTTCCTTCAGCAGCTCCGCCAGTTAATACCTTTGCTCCTCCTTGCTTCGCTTCTTCAATCCAAGCTAGAGCACGATCAACATCACGTGGACTAATTAATGCTGAAACATCTGTGTTAGGATCAAGTGGATCTCCTATTTTGAGTTGCTTAGTTGCTGCCACCATTTTCTCTACAAACTGCTCATACAATGATTCATGAATATAAACACGCTGCAATGAAATACAAACCTGGCCTTGGAAAGAAAAAGCCCCCATCACACAGCGGTCAATGATTTTATCAAGATCAATACCTTGATCAATAATAACAGCTGCATTTGAACCAAGCTCCAATGTCACTCGTTTTAAGCCTGCTTTATTACGAATACCAATTCCGACCGCAGGACTTCCAGTGAACGATATTTTTTTCACTCGATCATCTTTGACGATTTTTTCTCCAACAACAGACCCCTTACCAGTGACAATATTTAAAGCACCATCAGGTAAACCAGCTTCTTTAAAAATATCTGCTAAAAATAAGGAAGATAGTGGTGTTTGTTCTGCTGGTTTTAACACCACTGTGTTTCCTGATGCAATCGCTGGACCTACTTTATGTGCAACCAAATTCATTGGGAAATTAAATGGTGTAATCGCACCAATCACACCGATCGGCTCACGAACTGTATAAGCGATTCGATTTTCTCCACCAACAGCTGCATCAAGAGGGATTGTTTCTCCATGAATGCGTTTCGCTTCCTCTGCTGAAAATTTATAGGTTGCAACGGTACGACTCACTTCACTAAGTGCGGTTTTATATGGTTTTGCAGCTTCAGCAGAAATGATTTTGGCCGCTTCGTCTGCACGCTCTTCAATGAGATTTGCCACCTTTTCTAAAATAGAAGCCCGCTGATGTGCCGGCATTTCAGCCATGATTTCATTTGTTTGATAAGCCGCAGCAATTGCTTTATCAACATCTTCCTCAGTTGCGGAAGCAATTTCAGCAATTTTTTCATTATTGTAAGGAGAAAGTAAATCTTTATAAGACTCTGTTCCAATCCATTCTCCATTAATAAATAATTGTTTTTTCATTTATATCCTCCTTATCCTTTTACAGCATCCTTTGTTACTGACGTAAACGTTTCGTCTAGGATGGAAATGAGGGATGTAATATCCTCTTTTGTCATGATTAGCGGTGGGGCAAAAACAAGTGTATCTTGACCATCAAACACAACAGATCGAAGAATGAGTCCTCTTTTCGCTGCTTCATTAACAAGTTGAGGTGCTAATGGTGATGCAAAACGTTCGTTTGTTTGCTTATCTTTTACGATTTCAATAGCACCCATTAAGCCTAACGCTCGAACTTCACCAATTATGCTATGTTTTTCCTGTACTGATTGAAAGCCTTTAAGCATCTCTTGACCCATTACTGCTGCATTTTCAATCAAATTTTCACGCTCAATAATTTCGATATTTTTAAGTGCAACGGCACAGGCCATTGCATGACCACTGTACGTATAGCCATGAAGCAACGTCCCAGTCGATAGTTCTTTAAATTCCTTGTGTAATGTCTCAGAGATCATAACCCCGCCTAATTGAGCATATCCGCTTGTTACACCTTTTGCAAAACACATCATATCAGGTGTTACGCCATAATGATCGATACCAAAATATGTTCCAGTACGGCCAAATCCTGTAATAACTTCATCAGTGATAAAGAGAATATCGTATTCATCACAAATTTCACGAACTTCCTGGAAGTATCCATCTGGGGCAATGTGAACTCCACCCGCTCCCTGAACTGGCTCAGCAATAAATGCTGCAACGGTTTCAGGTCCTTCTTGTTCAATTAAGCTTCGCAGTGATTCTGTTGAAAAATGATCAACATAATGAAAATCGGGAGCTATTGATGTAGTGAAATCCCGAAATGGTTTTAGTCCTGTCGCACTTGTAGCCCCCATTGAAACTCCATGGTATGACTTTGTTCTAGAAATTATTTTTTGTTTATTCGGCTTACCTTTTAAAACCCAATAATGACGAGCAAGCTTATAAGCCGTATCATTTGATTCCGATCCACCTGATGTGAAGAATGTTGTTGATAAGTTTCCTGGTGCAATCTCAGCCAGTTTTGCTGCTAAACGAATTGCCGGCTCATTACTGAATGTTGCAAAACAAGAGCTAAAAGCTAATTTTTTCATTTGCTCCTTCGCAACTTCACTAATTTCCTCACGGCCGTGCCCGATATTAACATTCCATAAAGAAGACATTCCATCTATTAGCTTGTTTCCCTTCATATCTGTTAGAAAAACTCCGTTGCCCTCTGTAAAAATGAACGATGGACCTTCTTTTTGCTGCTGTCCGATCGGTGAAGTTGGATGTAAAAAATGTTTCTTATCTAATTCCGTTAATTCTTCCATTTTGTTTGTATCAATCACGACTAACAACTCCTCTAATAAAATCTATACTTTCTTTTCTCTATTGCAAGTTTCGTGCCAACTTTCCCCTTTGATTTGATAAGGTAACTTTCATCATTTTGATTCATTTTCAAATCAAATATGTTAAAATTGATTTATATTCAAATCAACTAAACATTTTAATTCATAAATGAATCAATATCTTACATAAATCTAGGGAGGATGTATGGAAAAGCACATACTCAATATGGTGTTAGATAAAATTATCGAAACCTCCAACAACAATATTACGATTACAGATCATCAGGGAGTTATACTTCGGTCTAATCCAAATCATTGGTCAATCTATGGAATTAAGGCTGATCAATACCTTGGAAAATCTGTTTATCAGCTCCAAAAAGAAGGCATTTTATCTCCTTCTATTCATGCAATGGTTCTAGAAAATAAGAAAACTTGCCAAATTTTACAGCATACCAAAACGGACAAAGTGGTTATGGCTACAGGTTTTCCTATTTTCGACGAACAAGGTAACATCGTGTGCGTCATTAGCTATAGCCAAGATCAAACCGAAATTTTGAATCTACAGGAAGAATATAAGAGATTACAAACAAAGCTCGTTAGCTATCAAACCGAGGTCGAGGAGCTTCGTGAAAAAGATGCTGAGCAATATGGAATATTGTTTCGCAGTCAATCTATTGAGCAAATTGTTAAAACCATTTATCGTGTATCAAAAACAGATGCAACTGTACTTCTTTTAGGACCTTCAGGTGTAGGAAAAAGTACGTTTGCCAGGATGCTACATGCAAACAGCACTAGAAAAGATGAACCTTTTATCGAGGTAAACTGTAGTACAATTCCTGAAACATTGTTCGAATCAGAAATGTTTGGCTATGAGTCCGGCTCTTTTACAGGTGCAAATAAACAAGGAAAACAAGGACTGATTGAGCAAGCAAAAGATGGCACACTTTTCTTAGATGAAATCGGGGAATTGCCTTTAAGTGTTCAAGCAAAGCTACTACGTGTTCTGCAGGAGAAAAAAGTGATGAGAGTTGGAGGAAAAGAGGAAAGACACATCAATTTCCGCTTAATTGCTGCGACAAACCAAGATATTGAGTCTATGGTTGAAAAAGGAGAATTCCGTTTAGACTTATTTTATCGAATTAATATTATTCCACTTCATATTCCTCCTTTACGTGAGAGAAAAGAAGATATCCCGATTTTACTTCAACATTATGTTAAAGGTATTAATGAAAAATATCAGTTATCAAAAAAACTACATACAACAACGTATGACTTATTTATACAATATGAATGGCCGGGAAATGTTCGTGAGTTGGAAAATATATTAGAACGAGTTATGCTAACAACTGATGAGGACATCATTTATCCTGAACATTTACCAGCTCCTATTAAAAAAGAACATCTATCCGAATCTGCAATACTACCATTTATTGACTACCATATCGATGAAGGGCATAACTTAAAAGAAGCTGTTGAACAGGTAGAAAAAAGATTGCTATATAAAGCAATGGAACGCTGCAAAACAACTTATGAAATGGCTGAATACCTCGGAATCAGCCAGCCTTCTATTGTTCGGAAATTAAAACAATACTCTATAAATATGAAAGAAGAACGAAGGAAATAGCTCCTTCGTTCTTCTTCATTATCCAACTTCTTCAGCAAATCTCTTTCGTTTTGATGAGGAAGGAATGTTTAGTTCATCTCGGTACTTCGCAATCACTCTTCTCGAAAGCTCAATCGAATGTTCTTCTGCAAGGATGTGTACAATCTTTTGATCTGATAATGGCTTTAATTTATTTTCTTGATCAATCACTTGCTTCATCACCTTTTTTATATGTGAAGCAGTTGTACTACTAGCAGTAGAACTAGTATAGAGTGAATGAGTAAAGAAATACTTTAATTCAAAAATTCCTTGTGGTGTTTCCATATATTTATTGGATGTGATCCGGCTTACCGTTGATTCGTGCACTTCCAAATCCTCTGCAATGTCTTTTAAACTAAGAGGCTTTAATGCTTCTGAGCCTTTATAAAAAAAGTCTCTTTGTTTTTCAACAATTGCTTTAGCAACACGGTACAGTGTTAACTGCCTGTGGTTAACACTTTTAATTAGCCATTGCAGTTCTTGATATTTTTCTTTTACATATGAATTTATTTCTTTATCTTTTAACAAAGATTTATATTGTTCTTGAAATTGTATCTTTGGAATCAGCTCATCATTTACCGAAACCACTAATTCTCCATCCACCTCAAGCACCGAAACATCAGCAGCAATATACTCTGGAACATCAAGGCTAAAAGAACTTCCTGGTCTTGGCTGTAATTGTTGGATGACATCATGAACCTTTTGGATTTCTTCTAAAGAGATTGATAGTTTGTTTGAGATAATCTTCCATCTTTTCTTAGCAAAATCCTCTAAGTACTCGGCAACAATCATTTCAGCAAGTTCATTTTTTTCCGGACTTCTTTTTAGTTGCAACAATAAACATTCCTGTAGATTACGAGCTCCCACACCAACGGGATCTAAGCTTTGAAGCAGAGATAAAAGTTGTTCCCCCTCGGTTGAGGTTATCTTTAAGTCTAAACAAAGCTCCTCTACATCTTCAGTAAAATAGCCATTTTCATTTACATGATAAATAAAATATCGTACCTGCTTCTTCATACGCTCACTTAGATTCAGAAGACTTATTTGGCGAATGAGATGTTCTTGGAGGCTCTCTCCTTCCCCAGTGAGAAAATCCAGGGGAGATAGTTGTTTATCTTGCTCTTCATAACGAATCGTTGTGTTTCTTTTAAAATCGCGATCTACAAAAATATCCTTCGAGTCATGATCTTCCATTTCAAGTAAGGGATTCTCTAATGACCTTTCTTGGATAAAATCTGTTAGCTCCACCGTCGAAAATTGCAGCAATGAAATCGCCTGTGCCAGCCCTTGAGTCATCGTTAAACTTGTTACTTGTTGTTGAAAAAGTCCTGCACTCATTTGCATTATACTCACCTGTTTTACTTTAAGATGAGTTCATTGTAACGATCATCACAGGAAAAAACAGGGAGATTGTTAGAAGATCTAACCATGTTTTTTATAATACCTTATTACATATCAAGTTCCTCAAACTTAATCTCAGGTGGCGGGCTTTTAAATAAATTTGTTGTAAAGGCTAAATAGATAATACCAAGTCCTGTCCAGATTAATCCGATGATGATAGAGAAAAGATCTAAATTGATCCAAAGATAAATGATAAAAATTAAACCTAAACAAGGTGCAATGATATTACTTATTATGTTACCAGCTGTTCGTGCTTGTTTTGTTTTTAAAAACGAGATAATGACACATAAATTAACAAACGAAAAAGCGGTAAAAGCCCCGAAATTAATTAAAGAGGTTGCTGTTTCTAAATCTAAAAATAAAGCAGACAACGCTAGAATACCTACTAGAATAATATTTAGTACAGGTGTGTTTTGTTTTGGGGAAATGTATCCAAAGAAAGACTTAGGAATAACCTTGTCTCTTCCCATAGCAAATAATAAACGTGATGCACTTAATTGAGCCGCTAATCCTGATGCAAATACCGAAACTAATGCCCCACTAATGAAAAGTGATAAAAAGAAATTTCCTCCTATTATATAGGCGATTTCTGGTGAAGCACCTTCGATATCTTGAAAGACAGAAACATCAGGAAAAAGTGACTGCATAAAGTAAGTAACTGTGAAGAAAAACACCCCACCTATAGTAGCAACGATTAAGATTGCTTTCGGAATATTTTTTCTTGGATTAATCGTTTCTTCTGAGAGAGTTGTGATTGCATCAAATCCGATAAAAGATAGCGCTAGTAAAGCAGCCCCAGCAAGTAATGGTGACATTTCCATGTTTGCAGGAAATAGAGATTGTAGTGTAATAAATTGATGAGCTCCATCACTATTAATCGTTCTAATATTTAAATAAATAAAAATGGCCCCAACTAAAAATTGAAAAATAACAAGCAATATATTAATAGATGCTGTAATTTTCACCCCGAAAATATTAAAAATCGTTATAACAGCTATTAAACCGATCACCCAAACCGCTTCAGGAATAGTTGGGAATCCAGATGACAAATAAATATTGGCTAGTAATGCATTAATCATTGGCAAAGCAAGATAGGCAATAAAAGTCACCCAGCCTACAAGGACTCCAATGTATGGGTTCATAATTTTTCTGGTATAAGTATAAACAGAACCTGATATTGGGAACATTTTTACTAATTTACCATAGCTTAGAGCAGTAAATAGAATGGCAGTAAATACAACTAAATATGAAGCTGGAACATACCCTCCGGATGCATCCGAAGCAATTCCAAATGTATCAAAAACAGCAAAAGGAGACATATAGGCAATCCCAATTGCGATCACATGTATTAATTTCAATTGTCTTCGAAGCTGACCATTATTATTTTCTTTTACATCCAATTTAAAAACACCCTTCCTACTATGTTTTTTCTCTAGCAAGTTAACAACTTTCTATGTTAAAAGTACTTGATTAATAGCCCGCCTAAGCGGCGGGAATATTCTAGTTTATTCAAGATTAATCCAAACACTCTTAACCTCAGTATAATTAGAAAGAGCATATGAACCCATTTCTCTACCAAATCCAGATTCCTTATAGCCACCGAATGGAACTGCTGCGTTCGTAATATTATAACAATTCACCCAGACAGTACCTGCTTTTAATAGATTTGCTACTTTATGAGCATGTTTTACATTTTCAGTCCAAACTCCTGCTGCTAAACCATATGAAGAAGCATTTGCTCTTTCAATTACTTCTTCGAGATCATCATAAGGCATTGCAACAACAACTGGTCCAAAAATCTCCTCTTTCGCAATTGTCATATGATCCTCAACCTCTGTAAACACGGTAGGAGTAACATAATAACCAGATTCTCTTGTTTTCCCACCTACTAGTAAATGAGCTCCTTCTTCTACTCCCTTTTGAATATAAGAAGTGACGATTTCTTGCTGTCTTTTAGAAACTAATGGTCCCATCGTTGTTGATTCATCTAACCCATTTCCTAATTTAACTCTGTTTGCATAGTCTACTAATTTATCGGTTACTTCTTTGTACATATTCCTCGGGATGAAAACTCTTGATCCAGCACAGCAAACCTGTCCTTGATTAACCATAATACCTGAAAACACTCCTGGAATGGCTTTGTCTAAATCTGCATCAGGTAAGATGATGTTTGGAGATTTCCCACCAAGTTCTAACGTTACACGCTTTAACGTGTCTGCCGCGATCTTCATGATTCTCTGACCAACAGGTGTAGAGCCTGTGAACGCAATTTTATTAACTTTTGGATGACGAACTAACGCCTCACCAGCAATTTTCCCAAACCCATTTATGATATTAATAACACCTTTAGGAAAGCAAGCCTCCTCTATTAGCTTCCCAAGATAAATAGCCGAAAGCGGAGTTTGCTCAGCTGGTTTAAGAATAATTGTACAACCAGTTGCAAGAGCTGGAGCTATTTTCCACATTGCCATCATGATCGGAAAATTCCAAGGAATGATTTGCCCAACAACTCCAACTGCTTCGTGTCTTGTATAGTTTAAAAATTCTCCAGACACAGGAATTGTTTCACCGTAATTTTTATTTGTCCAACCAGCAAAGTATCTTAAATTTTCGATCGCATTTGGTAAATCAGCTGATAACATTTCATTGATAGACTTACCATTATCTAGCGTATCTAATTGAGCTAGTATTTCCATATCACGTTCCATTAGATCTGCTAACCTATTCATTAACTTTGAACGCTCATAAGAACTAATCTTAGTCCATTCACCATTTTCAAACGCTTCAGCCGCAGCTTCAACAGCCAAATCAACATCTCTTGGCCCCGCTTCATAAACCTCAGCAAGAATTTCTTCTGTAGCAGGATTGATTGTCTCAAAGGTTCTTCCTTCTACTGAATTCTTCCATTCTCCATTAATAAATAATTGTTTAGGTCCTTGTAAAAAGGTAATAACATCTGGATGAAGTTGAATCACTTCCAAACCTCCTAGTTAGATCATAATGTTTGTGAAAAAGATGCTAAAGCATCATCCAAAATAGAAATGGTCTTTTCAATCTCCAGTTTCGTAATAGTTAATGGAGGTGCAACCGCGATTATATTCATCCCTGGCTCAAAATCAAAGCATCTTATTAAAAGTCCTCGTTTGTAACACTCATCAACAACTGAAACGGCTGCTTGTGCGGACTGCTCAAAAGGGATATTGTGATCTGGATTTTTCATTAAATCAAAACCAGCAAGTAGTCCAACATTTCTTTGATTTGTGAAAATCTCATGTTTTTCGTTTAAATAGTGAAAACCCTTTTCTAGTTCAATGCCCATTTGACGAGCGTTTTCAACTAGTCTTTCATTTTCAATAATTTCAATATTCTTAAGCCCTACAGCACAAGCGGTTGGGTGGCCACTATACGTAAAACCATGTGGAAGAACATCATCATAATCCTTAATCACATCGGCAACTAGATTATTCATCACAACACCACCAAGGTGTGCATACCCACTTGTAACTCCTTTTGCAATACTCATTAAATCAGGAACAACATCCCAATTATCTACACCGAATAACTCTCCTGTTCGACCAAAACCACAAATGACTTCATCCGCTATCAGTAAAATATTAAACTCATCACAAAGCTTTCTCACTGCTTTCAAATATCCTTCAGGAGGTAGATGAACGCCACCAGCTCCCTGAATAGGCTCGAGAATGACGGCTGCCACATGCTCTGCCCCCTCACTCTCAATAATGCTTCTGATACATCCAGAAAACTCAGGGTGAGATTTGTCTCCAAGTTCACATTCTGTTAAATGAGCTTTTGCATTTAAAATATCAGGATCTGATGAGCCAGAAAAATTTCTAAATGCATCAATGCCAGTTGCCCTCTGCGCTGAAACTGTTACTCCGTGATATCCTCGTCTTAATGAAATAATTTTCCTTTTATTCTTAAAACCTTTTTGTTCCCAATAAAAACGTGATAGTTTAAAAGCTGTATCGTTTGATTCAGATCCTCCGGAAGTATAAAAAATCGTATTTAAATCCCCAGGAGTGATGGAGGCTATTTTCTCTGCTAAACGGATAGCCGGCTCATTTCCATATCCATAGAAAGTTGAGCTATATGCCATTTTCATCATTTGCTCATGTGCCACATCCGCTAATTCTTTTCTTCCATGACCAACATTGACATTCCATAGCATTGACACTCCATCAATATAGGAACGATTATGAACGTCTTTCACATAAACACCTTTTCCTTCAGAAAAGATAATCTTTGGTCCTACTGATGCATGAACCTTTGGCACGGCTACAGGGTGGATGATATGTTTTTTATCTAAATTACTTAGCTCTTCAAAATTTGTTTTTGTTAGTAATTCCTCTTGTTTAAATGTCATGTTTATTCGCTCCCAACATATTCATTTTCAGTTGATAGACTAAGAGTAACTGATAAAAGAAGATTAGCTCCTTTTTCAATATCATCTTCTAGTGTTTTCTCAAACACATTATGACTAATTCCATTAATACTAGGTAAAAAAATCATTCCAGTATCACCTAAATAACTCATATATTTAGCATCATGTCCTGGACCGCTGTACATTCTTTTAGATGAAAAATTTAACTTTTCAGCAGTTTCAGAAATAACATTTGTTATAAGCGGTGAAAACGTAACAGCATTCGAATTCCAAGGAGTTTGAATCGTTAACTCCACTTGATGTAAAAAGGCAATTGTGCTTAATTGTTCTTTTAATCTTTCGATTGCGTCATTTCTGATCTCATCATCTTGATGTCTGATATCAACCGTAAATTCAACTTCACCCGGAATAACATTTGCAACATTTGGACTAACATTCAACTTTCCTACCGTTGTTTTTAACCCCTCAATCTCACGAGTAAGCCCATTAATAAGTGTGATCATTTTGGATGAAATGACTAAAGGATCTTTCCGATTTTCCATAGGAGTTGGTCCTGCATGATTGCTTTCTCCAATCACTTTAACCGTTAACCAGCTCATTCCTTGAATTCCTTCAACAATTCCGATTGTTTTGTTCTCTCTTTCTAATATAGGTCCTTGTTCAATATGAAGCTCTATGAATCTTTTCACTGATTTAATCCGATTTTCCTCATCCCCCATATAGCCAATTTCCTTTAGAGCTTCTTCAAATGTTACTCCGTTTGTATCTTTTAAGTTATAAATAAAATCTTTGGTAAATACTCCGGCAACCCCACCTGATCCTAGCATCGGTGGTGAAAATCTTGCGCCTTCTTCATTTGTAAAATTAATGATTTCGATCGGATAATCCGTTTCAATGTTATGCTCATTTAATACACGAATCACTTCTAATGAGCTCAAAACACCGAGTATTCCATCATAACGACCACCACAAGGTTGAGTATCAAGATGGGACCCAATTGCTAGTGCATGCTCATTATTTTTTCTACCAGGTCTTCGCCCATATATGTTTCCAAAATCATCCACTCTTACCTCAAGATTTTCTGCTATCAGCCATTCGCAAAATTGATCTCTCATCAATTTATCTTCATGTGTTAGAGCTAATCGATTTAGCCCTCCATTATCTATCTCTCCTATTTTCGAACTAATATTAATTGTTTCTAGAAGCCTAGTTCTATTAATACTTAGTTTAGTTGTTTCCACTTCTTCCCCTCCTCACTTTACTAGGTGCAAGATCTATGCCAAATGAAAAATTGATGTTAAATAGACAATTTTTCAGAATAATGATACTATTAACACGCAAATGAATCGATTCCGCATCAAAGTTGAATCGATTTCGACTAACTGATTCGATATCGACTCAAAAGGAGATGACGTATGAGTTTACATAGTGAATTTTTCACAGCTGTTCTTAATCATCTTAATGATGGAATCTTTATAGCTGATCATAATGGAATAGCAAAATGGCTTAATAACACAAGCACAAAACAGTTAGGATTAAGTCGAGAGAAAATAATTGGAAAAACCGTCGAGGAATTAGAAACAATGGGGGTTTTCACTCCATCTGTCACAAAAATAGTTTTAAAATCAAGAAAAACAACAACAAAAGTACAAACCTCAAAAGGTAGACAATATCTCGCAACAGGCTATTTAATTAAAATAGAAGGAACAGAATATGTGGTTGTTCATGTTAAAGATGTGACAGAAACCGTAAAAGCCTCACTTAAGCTGGAAAAAACGGAAGCATTAGTAAAGCAATACTGGGAACAAATTCAAGAAATGAAATTATCTCAAAAAAAAGAAATAGATCATAAAAAGATCATAGGCAAAAGTAAAAAACACATTGAAATGATTGAGTTAATTAACAGAGTGGCAAGCTTTGATGCAACTGTTTTGTTAACTGGAGAGTCTGGTGTAGGAAAAAGCTTTTCAGCAGAAGAGCTTCACTTAAAGAGTCAAAGATCTGATCAACCATTTGTAAAAATAAATTGTGGTGCAATACCAGAAACATTAGTTGAATCAGAATTATTCGGCTATACGAAAGGAGCTTTTACAGGAGCTAACTCCAAGGGAAAACAAGGTTTAGTTGAAAAAGCTAATGGAGGTACACTGTTTTTAGATGAAATTGGGGAGCTACCTCTACACCTACAACCAAAATTACTGCAATTATTACAAAATAAAACATACATTCCGATTGGAAGTACCGAGGAAAAAAAGGCAGATATTAGAATCATAACAGCAACAAACCAAAATCTACAGGTAATGGTGAAACAAAAGAAATTTAGAGAGGATTTGTTTTACCGCCTAAATGTCATCACAATACAAATACCTTCTATTAAAGATCGAAAAGACGACATTCTTCCCCTTCTTTACCACTACTTAGAAAAATTCAATTATAAATATAACCGAAATGTCGCTTTTAACAAAGAAACATTGGAACAATTACAGCATTACGAATGGCCTGGGAATATTAGAGAAATAGAAAATACAGTAGAAAGATTAGTCATCACAGCCTATAACAACCGCATCTCGTTAGAAGACCTACCAGAAGATATTCACAAAAAATCAATAACGACCAGTGAAACTACCTCTAATAAAATCTCAACATTACAGTTAAATCACCAAAGCCTAACAGAGTATATAGAAAACATTGAAAAAGAAATGATTCAACATGCATTAATTGAGCATGGCACTGCAAGAAAAGCTGCTACTGCACTGGGAATTACACAATCATCTATCACCAGGAGAATTAAAAAATATGATATACATAACGTCTAGTTTAAGAATTGGCACACTTATTGCATAACTATTTATGAATTGAATTTATTAATAGCTAAAATTTATTGATTAAAATACACCTACTATATATTCAAAGATTAGGAGGATCATAGATGGTTGTACAGATTACTAGCACACCAAAAAAAGATGGATTTAGAATGCCTGGAGAATTTGAGCCACACAAAGGAACTTGGATGCTCTGGCCAACACGAACTGATACATGGAGAGCAGGTGCAAAACCAGCACAACGGGTATTTGTTGAAGTAGCAAAAGCAATTTCAAGATTTGAACCCGTTACAATGTGCGTATCCTCTGATCAATTTGAAAACGCCCGTGCCAAGCTACCAGAAAACATTAGAGTTATAGAATTATCTTCTAATGATGCTTGGATGAGAGATATGGGACCTACATTTGTAAAAAATGATAAAGGTGAAGTCCGCGGAATTGATTGGGGATTCAATGCTTGGGGTGGTCTGGAAGAGGGACTATATTTTCCTTGGCATTTGGATTTGCATGTTAAGAAGAAAGTGCTTGAAATTGAACAATTAAAAAGATATGACGCTTCTGAACTGATTCTTGAAGGTGGTGCCATTACAGTTGATGGTGAAGGTACATTAATTACAACAGAGCAATGTCTACTTAATTCGAACCGTAACCCTTCATTTTCAAAGGAAGAAATTGAAAAGAAACTAGATGATTACTTAAATATAAAAAAAGTCATTTGGCTTAAAGATGGGTTAGTTGGTGATGAAACTGATGGACACGTAGATGAAATTGTCTTTTTTATCCGACCTGGTGAGGTAGCAATTGGATGGACTGACGACCCGAACCATTCACAGTATGAGGTTTTAAAAAATGCCTATGAGATATTAAAAACCGCAACAGATGCAAAGGGAAGACAGTTAAAAATCCATAAAATTCATCTTCCCGACCAAATACTATTAACACCATCTGAAAGTGAAGAAATTGACTTTGCTCATAACAGCTTCCGTCGCTCAACAGATGTAACATTCATTTCCACTTATATTAATTGTTATTTATGCAATGGTGGTGTGATACTACCTGTATTTGATGATCCTCAAGATGAGGTTGCCATCGAAGCTTTCAAAAAAATGTTTCCAGATCGAGAAATCGTTCCTGTAAACACTAGAGAAATATCTGTAGCAGGAGGCAATATTCACTGTATAACTCAGCAACAGCCATTACCATAATTTCTTTGGTAGATAATTGCCCACATAAAAAACCCGAATAGAAACCCTTCACAACAACTTCTACTCGGGTTTTTCTTTCTATTAAAAATCAAAAAACATCGTACAAAACATTCTCAGAAATCTTCAACTCCGCTTCAGTCGAATCAACAATATCTTGAACACTATACCCTTTTGCCACTTCAACTAAATGTAGTCCGTCCTCTTTCACATCAATAACAGCCCGATCTGTAATAATTCGATCAACAACCCCTTGCCCTGTTAATGGCAAAGTGCACTTTCTCAAAATTTTAGGTTGGCCAACTTTGTTCACATGCTCCATAATAACGATAATCTTTTTTGCACCATGAACTAAATCCATTGCACCGCCCATACCTTTAATCATTTTACCTGGAATCATCCAGTTTGCTAGATCACCATTTTCGGATACTTCCATTCCACCTAGAATAGCAACATCAATATGTCCGCCACGAATCATCGCGAATGACTCGGCATTACTGAAAAAGCTTGCCCCTTTAATGGCTGTAACAGTTTCTTTCCCCGCATTGATTAAATCCGGATCTACCTCTTCTTCTGTTGGATAGGGTCCAATCCCTAATAATCCATTCTCAGATTGAAGAACAACATTTTTATTACCAGAAATATAGTTCGCAACCATTGTTGGCATCCCAATACCTAAGTTCACATAAAAACCATCCTGAATTTCTTTTTCAGCTCTTTGGGCAATTTTCACACGTACATTTGTCATACTATTCCCCTCCTCTATTATTTTATTTAGATTTAACAGTCAAACGCTCAATTCGCTTTTCATGCTCTCCAACAATAAGTCCTTGAACATAAATGCTTGGCGTATGAATCGCATCTGGATCAAGCTCACCTACTTCTACAATTTCTTCCACCTCTACAATGGTTACTTTTCCTGCAGCAGCCATAATTGGGTTAAAGTTTTGTGCCGTTTTTCGGTAAATAACATTTCCTAATTTATCAGCCTTCCAAGCTTTTATTAAACTAAAGTCTGCGGTAAGAGCCTCTTCTAATAAATATTCTTTTCCATTAAATTCTCTCGTTTCTCTTCCTTCTGCAATAGGTGTTCCTACACCAGCTGGCGTATAGAACGCTGGGATTCCTGCTCCACCTGCACGAATTTTTTCTGCTAACGAACCTTGGGGTGTAAGTTGAACTTCTAATTCTCCACTTAATACTTGTCTCTCAAACTCTTTATTTTCTCCAACATAAGAAGATACCATTTTTTTAATTTGTTTATTATTTAGTAGTAAACCTAGTCCCCAATCATCTACACCACAATTATTCGAAATAACCGTTAAATCTTTTACATTTTTATCACGAAGAGCTTTAATAAGATTTTCAGGAATTCCAACTAATCCAAAACCACCGACCATTAATGTCATAGTATCTTTAATTTCTGCAACCGCTTCTTCAAAGCTTGTAAATATTTTCTTCATCCTCTATACCCCTCTCTCTTAATAGGCTTCAATAATCGTTGAAACACCTTGACCGCCACCGATACATAATGTTGCCAATCCATATTTGCCATTGCGACGTTTCAGTTCGTGAATAAGTGTCGTTAATACTCTTGTTCCACTCGCTCCAATCGGGTGTCCCAATGCAATAGCTCCTCCATTTACATTTAATTTATCTTTTGAAAATTGAAGATCTTTTCCTACTGCTAACGATTGTGCTGCAAAAGCTTCGTTAGCTTCAATAAGATCTAAATCTTCAACTCTTAATCTAGCTTTCTTTAATGCTTTCTTAGTTGCCGGAACTGGACCAATTCCCATAATACCCGGATCAACGGCAGCACTTGCATTTGCTCGAATCGCTGCTAAAGGCTTTATACCAAGTTCTTTAGCCTTGCGCGCACTCATCATTAGTACTGCAGCAGCACCATCATTAATTCCCGAAGCATTACCAGCTGTTACCCTCCCATCCTTTTTAAATGCAGGTCTTAACTTTTCCAGCTTTTCAACAGTTGTCCCAGGCTTAACATATTCATCCTTATCAAATAGAACGGGTTCCCCTTTGCGTTGCGGGATCGTAACCGGCACGATTTCATCTTTAAATCTTCCTTCTTTCAAAGCCTTTTCTGCTTTTTCCTGACTCCATGCCGCAAATTCATCCTGTTCCTGACGTGATAAGTTGTATTGATCACAAATATTTTCTGCCGTAATCCCCATATGATAATCGTTAAACGCACACCACAATCCATCATGAATCATACTGTCGATCATCTTTTGATCACCCATTTTGTAACCTTCTCTTGCTCCCATTGTAAGGTAAGGCGCTTGACTCATATTTTCCATTCCACCAGCAATGACGATTTCGGCGTCACCTGTTAAAATTGCTTGTGAAGCTAAGTGAACAGCCTTTAATCCAGAGCCACACACTTTATTAATCGTGAAACTGGAAACATGTTGTGGCAAACCTGCTCCTATCGCTGCTTGCCTTGCTGGATTCTGACCAAGTCCTGATTGAAGCACATTCCCCATAATCACTTCATCTATCATATCTCCATTAACTCCTGCTCTCTCCATCACCGCATTAATAGCAATTGAACCTAATTGAACAGCACTTATATTTTTCAAGCTTCCGCCAAACTGTCCTATCGGAGTTCGTAAAGCGCTTACAATTACAACCTCATTTTGACTCATCTCCAAGTTCCCCCCTTAATAAGAGTTTATTCTGAAGCTTTGTTCTATATTTACTTATTAATTTACAGCAATCTAACTTATGAGTAAAATGAATAATAGTTATAAAATTTATTACAAATCAGAATAAAAGGTGATGAGCTTGGAATTAAAAGATCTTCGTTATTTTACTGAAGTTGCTAACTATGGAAGCTTTACAAAAGCAGCGGTAAACACTTATATTTCACAGCCTACCTTAAGCAAATCCATTAAAAAACTGGAGTCAGAACTAAAGGTAGAATTATTCGAACGATCAACGCGTAAGCTGATGCTGACTGATGCTGGAGAAATTGTTTATAAACAAGCTCTTAAAATTTTAGGAAGCACAGACGAACTTTCTAGATTATTAGATGATTTAATGAATCTCCCAACCGGAGAAATTAAAATCGGAATTCCACCTTTAATCGGAACTCTTTTCTTTCCTACTATTGCAAAGAAATTCAGACAGCTTTATCCTGAGGTTTCCTTAGAATTAATCGAACTTGGTGCTAAGAGGATTGAACACTTAGTAGAAGAGGGGCAAGTTGATGTCGGGATGATCGTCTTACCAACTGATGCTCGCAAGTTCAATATCACACCGTTTATTAATGAAGAATTTATGCTTTATACCAACAAATCTCACACATTGGCAAACGAAAAGAAAGTTAACCTCCAACAATTAGCTGAAGAAAACTTTATTTTATTTAATAGAGAGTTTGCCTTACATGAGCTCATCATTAACCATTGCAAGGAAGCAGGTTTTCATCCAAATATCGCTTATGAAAGCTCTCAATGGGATTTGATCACTGAACTAGTCGGAGCTGAATTAGGAATAACACTCCTTCCAAAATCAATTTATGAAAAAATGGATAGCCAGTCTATTAAGATGATCCCCTTAGCCTCACCACCAATGTGGGAGCTTGGAATTATTACAAAAAAAGATCGATATCAATCGTATGCGGTTAGAGCGTTATTGGAGTTAGAAGTGCCTGTCACTTCCCGATATTTGTAGAATGATGTCAATAAAACCAACCTTATTACTGTGCAGGTCTTTTCAAAAATGAAAATAACCTACTCCGGAGAATAGTCTCTCCACAGTAGGTTATTGTATTTAGACTTGGCGTCTCTGTTTTATTTCCTCAATGGCATCTTCACGAACTTTACCAGAGAATTTGATGAAAAGAATTGGAATGGCTGCAATGATACCGATTACAGCTGGAGCTAGCGTAAATCCAGCAAATATTCCATTAACTGTTTCTGCAGTTTGACTTTGTGAAGCAGCTTGATATCCAATAAAGGTTAAGATAAAACCAACTACTAACCCTGTTATTGCTCCTTGACACTTACTTGTAAAAGATTGTACTGCGAAGGAAATAGCTTCAAAACGGTTTCCAGTTTTCCATTCCCCAAAGTCAATGGAATCTGCAATTAACAATGAAACGATTGTTGAGTTAATTAAAGCAAATAATAAGGTGATACCATTTAAAATAAAAACAAGTGGTAAGTTGTCATAGCCAATTAAGAATAAACTTAAAAGAACTACAGCATTTGCAATTGAACATGTTAGAAAGATATATTTCTTTTCAAATCGCTTTGTTAAAGCTGGCACGATAATTGGAATTAAAAAGACAATTGCCAACGCAGGTACATTTAACATCGTCATATATGAAATACTACCTAAGTTATTAACAGCAAAGTAGACTGAAAGTGATTGAGAAATTGGCATTGATAGTCCTAAGAAAGCAGTTAATAGCGTTAGCTGTAAAGGTCTATTCATTTTCAAATAAGCCAATGTTTGTTTTAAACTAATCGTCTCATTACTAGATTTAACTCTTTCCTTACATGTAAAGGCCATAACTAACATAAAGATTAGTGCTAAAACAGATGCATAAATAGCTAAATTTGAGTAACCTCTACCCGGATTTATTCCATCAACATAAGCTACAATTGGCCCTCCTACTAGCATTAGAAGAATTAATCCTACAAGTGTTGAAACACGGGCTATCGATACTAATCTTGTTCGTTTTGTTTCATCCTGTGTCATGACAGTTGAGAAACTCCAATATGGAACATCGAAAAATGTAAATGCTAGTCCCCATAAAATATAGAATACTAATAAGTAAGTGAATTTCCCTGAATCAGAAAGATCTGGACCATTGAAGAGAAGAATTGTTAATACAACCCAGATGATACTACTTACTATTAAATAAGGTCTAAATTTACCATATCGTGTTCTTGTTCGATCTACAACGATACCAGCAATTGGATCTGAAATGGCATCAACAATTTTGGCAATAAAGAAGATTGAACCTACTGCTAATGCTGATACTCCAAAAACATCTGTTGCATAAATCATTAGATAAACATTAATAAGACCAGATAGTAAAGAGTTGCCTAATCCACCTCCAATATAAGAAGCTGTTTCTCTCTTTTTCAATTCTGTTTTTTGAGTACTTTCATAGTACAAATCATAATTTCTTGCTGTCTCCATTTTATTACACTCCTTTACTTGTTGATTTCACAATTGTAGCGGTTTCATCTTTAACCTATATTACTTCACTTTTAAAACTATAAACTCAAATACTTAGTTAATTAAACATATAGTAACTAATGACTAGATTGTAGTTCGAATTTCTTAAGTTACTTACATATTAGCAATCGCTTTCAAATAAAGTAATGTTAAAATGAAAGCGACTTCTTACTCGAATCAAAGATTCACTTTAGTTAATAAGATGAATTTCTTTAAAGCACAAGAAAACTACATTAATGCACCAAATATCTTCTCCTTATGCATTACATTTTGTTTCCAAAAAAAAGAGAAACAGTATCTGTTTCTCTCATAATTATTAGACTTCTCTAACTTCTGCGTTGGTTAAACCTGTGTTTCTAGCTAGCCTGCTTAATTGTAGCTTTAATATTGCATTTCCATTAATATTAAAAACAACTTTTTTGAATCCTGATTCCTTGTACATTCTGTAAGAACTCTCCAAGCTTGGAATCATTTCAGGTTTTAAAAGATCCATAGAAGTACAATCTATTTCTAGCACATACTCGCTAGCATTGATACGATTCACTTCATTGTTATAATCTCTGACGAAGTTTTGCACATCAGTAGGTGTAAATGTTCCTCCGACAAACATATCAAAAATCTTCGTGCTTGAATTTACTTTCATTTGATAACTTCCACTTGCCATAATATTGCCTCTCCTCTTTGTCATGTGTGGTCTAGATGAATAACCAAAAGAAACAATACATTTTTGTTTGATTCTGTAACTTGGCAATCATAGCTATAGCCTTAGACCCATAGTTTTGCGTCCTTATTTTTCAATAAGTTTGCCTAATTGACATCAATAAGTCTAAAAGACTAGTTAAATGTACCTATATATTATTATACGAAAAAGAAAATAATTCAATATATTTTTTTCTTTTAAATTTTCCCCAATCTATGTACAAGTTGCCATGAAACCACTTTAACTTACGAGTTTCCCTTTACAAATTAAAAAAGCAAGCAGAATTAGCCTGCTTACCTTTGTAGTCCTTTACACTGACTCCACCATGCTTCTTGTTTCACCTTTAACAAACTTCATAAACAAAAATCGAACAAGTGGCCCCATAACAATAAGCTGAAGCGGAAATGCTAAAGCAAAGTTCTTAGCTACTGTAGACAGGTAGCTTTGTAAAAAAGAATCTGTTGATAGCCCGTTCGTTAAATAAGCAGCAATTACTCCATAAAGTGACATGAAAATGACCATACCCAGCACCATAAAGAATGAAATAGACAGGATCATAAAAATTTTCTTAGACTTATCAAATGGCAAAGATAAGGCAATCTTCTTCGCAAAAGGACCAACTAAAAATAAATCAAGTAACAATGCTACAATAAATGCACTTAAAAGTTGAACAAGTCCTTCTATAAATGAAATTTCTCCAAGCATTCCAGTAAGAATCATATTATAAATCCCCATCACAATGACCATACCGGTACACATCATCAAACCAAAATAAATCCCCTCTTTTTTCGTTGTTGGCAAATTACTCATCCTTCCTGTTGTTTGTGCTTTTGTAAGTATATCGATTATAAAAATTCCTCGTAAGTGAACATTTTGTGAACAATAGAGATTATTTAAGAACATAGAGGAAACAAAAAAGGCTTCAATCCATAGTTGGAATTGAAGCCTTTTTGCTTATTATTTGAAGAATTTAATTAATAAAGATGACACGCAACATACCGTCCCGTTGCCACTTCCTTCAGTTGTGGTCGCTCCTCCTTGCAAACTTGCATACACTGTGCACATCTTGTATGAAAAGCACATCCACTAGGCGGATTATCAGGACTAGGAACATCACCCTTTAAAATAATTCTCTCTCTTGCTCCACCTACTTTAGGGACAGGAACTGCTGATAACAATGCCTGTGTATAAGGATGCAGAGGTGCTTTATATAAGTTTTCTTTATCGGATAACTCTACCATTCTGCCAAGATACATAACTCCAACTCTTGTACTAAAATGCTTAACAACACTTAAATCATGAGCAATAAATAAATAGGTTAACTTAAATTCCTCTTGTAGATCACGCATTAAGTTTAACACTTGTGCCTGGACAGAAACATCTAATGCGGAAACAGGTTCATCTGCGATAATAAGATCGGGCTCTAGCATTAAAGCTCTCGCAATTCCTATTCGCTGACGCTGACCACCACTAAATTCATGTGGATATCGATGGGCAAATAATCTATTTAAGCCAACCTTCTCGAGCATTTCATCTGCCTTTTCTTCACGCTCTTTATTACTATATAATGAATGAATTTGGTATGGTTCCATCAAAATACTTTTGATTGTTTTTCGTGAATTTAAAGAAGAATAAGGATCTTGAAAAATCATTTGCATGTCTTTTCTATATGGTCTTAGTTCTTTAAAAGACATGTTAGATATGTTTTTACCTTTATAAAGGACCTCTCCCTCGGTAGGCTTAAACAATTGAAGAACAGTTCTACCTAGTGTAGACTTACCACAACCACTTTCCCCTACAAGACCTAATGTTTCACCCTCAAATAATGAGAATGTCACATCATCTACAGCCTTTACACTGCCAGCTTCTCTACTTAAAATTCCTTTTTTAATAGGAAAGTATTTTTTAAGATTTTTAACTGTTAATAATTCCTCCATCACCCTACGCCACCGTCCTCACTATAAAGCCAACAACATGTAAATTGATTGTCAGATATTTTTAGTCTTGGTGGAATCAACTGATAACAAGACTCTGTTGCATGTGCACATCTTGGTGCAAATCGACAGCCTGCTGGCATTTCTTCAGGCAATGGGACAGAACCTGGAATTGCATGTAAACGGTCTTTTTCGTCCGATAAACTAGGGATCGATTCTAACAATCCTTTCGTATACGGATGCTTTGGATTATTAAAAATTTCAGCAACTGTGGCTTCTTCAACAACTCTACCAGCATACATAACAATGACTCTATCACACACTTCTGCTACAACCCCTAAATCATGCGTAATTAACATGATTGCTGTATTAAATTCCTTTTGAAGTGTTCTCATTAAGTCAAGAATTTGTGCTTGTATTGTCACATCAAGGGCAGTTGTTGGTTCATCTGCGATAAGTAATTTGGGATTACAAGAAAGAGCCATTGCAATCATTACCCGCTGTCTCATCCCACCAGAAAGCTGATGCGGATACTCAGTTAAGATTTGATTTGCTCTTGGAATCCCAACCTTTTCAAGCATTTCGGCTGCCTTAGCATTCGCTTGTTTCTTATTTAAATCTGTATGATTGCGAATCATTTCCACCATTTGATAGCCAATTGTAAGTACCGGGTTTAAGGAAGACATTGGGTCCTGGAATATCATTGCGATTTCATTTCCTCTTATTCGCTGATAGTCTAAATCAGATAACCCGTTTATTACTTTCCCATTAAATTCGATGCTGCTATTTTCACCCAATTGACTATATTCCTTTGGTAATAATCCCATCACCGAAAGAGAAGTAACACTTTTACCGCATCCTGATTCTCCCACAATTCCAACTGTTTCTCCCGGCATTACATTGAAGCTGACCCCATTAATCGTAGAAACATATTTGCGGTCTTTTTTAAACCTTACTTCTAAATCTTTTATTTCTAAGAGAGCGGTCATTTCTATCAGTCCTCTCGCTCCGCGAATTCGTTAATAAACTCAACTACTTTTAAATCAACAAATCCTTTTTCTTGCACTCTTTCATCAAAGTTTTCGATAAGATGGAAGGAATAAATGGCCTCAAATAATTCCTCGTCTGTAGCATTATCTGATTTTAAATAGTCTAGTTTACGCAATTTATTAGCAAGCTGTTGCTTAAGCTCACCTTCTACAGGTACAACATCCTCAGGTAACGTCCTTTCAAAATATAGTTGATGTAAATGTAATAGTCTTTGCAGTTCTACGACAGGCTCCTGATGATCATCAACACGTAAATCAATATAACGGTCGGTATAACCACCATATCCTCCATTTTCTTTTACAACTAAGAGTGATGCTGATTGTTTACCACGACTGTCACCGCCTGCTTCTTCTCCAGCAAGTAAAGCTTTTACTAGCCTAGTAGCAAGTGTTCCTTCTGTTTTCTGGAATGTTTCACTCATTGCCTTTACTGTATTTTCATCAACTAGTATGTTTCCTTGACAGGCAAAGTTCTCTCCGGCAATCCCTCCTGCCCAATCAAAGCATTCTTCACCAGTGAATGTTGCACTTTTCCCATTAGCATCAACAAACCCTACCTGTCTAACGCTTAACTTCTCGTCTCCTTTTGTTACTTCTTGTAATGCTTCTTCTGCACTTAATCCACTTTCCATTAATTGAAGTCCTTTTATTCCATAATCCACATTTACCCAAGATTGAGTAGCTATTGCCCCAACTCCTGCTTTGGCATAAGGAGCTAATGACCCAACTGAGAGAAACTTTGAAGCAACTGCAACACCATGTTCTTTTGTAACCGGATCATATCCTACAATAGAAAATGTATTAACAAAATCACGAGGAATTTTATTCATCTTTTTCATGTCATCATCATCCTTTTTTTCTTATTTTGATTTTGGATCAAGTGCATCACGTAATCCATCTCCGACTAAATTAAGTGAAAGAACAACTAAAAATATGGCAAATCCAGGTAACAAGCTCACATGTGGGGCAACACGAATAAATTTTTGCCCCTCACTCAGCATAACTCCCCATTCAGACATCGGTGGCTGTGCACCTAATCCTAAAAAGCTCATGCCTGAAGCAGCGAGAATCATCCACCCTATGTCTAAGCTAGCTGCAACAATTAGTGGAGGCAAGCAGTTTGGTAAGATATGGTGAAAAATAATATGACCATGTCCTGCTCCTAACGCACGCTCTGCTAAAACAAATTCCATGTTTCGATACATAAGGGCACTTCCTCTAACGATTCGCGCGTAATAAGGAATGCCTACAATACTAACGGCAATCATCGTATTTAATAAGCCAGGTCCTAACGCAGCAATGATCGCAATGGCCAATAAAACATAAGGGAATGCCATTAAGATATCCATGAACCTCATAATGACTCCATCAAAAAAACGTTGAAAATATCCTGCAATTAAGCCTAGTATTGTTCCAAAGAATAAGGCAATCGCAACAGCAATAAATCCAATCGCTACCGATACTCTTCCTCCCCAAATTAACCTGCTTAACAAATCTCTTCCTAAATCATCTGTTCCTAAAATATTTCCTGCCGTCCCTATCGGTTGGAGACGATTACCTAAGTTCACCTCATCAGGATCCTGGATAGGAAGAATCGGGGCTGAAAGTAGGACAATTGCTATAACAACCAAAATGATTAATCCTGTTATTGCAGCTTTATCTCTTGTTAGCTTCTTAATAGCTATTCGCCAAGGTCCTTGAGCCTTCTTTGGCTTCTCCTCTTCTATCTTTTGATAAGGAGGAAGTTGTTCTTGTTTCACTACTGGTTCCATCTATCACACCACCTAACGATAAGAAATCCTTGGGTCTAATAATGCATATAAAATATCGACAATTAAGTTAATTAACACATAAGTTGATGCCACAAAAAGGATAATCCCCTGAACTAAAGGAAAGTCTCGTGCCAAAATTCCATTAATCATTAATGTCCCTATTCCTGGCCACGAGAATACCATCTCAACAAGTACAGCTCCAGCTAATAAATAGCCGATTTGCATACCGAGGACTGTTAACACAGGAATAAAAGCAT
The DNA here is from genome assembly GCF_003667825.1 of Metabacillus litoralis. Lineage (NCBI taxonomy): Bacteria > Bacillati > Bacillota > Bacilli > Caryophanales > Bacillaceae > Metabacillus > Metabacillus litoralis. The sequence goes on along the minus strand of NZ_CP033043.1, from coordinate 48,665 downwards.
TTTTCAGGGCATGAACATACACGACTTTTCTTTCTGTAATTCCTTTCGAACGGGCAGTTCGGATATAGTCCTGCTCAAACACCTCTAACATGCTTGAACGAGTCATCCTAGCTATGACTGCACCGGCCCCCGCTGATAACGCTAAAGATGGTAGGATAATATGCATGAAAAGATCAGCAAAGCCTGTTGTACCCGGAGAGTACATGCCGGACATTGGAAGGATATTTAATTTGAGGCCAAAGATAATTTGTAAGATAAGTCCAAGCCAAAATACAGGTAAACAGAATCCAAATAAAACAAACAGCATAAGACCTCTGTCAATCCACGAATATTTTCTGTAGGCAGATACAATACCTACACCAATTCCAATGACAGCTGCTAAAATGGCACTAAAAAATGTGAGAATTAACGTAGCATTGAAGCGATCCATAACAAGTGGTAGTACTTCCATCTTCATTTGCAATGATCTTCCCCAATCACCAGTTAACACATTTCCGATCCAAGAAAAATATTGAACATATAAAGGCTGATCGAGACCTAATTGAGCATTTAATGCTTTAATTGATTCCTCCGTTGCTTTTGGGCCTAACATGATTTTCGCTGGATCCCCTGGTGATAGATGCATGATCGAAAATACTAGTATCGTCACACCAATCAGAACCGGCACTAAACTAACCAACCTTTTAATGATATATGAAGCCATGTTAACCACCTCTTTCAAACACTTCTTTATTCATCCATTTAAAAACTAAAGAGGAGACAAGCTCCCCTTTAGACGTACTATCTACTCCACCTTTACTCCTGAAAAGCGGAACACACCTGTTGGGTGAAGAGCAAAGTCTTTTACTCTGTTGTTCGCAACAATGATTTGTTTTTCATGATCTAACACAACTAATGGAGCATCTTCCATAATCAGTTTTTGTGCTTCTTCATACATTGTTGTACGTTCACCTTTATCCTTCGTTACACGTGCTTTTGCCAACAATTCATCTACTTTATCATTTTTGTAGTAGGAATCGTTAAAGCCGGCTGTTGGCCATTGTTCACTGCTTAAAAGAATGTATAAGAAGTTATCAGGATCTCCATTATCTCCAACCCATGACATTTGGTGCATATCCATATCATTTTGATCAGGTGGAAGGAAAACCTTATCTAAATAAGCTCCCCACTCTAATGTTTGAATTTCAACATTAATGCCTACTTCTTTAAGGTCCGCTTGGATAGCAGCTGCCATCGCTTGAGGTTGTTGCATACCAGAACCAGATTCAGGAACCCAGTATGTTACGTCAAATCCATCTGCATAGCCAGCTTCAGCTAATAGTTCTTTTGCTTTCTCAGGATCGTATTCATAATTTTCTACATTCGGATTATGACCCCAGATTGTCGGTGGTAACGGTGTATTAGCTAATTCACCTGTTCCTTGAAGAATTCCATCCACAATCGCTTCTTTGTTAATTGCATAGTTAACAGCTTGACGAACTTTCACATTATTAAATGGTTCTTTTTGTGTATTAAACGCTGTCCACCAAGTATGCATGCCTGCTTGCTCGATAACTTGTAAGTTTTCATCAATCTTAAGACGCTCTAAATCATCCGGCGGAACGTTCACAATCATATCAATGTTTCCTGCTTCAAGTTCTGCCAAACGAGTTTGTGCTTCAGTTATCGGTTTAAAAATTAACTGATCTACATTTGGTTCACCTTTAAAATAATCCGTATTTTTCTCTAAAACTACTTCAATACCTGGATCCCAGCTTACAAATTTAAATGGACCTGTACCAACCGGATTTTTGGTGAAATCAGCTCCATACTTTTCAACAGCTGTTGGACTTACAATACTAGCTGCATGCATAGCTAAGTTGCTTAAAAATGGAGCAAATGGTTCTTTTAATGTAAGTTTCACTGTGAATTCATCAACTACTTCAATTTTATTGACTGTTCCAAATGTAAATTCTGCATACGCATATTGCCCTGTATCATGGAACGGATGATTTGGATCAATTTGTCTTTCAAAGCTAAACTTAACAGCTTCAGCATTAAATGGCGTGCCATCATGGAATGTTACGTCTTTTTTTAAGTAAAACGTATATTCCAATCCATCATCTGACACATCCCATTTCTCAGCTAGGTCTGCTTCAAGCTCAGTGCTTTCATCTTTAAATTGAACAAGTTGGTCATAGATTTCCATCGCTGTTCTACTAGAGTTGTAGTCTGACATTTGATGGGCATCCAATGTTGTTGGCTCTGCCTCTAATCCAACTACAATCGAATTACTACCACCATCATTTGTTGCTTCGCCTTCCTCGCTTGTTGATTGTGAAGAACATGCACTAATCATAAGCAAACATGCTAACAACAAAGCGAGAATAGTGTTTCTTTTGTTTATCAATATCTTAACCCCCTTTTGTATTGGTACATTTTCATTATAAAAAAAGTCAGAAAAATATTTTTTCAATATTTTTCTGACTTTTTTAAATATTGTTACTTATTTTGAAAATAATTGAGCTGCAACCTTTTAACAGTATAAGCACGAAAATAATCAATGAAGAGTAAACGTACATTGTAAGAAAACTGATTTGGTATTGAAATAATAAATAGACTCCTACCATTATTGCGACTCCCAACATGATAAATGTCATTTTTTTTGCTTCCCCGTACTTTTCTTTATACTCGTTATACTTTATGGCGTTCATTATGAGTGACAGCAGATAAAAAGTTAACATAATGGTTAGAAAAATAAATGAATCAGATTTTTCTTCTATAAGAAGGATGAGAAGCTCGTTTACATTTTCTGAAGGTATATTTTGCGTGATTGCGACAATCGTCATTGTAGAAAAGGATAAAATAAGAGTCACATAAATAATCGCACCAACAAATAAACGACTTACCCCATTCCCGACAATTGACTTTGAAAACTGTTCAAAGGTTGGTAGTTGAATATATAATTTCGTAAAAATGATCAGTAAAGTTAACCAATAAACAAGACTTTGATTTTCATAATAGATATGTAAAACCTCTGGATGATAATGAAGTAAATTATGATAGACCGTCTCAAGTCCTTCTTGTAGATAAATATAATTTGTTAAAAAAATGGCCAAACTGAATAATAACGTTAAATTAATAATCATGAAAATAGACGGAATGTACGAAGAATACCTTGATAAAATGACTAAAACAGCAGATAACAAAAGACTAGTGATAATGGCTATAAAAATATGAAAATGAAAAACAGAAACAAGAATGGTAGAAGCAATAAAAACATGCAATAACAATATTTCAATAAAATAACAAAAGTGAATAACTCTTCTTAACCGAGACTCTCTTACTTCTTGCTTTTTTAAAAAAGGAATGAATAATGCACAAATAATAATGAATGCTGATACTAAACTTAAACCTACTAAAGCTCCATAGCTAATGGCCATTTCCCCTGTTAAAAAAATAAGACTAACCGATGCCCCACCTCCAATTAAAAATGTAATGCTCTTTGGTTTATGATGTTCCATAAAACTTCTCCCATTATCCAGCTGAATTTCGGTATTTCAAAGGTGTTGTACTCATTATTTTTTTAAATGATGTACTAAAATAATGCTGACTATTAAATCCACATTCCTCTGCAACACGTTGAATACTCCAATGACGTTGCTTCCTTAATAAATTTTTTGCCTGTTCGATTCTAAAATGTAGTAAATAATCAGGAAATGCCATGCCAACCTCTTCATTAAAAATACGGCTTAAATAATTTGCATTAATATGAAGCTCCTTCGATAGCTCAGTTAGCTTTAAAGGCTGATGGTATTGTTCTTTTACAATCGTCATAACTTTTTGGACAATTTCTGAAGAAATGCCATATTCAGGATTTTCCTCAACGAGACTGGTAAGTACTTTGACAAATTCACTTTCTATAACTGGTTTTACTAAATAATCGATTGCTTTTAAGGACAGTGATTTTCTAGCATACTCGAATTCTTGAAATGCTGAGATAACTACAACATTAAGACCAGGCATTCTCTCCTTCATACTTTCTGCGATATCAAGTCCATTTTTCCCTGATATTTTAATATCTACTAAAGCCAATTCGAGGGTTGCCCCATGTTTTTCAAGCTTTTCAATAATCTTCATGGCTTGTGTGCCATTATAAGCTTTTTCTAATTGCCAGTTTGGAAAATAACGTTGTATCAATAATTCTAATTGTTCTATTTCTAACGGCTCATCGTCCAATAATAAACATCTCACCCTACCCAACCCCCTTCTTCTGTTTTCTCTAAGTAAGGCCATTCTACGGAAATATGTCCATAATTTTCATAATATATATGTATTTGTCCCCCCTCTCCAAATAGTAGGTTAAGTCGTTTCTCTATGTTTCTTAACCCAATTCCTGAAACAGGTACTGATTCTTTTTTAAACCCTGGCCCATTATCTTTTACATGAAGTAAAACTGTTTGAGCTTTTGTTTTCTCTATTATAATGGTTAATACCAATTCTTCTTCTATTACTTCAAGTCCATGCTTAAATGCGTTTTCTACTAAAGTCTGTAGGAGGTAAGGGATAATTAAAGCCCTTTCACACGAGGGATCAAATTCCCAATTCACAGAAAGTCTATCTCCGAATCGGATTCTTTGAATTTCAAGATAATGTTCTGTGTAAGATAATTCCTCTTTTAAAGGATACAATGAATCTTTTTCCTGATATTTCGAACGTAGAAACAGAACCATATGCTCAAATGACTTTGATAGTTTGTCATACTTTTGTAATCGAAGTAAACTGTAGAGGGAATTTAACGAATTGAATAAAAAATGAGGTTGAATTTGTTGATTCAATTGCATATAGCGACTAGTTTCTAACTCTTTTTCCAAGGTAATCTGCCGGTTCTCAACCTGTAGGAGACTAACTTGTTTTTCATATAAGTTATAAAAAATCAAGGCAAGAAACCCAAAAACAGGTCCAATTATACTAAAGAGAATAATAAGAAAGAAGCTTTCATAAGTAATCATCCATTTCCACCAATTATCTGAATTTTATTTATTATCATACTATATTTTCCTAGCATAATGCTAGTATTGGAAAATATGATAAATATTTCAATGAGTATGTGAGAAAATATGCCGGATTTTTCAAATTACTATAATGACTTCTTGAAATTACGTGTTAGTACTGCTCCACATAAAGTTTGAAAACTCTGTTGATTGTAGTGGAAGGCGCGCAGACTCCTGCGGGAGCAGCTGGACAGGTGAGACCCCGCAGGAGCTTGGCGACGAGGAGGCTCACCGCCAGCCCCGCGGAAAGCGAAGCGCCTGGAACGGAAATCAACAGCCCCCTTTCACCTCGACCAAAATAAAAAGACTGTAGGCAAGCCCGATTTTCACCCGAGTTTTGTCTACAGTCGGAGCACATCTCCAATTAAGAAACGTGCCTATAAGCATCTATCCTAGAAAAAGAACAAATGCGCCATAACAGCAATAATCGGCAATGTAATAATTGTTCTTTGTAAAAAGATAATAAATAATTCCAAGAAATTTAGAGGAATCTTAGATTTAATTAAAAGAATCCCAACCTCTGACATGTAGATTAACTGTGTTAATGAAATAGCCGCGATAACAAAGCGAGTTATTTCACTTTCAATACCACTTCCAACTACAGCAGGTAAAAACATATCTGCAAAACCAACAAGCATTGCAGGAGCGGCTTCCTTCGCTTCCGGTAGCTGTAATAAGTCTAAAAATGGTACAAATGGATAGGCTAAATAATGAAAAATCGGCGTGAATTCAGCAAACACAAGTGCTAATGTTCCTAGGGCCATAACAAGTGGAATTAAGGAAAACCAAATATCAATTACGTTTTGTGCCCCACTAACGATCACACCTTTTGCACCTTCAATTTTGCTAGCTTTTTCAACTGCCTTATTAAATCCCCATTGATATCTTGAAATTCCTGCTGGTACGTCCTCAGCAATTTGCTTCCCTACTGGTTCATAATACGTATCTGCTTTTCTTGATAAAGGTGGTATTCTTGGGCAAATAACAGCAGCAACTAAGCCTGCCACAACAACGCATGTGTAAAATTGGACAAACATGTGATCTAAACCAATAAAACTAATAACAACTAAGCTAAATGCAATGGATGCTACTGAAAAGTTTGTTGCAATAACAGCCGCTTCACGTTTCGAGTAAAATCCTTCTTCATATTGCTTTGTAGTAATCAAAACCCCAACAGTTCCGCTTCCCATCCAAGATGCAATTGCATCAATTGAAGAACGACCTGGTAACTTAAATAACGGACGCATGAATTTACGTAAAGTTGAACCGATAAATTCCATTAAACCAAAGTCTAGTAACAATGGCATTAATAATCCCGCAAACAAAAACCAAGTTGTAAGAACTGGTACTAAAGAATAAAGAACAGTTCCACCTGTTAAATCTGACCAAATAAATTCAGGGCCTACTTTCGTTAACGTTAAAATAGCAAATACAGCACCCAATATTCTCATTGTCAGCCAAAAACCGCTTACATAAAATAAAGTTTTTAAAAAGGAAGATTGCAAAATCCAATTTGGTTTAAATGCTTTAGCTACAACAGAAAAAATAACCGATAACATCAATATTCCTGTCATAAACTGAGGTAAATAAGGGGTCAGGATTGCTTGTAATTCTTCCGCTAAAATGCCAACACCGATTGTCCATTTTCCCTGGTAAGGAACAGGAATTAAAAATAACAATAAACCTAAAAGAGACGGAATGATGAATTTCAATTTATCTCTCATTTGATAGGAAGAAGATGTAAATACAGGTTCCTCTTCTAATAAAACCTTCTTTTCTAATTCCATAATGTACGTCCACCTTTCATTACGTAAATAAACTGCTATAAATAACAATGCAAAAGTTGTGCCAAGACAGTTTATTGGAGCTCCAATCGTTAAATTGAAGGTTGACCTACTCTATTTTCCGGTTATGTACTAGAAGAATTTTGATTTCACTTCTCTCCCATTATTCAAAAATAAATAATTATTCACTTTTGAATAATCTATTCTACATAAAAGATTTTACTACTTTACCAAGCTTCTTAATTCCCTCCCTAATTTCCATCTCACCTTCATAGCTAAAAGAAAGACGTAGATACTCGCTTCCTTCCTGTTTCTCTAAGAAAAAGAACTTCCCAGGAATATACGATACACCCTCGTCTAAAGCCTTTTCTAACAATTCTCCTGTATCAACACCTGAAATTTTCACCCATACAAAATAGCCTCCATCAGGCACATACCAGGAAACTGATTTAGGAAGATACTGCTGCAAGGCAGAAAGTAACACATCACACTTAACCCTGTAAGTTTCTCTTAAAACAGACAGTCTATTTTGGTAATCTACTTTTTCTAAAAAAGATGCCATGCTAGCCTGTGAAAAAGAATGATCAAGGTCTTTTTTAAACCAAAATAAAGCATTAATAAATTCAGGATCACAAGCAACCCAGCCAACCCGCATTCCTGGTGAAACGACCTTTGATAGTGAACCAACATGTAAAACACGGTTTTCTTTATCCATTGCCTTTAGCGGTCTCGGACTCGAATGAAAGCTTAACTCACCATATGCATCATCCTCTAAAATAAGAAAATTATAGATGCTCGCAAGCTTTAATAGATGTTCTCTGCGTTCTTGCGATAAAGTCGTTCCTGTGGGATTTTGAAACGTTGGAATTGTATATAAAAATCGTGGAAGGGTAAGCTTTTTCCTTTTTCTTTCAGCAAGCATATCTTCTAACACATCCGTTTGAATACCATCCTGATCTAAGGGAATTGTCATAAAATGTTGGGTATAGTTTTTGAAAATTTCTAAAGCCTCCATGTAAGTTGGCGACTCTGTCATCACCACTGTTTCCTCATCAATGAGTATACGGGCAATAAGATCAATTGCCTGACAAGCTCCAGATGTAACTAAAAGCTCTTTATCCGATACATCTATCCCACGCTCTAGTAATCGTTGTTGAATTTGCTCTCTCAATTTGTCCATCTTGGGACTTCCAAGATAATGGAGTGGTAAATCCTTCTCCTCTTCAAACAGGTTGGCTACAGCATCCTTCATCTCATCAACTGGCATTAAGTCAGGAGTTGGGTAGCCAGAACTTAGCCGAATAATATTCTCTGGAAGGTTGGGCATCCATTCCCCAGGTGGGTCGTTTTTTAGTGCAGCTTTTATATTTTCAGAGAAAAAAGAAGTAACATTCACTCTATCAATCACCTTTCAGTTAGTAATCTTATATTTACATATGAATTCTATTTAATGTTTAAATACCCTTTAATTTGTTTAAGTCTATAAATGAATAAAAGGCTTACATTTTTATTGTAAGCCTCACAAATTTTCTAAATTCCAGCAATATTAAATTACCCTAGAACTGGAGTGAATTCACCAGTTATCGTCTGATATCCATTATTCTTATCATACTCTTGTTTACGCTCCAACCCGAATTTCTCTAAGATTGGCAAATCATTTGTTGAGAATAAATAACTATCACTTGAAGCAACGTGCTCGTGTAACGCCCAGTTTGGTACAACAAAGAAATCTCCTTTTGACCAATCAAATCGAACGCCATTAATAATTGTATACCCTTCTCCTTCATGCACGTGATAGATAGAAGCATGTGTATGGCGGTGTGCTTTTCCTCTAAATCCAGCGGGAAGCTTCTGCATCCAAGCGGCAATAGTAGGACATGCTGTGTCACCATTTGAAGGATTCATATACTCAATTGCATAGCCATCATATGGATCTGGCTCAAATCGGCTTAAGCCGTTGATTGCTGTCTCTGTTCCTTGCCATTTATAGGAACCTAGAGGGGCTTTTTTCGAATGCCGGTCCGAAATTGGACGAACCATTCCTCCTTCATAACGCTGTGAACTATAGTTATCTGGAAGACTAGGCTGCTCAATCCGATCTGGATATGGTTCAAAGAATGTTCCGCCAAGATAGTAGATTGTTGGTATATCAAGACAGTCCATCCAAATCATTGGTTTATCACCTTCATGTCCATGACCGTGCCATAGACCGTTTGGTGTTGTTAAGAAATCTCCTCTTTCCATGAAGATTCTTTCACCTTGGACAATGGAGTATGCTCCTTCACCTTCCATAACAAAACGAAGCGCATTTTGCACATGTCGATGAGATGGTGCAGTTTCACCAGGCTGTATTAATTGAACGGCAGCGTATAGTGTTTGAGTCGTCGATGCCCAACCCCATGGCTTTCTGTAATTAAGACCTGGGTTTTGTAAATAAATCGCTCTTCTTTCTCCCCCACGATCTGGAGTGAAAATTTGTGTAGCTTCCTGTAGCTTTTTCATTAACAATTCACTTTTCCATAAGTATGCCTGTGCATGTGGTTCAGGGGTATGCTTCATTAAATCCGGAATTGCATTCCATAAGGGTCCTAAATGGTATTGCTCTATGTCTCTATTAAAATCCTGAACAATCGTACTGTTAAAAAATTCATTCTTTTCAGCCATATCTTCTCCCCCTATTCCTGACTATACTTTGATAAATTGCGTTGAATTTGATGTTCGTGCTTTTCAACATGCTCCACGATTAAATGGTTCACGATAAACTCAACTGATTTTCCATCAAAGCGTGGGTTACGGCTTGGAGCAATGATTTCTAAATCCTTACTTGAAAGGGCTCGCAGCGTTTCTTCAACATAAACTGGAATGGAGGCAAGTTGGTCTAGTACATCCGAAATCTGCAGACTGTTTACATTTTCCACCGACACTGTTTTCAATCTTGTTTCATCCGTTAAGCCTCGACCCCAAGCTTTCTCAGGATGCTCTTTTATCTGTTGAATCTCCCTCACCCAATAAGGAATGGCTTCAGCAACATGAGTAATAATTTGCATAATAGACCATTCTTCCGCTGATGGATTCCATCTAATTTCCTTCTCTGAAAGGTTCTTTACTACTCCAATGATGCTTTGAATTGATAATTGAACAGATTCAATCGCGCTCGTTTGTAATGTTTTGGTCATGATACTGGCACCTCCGCTGTTTGTTTCACTTTATTTTCAAGAACTCCCACCTGCTCGACCTCAATTCGAACCACATCGCCATCTTTTAAAAACACTTGTGGATCCCTTGCGACCCCTACTCCTCCTGGTGTGCCAGTCAGAATAATATCGCCTGGCTCAAGCGTCATAATATTCGATAAAAATTCAACAAGATAAGGAACCGAGAAAACAAGATTCGCAGTATTAGAACGTTGACGCTCTTCTCCATTCACCGTTAAAACGATATCTAATCCAGATGGATTTGTTAGTTCATCTGCTGTAACTAACCAAGGACCCATTGGAGCGCTTCCATCTACTGCCTTGCCTTGGAGCCACTGTAATGTTCGACGTTGTAAATCACGATACGTAACATCATTCACAATCGTATATCCCGCCACATATTTAAGAGCCTCATCTTGTGAAACATTGCGTGCACGTTGTCCAATCACAAAAGCAAATTCAGCTTCATAGTCCAGCTGCTCTGAAATTGGATGAAATGGAATATCATCCTGCGGTCCAACAACTGTATTGGCAAATTTAGCAAAAACAACTGGATGTGGAGGCAATTCACGCTTCATTTCTAAAATATGCTCACGATAATTATGACCAACGCAAATCATTTTGCCAGGAGCAGGAACAGGTGCCTCTATTTTCACATCTGAAATGGCAAATACAAGCTTACGCCCCTTTACTTCAGCATTACTTATCGCATAAGCAATTGCCTTTTTTGCTTCCTCAATGCTCTCAGACCCACCTTGTAGAAATTCCATCATTTCTCCTGGAACAAAAGCTTCAGCAATTTTTTCCGCACGTAGCTTTCCTTCTGACTCAAGTAAGGAACAATAAGCTGCGTTTAAATCAATCACGTTTTCATTCTCTATTGCTCCAATTCGGGTGATCCCATCTTTCGTAAACGATACTAGTTTCAACTTCATTCCCTCCAAATCGAAAAATTGTTATGATCTTGCTCATATTATATCGAGATGAAGATTAAGCTCACATTCTATCGTTCTTCTATATGGAACATTTATATAGAAAATTAAAATAAGCTGAGATTCAATCTCAGCCTTTGTAACGATTATTCTCTTTACTCTTTCGTAGCCTTACTAATTCAGTCATTTTCTCTCCCGAACGTATAACTTCCTCAATTAATCTATGACTTTTTAACTTACTTTTCATCCGATTTGCCGGCCCGACAATATTAATGGCTGCTAACACTTTCCCCTTCTCATTAAAGATTGGTGCTGCAATTGCCATCACATGTTCTTGTAATTCTTCGACACAAACAGCATGTTTTTCTGCTTTAATAAGATTTAACTTTTCGTATAAACTTTCATGGGAAGTTATTGTGTTGTTTGTATAACCTTCCAACTTATCGGGCAAAAGTTGTCCCCTTACTTCATGCTCCTGAAAAGCCAGTATAACTTGACCAATACTTGTTGCATGAATTGGATGTCTTTTCCCGATATGTGTAAACAGTGATGTTGGGTTATCACACTCAACCTTTTGAAGGTAAATCATATGATGATCTTCAAGAATCCCAAGATGTGAGGATTCACCTGTTCTTTCCGTTAGCATATTTAAAACAGGAACTGATTCATTTAAAATCGGTAACTGTGAACTCACAAGATTTGTTAAGGTTAAGACAGATGTTCCTAAGCTATAACGATTTGAACGAGGATCTTTATAAACAAAGCCTTCACTTGCCATAGAGGCAAGAAGTCTGTGAACGGTACTTTTGCTTAACCCTAAACTTTTGGCAACATCTGTTACACCTTGTTCAGGATGGTCCATTGTAAAGCCTTTTAAAATACTCAAAGCATTTGCTAGAGATGAGTCTCTTTTCTCCTTCAATACACTCACTCCACTCTTTTAGACTCTTACATTTTTATTCTTCTCTATCAATTCACTAAAAAGCATAACATTTCCTTTGTTAAATAGAGGAAACTCACTCTTTTTTTGTATAATAAAAGAAAGATATTCTTGTAAAAGGTGTGGAGCTTAATGAATAAGGATACCCCTGTAAAAGCCATCTTATCATCAGTTAAAAATGCAATGAGAATATTACGCTTGTTCAAAAAGGGACAGGAAGAATTAAGTGTAACCGAGATTGCAAGTCTCATTGATTTACCAAAAAGCACTGCACATCGATTAATTTCGGAGCTGGTTTATGAGGGTTTTTTATCTAAAAATCCAAAAACAAATCATTATCGTTTAGGACTATCACTTCTTACATTAGGTGGTGTTGTGTTTAGTCATAGAGATCTCTATCTTGAGGCACAACCTATAGTAGACAATCTTGTAGATGAGTTAGGGGAAACCGCTCATATATGTCTTCTCGAAGATAATGAAGTTGTTTATTTGTTTCGAAAAGAATGTGATCAGCCTGAAAGACTTTTAACATATATGGGAAGGAAAAATCCTATTCATTGTACAAGTGAAGGGTTAGCTATTATGGCATTTCAAAAACAAAAGATAATAAACAGCTTCTTAAATAATACTCTTTACCCTTACACTGAGTTCACGCTAACAGATCCAAGGGAAATAAGAGAGGAAATGAGTAAAATTAGAAAAAAAGGCTATGCCATTACACCAAACCACTTTTACAAAGGCTTTGTTGGAATTGCTGCCCCTATTTATGATCATACAGAAAACGTAGTAGCTTCTGTTTCAATCATTAGCTCAATGTCTCGTATTACGGAGGATAAATATCCTCTATTCATTGATAAAATAAAAGCAGCAGGAAGTCAGATTTCTGAAATGCTGGGTTACTTTAAATAAACCATCCAGCTGTTTATCACTGGATGGTTATTAGCTTTACTAGTATTTATAGTAGGTAAAACGTATTTCCCTCTGGTCCAATCGGAAGGTGCCCAGCCTCTATTAGTTCAACAATTGGTAAAAAAATGTTTTCTTCTCCTGCTAGCTCTGCTGTGCATGCCATCACGCTCACATACATAGCTAAGCCTACTAGATGTTCGATCGTTTTCTTTTCTTCAAATTGCTGAAACAGATGTGAGTAAGCGCCATGAAAAATGAGTTCTGGCACTAGATCACCTATTTCCAAAAGGTACTTCTCGTGTCCAGCTTGCTTAATTTTGTTGCTTAACTCATCGGGAATTCCTTTTAAAGCTTCCCACATTTCACTTCCTTCAAAAGTAAGGCGTCCTATTGTTTCTGGAACCTCATCTATTGATAACCACTTTATTTCATAAGAATTAACATCAAGATAATCCATAAATTCGATGACTTTTTCCTCTGCCTCTAGGTTTTGCTGCCCAGCCTTCTCCCCCCATTTAATATGTTGTAATCTCTTGATCATTGTATCAATGGTTGCCTGCGAATCAACACCTGCAACATTTATGATTTCAGCCATGTATCTTCTCCTCCCTTCAATTGGATACTCTTAATATTTTGTTGTTAATTCAGGTGGTCCAAATTTAGGGCCATAAGGACCTTCATCTAACCAACGTCCCAATCTAGGAATAATGGATACAAGAGATGCCGCCAATTCACGCTTCATATTCATATCGAGGGCATTTCCTTGTAAATGATGTAGAGCTGTGCTTGAGCCGTCACGGTTCCACAACGCTGCAATTCTACGTTCATTTGCCACCGCCTCAATGGCTTCTGTTCGCTCTTCTTCTGAATTAGCTTTTAGCGCTTTTTCGATTCCACGAACAGCTAACAGTGCATCAGGAACTCCAGAGTTTAGACCGCGAGCACCAAATGGAGCGAACAAATGAGCTGCTTCCCCCGCAAGAAGAACTCTATGTCCTTCGTCTGTAAACGAATTAGCAACAACCTGATGAAAACGATATGTTGATACCCATGTAATTCTTTCCGCGTATTTTGAATCCATTACGTTGGGTAGCCACTTTTTCACTCCTTCAATATTTGAAAACTCATCTGGATTATCGTTTTCTAGTAATTGAAGGTCGACACGCCAACCACCTTTAAAAGGAACAAACATCACATTACGTCCTCCCATTGCAGGGTGTTGATAATGGAATGTTCTCTCAAGAGGAAGCGGATTCTCCGCGTCTTCTTTAACATCGACGACAAGGAAAGTATCATTTGTTCTCGGACCCTCAAACTTTAAGCCCGCTTGTTCCCGAACTACAGAACGAGCCCCATCACTACCAATAATGTATTTAGCTTCCCATTCTTCACCAGATTTCGTCGTTAAAATCACACGATCTTTCCCAATTTCCAATGTATCTACTGGTGAATTCCAGGAAAACTCCACACCAGCTTCCAAGCATTCTTCATAAATATGTTTTTCAATTTCATCTTGATGAAGTGCTGTAAAATGCGGTAGTTTATGAGGATCCTTGTTATTTGTTACTCCATAATTACGTACATACACTTCTTTACCTTTGTACAAAGTTCTTTTTACTGGCCATATAATTCCGTTTCTTGCTAGAGTAAAACCAAGTCCTTTTGCTGTTTCTTCTAAAAGCTTTAACGTGGCACTATGCAAATAAATGGCACGACTCCCAGGGCGTTCACGTCCATATGGCTCTGCTTCTATAACAACTGAAGAAATCCCCTTTTTTTGTAAAGCAAGGCCAGCCACAAGTCCAACCGGACCAGCACCAACAACGATCACATCACATTTCTTTCGATTCGACATTTCCTTCTCCCCTTTAGTTAAATTGTTTTCTTCTTGTCTAAATTATAAGAAATGGAAACGATTTTTCTTATCCTATTGTTCTTCTATACGGAACAAGAAAATAGTTATTTTTAAAAAAATCTATTAAAATTCCCTAACAAAATCACTTTATTAGTATCCATACAAAAAGACTCATAGTAGAAGATCTTTCTACCATGAGCCCTCAAAGCTAGCATTCTATTTTTTCAACTGCGTGGCAAACATCGACCTCAAATCCACCAATTTGTTCAATTTCAATCTTTACCTTATCACCATGCTCAATTGGACCAACGCCTTCTGGAGTACCTGTTGCAATAATATCTCCAGCATTTAGAGTCATATTATTACAAGCCACCTCAAAACACTTATAGCAATCATAAATCAAATGCTTTGTACTTCCATCCTGACGTATTTCATCATTTACCCACAAAGTCATTTTTAAATCATTAGGATCTTCAATTTCATCGGCAGTGACAATCCATGGACCAATTGGTGTAAACGTATCAAACGACTTTCTCCATGTTCTTTCTTCATTTCCTCTAATTGATATATCTAACAGAGCAAAATATCCGAAAATATAGTTTTTTGCATCTTCTGCTTTTACGTTTTTTGCTTTTTTACCAACAATATAGCCAAGCTCTGCTTCATGATCTGTTCGACGGTCTTTAAAAGGTAGAATAATCGGGTCGTTCGGTCCCGAAAGTGATTCAGGAGACTTTAGAAATAATGCCAAATCTTCAATCGTTCTCGGGGCATTGTTAAACATTTTGTTCATTTCAATTTGATGGTTTTTATAATTAACCGGTGCAGCCCAAATTTTCTTTGTGGATGGTACAGGTGAATGAAGCTTTACACTAGATAAAGGATATGATGTACTCGTTGCCAAGGCATCCTCTATTCTTCCTTTCAACACACCATAGTTTTCAATAAGGCGTTGAAAGGATTCACCTGGGTTAGACGGCTTCCATTCCACTGCATTTGATACATCAATGATTTTATTTCCTTGAATAATTCCAAGTAAATTCTCGTTAAAAATCGCGATTTTCATTGCAGGCTACCTCCTTATCTTATAGCGTGTTATCCGGTACAAATACCTTTTCCACAATTTGATGGCCATCATTTTCTTTATATACTTCACTGTACTCAAGGTCTAATTTTTCCATAACAGGTTTGTCATTAAATGAAAACAAGAATACATCACTTTCTCCAGTGTTTACATGTTCATGCATACTCCATGGCGGTAAGATAAAAAAGTCACCTTTTTCCCACTCAAACTTCTCTCCATTAATAACCGTATAGCCTGAGCCTTCAAGAACATGGAAGATAGCACTATGCACATGTCGATGTGCTTTTGTTTGTTGACCGGATTTAAGCTTTTGCATCATCGTTCCAATTCGAGAATCTGCAGAGCCTCCAGTTGTTGGGTTAATATATTCAATCGCATAGCCATCATAAGGATCGTTATCTGATTCTGTCATTTCATCTAATAAATACTTCACTCGATCAAACTTATATCCAAAGATTGGTGAAGGATAACCAGGCTCCTTTGATTCATTAAGCTTCTTAAATGCACCCATTGAAAATTGCTTTGTTGAATAGTTTTCAGGTGCTTCCATTGGATAGGTTTCCTCTTCATATGGTTCAAAAAATGAGGCAGCCATTGTTTTCACTAGTCCAACATCTAGTCCATCAAGCCAAAACATCGGCTCCGTTCCTTCATGTTTATGTTCATGCCACGTCCATGCCGGAGTTAAAATCATATCTCCACGCTCCATATATGTTTTCTCCCCATTAACGGCTGTATATGCTCCGTCTCCTTCAATAACAAAGCGAATTGCTGACTGTGAATGATGGTGTGATGGTGCACTTTCACCTGGTAACAGCAATTGAATACCAGCATATAGAGTATGTGTACCATAACCTACAAGACCTCGTTTTAATAAACTTGGATTTTGTAAATAAACAACGCGTCGCTCAGCATCCTTACCTGGTTCAAGTAACTCTCCTGCTTTTAACACATATTCTCGGATTGTTTTCCATTTCCACAAATATGGTTCAACATCATGAACAGGCTCCTTTGTAACCATATGTCCGAGGTCATACCAAAGCGGTCCTAAATGCTGCTTCTTCATCCCATCGTAATACTGTTCCAATTCCTCTTTAACAAACACATCGTTTTTTGCCATCTTCCTTCACTCTCCCTATATGGATTAAGATTTATATTTTTCTTCTTTTATAATGAAGTCAGCAATCCTTCGTTTTGCCTTTACAAAATCCTTCTGACTACTTCTCACGAGTCGGCATGCCAGTTGGGATAACGATTCTTCATCACCTAAATGCGGCAAGAGATTTAATGCTCTTATCGCTAATTGCTGTGATTGTTCATGTGTGTACAATATTGTGTAATCTAGCTTTTGCTGGTTTCTATCGAAGCCGGATAATTTAATCACCTTTTCTGTTCTTAATATCGCACTCTCGATTGCATAGATACATGAAACAAGGTCAGCAAGAAATGCCGCAACTTCTTGTTCTTCGTTTAACTTGACCAAATCATATTTTTGTATAGAAAAAATCATTGCATGATACAATTTTTTTAATAGATGAAGAGTTTGTTTTTCCTGAATGAGAATTCCATCTTGCGCTTTTGTTTGTTCAATCGGCTTTTCATACGTTTTAAGTATTGTCGAGGCTATATTTAATCGATTAATTTCATTTGTCCCTTCAAAAATACGAGTGATTCTGGAATCACGATATAATGTTTCAATTTCGTATTCGGTCATGTATCCATAGCCTCCATGCATTTGAAGGGCTTCATCTACAACAAAATCTAGTGTTTCTGTTGACATCACCTTATTGATAGAGCATTCAACTGCGAGATTGCTGATTGCTGATGCAACATCTTCTTGATCGGCTAATTGGTTAAAAGACTTTTCTAACAATCCTGCTGTTCGATAAATAGAACTTTCATTTACATATGTTTTGATCACCATATCGGCAATTTTATCCTTAATTAAATGAAAGCTAGAGAGTGGCTTTCCAAATTGTCTTCGCTGATTGGCATAAGTGATCGCTAGCTCAATCGCATGCTTGGCTGTTCCAAGTGATGTGGCAGCTATTTTATGTCGTCCTATATTTAAGACATTAAGTGCAATGATATGCCCTCTTCCAATTTCACCAATGATGTTTTCCTTAGGAACCTTCACATTGTCTAGAATAACCGAACAAGTAGAAGATCCCTTTAGCCCCATCTTTTTTTCCTCTGGACCAATCGATACTCCATCGAAGTTTTTTTCTATAATAAAGGCAGTAAACCTTTCTCCCTCCACTTTTGCAAACACGATAAAAAGACCAGCAAAACCAGCGTTTGAAATCCACTGCTTTTCCCCATTCAAAATATAGTAACGATTACATTCGGAAGTGACGGCTGTTGTTTTTATATTCATAGCATCGGTCCCAGCTCCAGGCTCTGTTAATGCGTAGGCTGTAATAAGATCTCCAGTTAAAATGGCGGGTAAGTATTTTTCTTTTTGCTTATCTGTTCCAAAATAAGCAATCGGAAGAGCACCAATCCCGGTTTGCCCGCCAAATGTTATCGCAAAAGAACGAGCAGGTGCCATCTTTTCTGAAAGTATCGTTGCGGAGACTTTACCAAGACCTAGACCTCCAACAGCCTCTGGGATATCTGCACTGATTAATCCAAGCGCACCGGCTTCTTTCAGCAGTCGTACCGTTTCATCAAACTGCTGATTTTCTATTTTTTGTAGGGAGGGTCTTACGTCCTTAACAACAAACTTCTCAACTAAGTCTTTCATCATTTCATGCTCTTGATTAAACTCCTCCGGGATAAATACTTCATCAAGCTCAACATCATTGTTTAGATAATGCAGTTTCTCTTTTTCCCTGAGCATGTTTTAAACCTCCACAGTTTGGTCAGGCTGTAGCATTTTTGCTCGAACTTCTTCGGGAATTGGCTGTGCTTTTGGCTTTTCTTTAAAAGAAGTCCAAGCACGAACTTCATATCCTTTTGCTATTTCTTTTTCTCCCCTTAAGAACACATGACTAATTTTAAACACTTTATTTTGAATTTCCTGAACTGTGCTTTGAACTCTAACAGAATCTTCAAATAAAAGTGGTTGCTTGAATTGACAATTTGCCTCAAGAATCGGACAGCCTATTTGCTGTTCTTGAAATAACTTGGAAGATGGATAGCCAATGGCTGATAAATATTCATGTGTTGCCTCATCCATCCATTTATAAAAATTGGGATAAAATACGATACCTGCAGCATCTGTATCTCCCCATCTCACCTTAAAATCATAGTTGTTTTTCATCTAAAGGCCCCTCTTTCACTTTAAACAGGGCGACTTATTTCCCCTGCCAATTGATCTCGCAGCTTTAGCTTTTGAATTTTCCCACTAGCTGTTACTGGAAAGTTCTTTGTGAAAATTACTTTTCCAGGCAATTTATAGATAGCAAGCTGTTCCTTTAAATAGTCTTTCAGTTCCTCTTCCGTGCTTGTTCTTCCATCTTTTAACCGAATGACAGCACAAACAATTTCGCCTAGTGTTTCGTCTGGAAGTCCAACTACAGCTGCTTCAGCAATATTCGGATGCTTCATTAAAACACCTTCAATTTCTTGAGGATAAATGTTAAAGCCTCCGCGAATGATCATTTCTTTTTTTCTACCAACAAACGTTAAGTAACCTTGTTCATTTAATTTTCCTAAATCACCTGTATAGAACCAGCCTTCATCATCCAATACATGAGCCGTTTGCTCAGGCAGCTTGTAATAGCCCTTCATCATCCCAAAACTTTTAATGGCAATCTCACCAACAACTCCATTTGGAACTGCTTCTCTTTGATCATCTACAATTTTTAAATGTACGCCAGGAATAGGCTTACCGACAGTTTCACAGATGTTTTTTTCTTCATCATCGTATGGCGTCATTGTCACTGAAACAGTTTCTGTAATTCCATAAGATTGACAAAGATTAATTCCCAGTCGTTCTCTAATTTCCTTCATTTTTCCTGGTGAAATAGCAGAAGCTCCTACGATTCCTGCTCTTAAAGAAGAAAGATCATACTGATCAAAATTTTCCGTTTCCAATACTTTAATAAACATGGTTGGAACACCTTGTTTAATCGTCACCTTTTCTTGCTGTATCAACTCTAACATTTGCTGTGGATGGAATTTTTCTTGCAGCACCATCCGCGCTCCTGAGGATATTGCACAATAGAGATTAATCGCCATACCAAAGATATGAAAAAATGGTGCTGCAATCACAAATACGTCTTGATCTGTACAAAATAGCTGTCTTTTAATTGTATTTGCAGATTGTACAACACTTCGATGTGTAATCATGACTCCTTTTGGAACGCCTGTTGTTCCAGAGGTATATAAAATGCAATTAATGTCGTTATTCGTATCAATTTCCGCTTCATCAGCTTCATTTTCATGATTTACAAGTAATTCATCATACGATGGAAGACCCTCTAGCTTGGATTTTACCGTGATCGCTTCAGGTACAAGATAAAGAACTTCTTTGAATCCAATGTTTTCTTCAAAATGTTCCGTAGCAAAAAGAATTTTAGGTTCAGAGTTATTTAAAATAAAATTCACTTCATGTTTTTTATACTTAGGGTTAAAAGGAACAAGTACACCCCCAAGTTTAGCGACAGCAAAGAAGATAATGGCCGTTTCATAAAAGTTAGGTAATGCTACAGCAATTCTGTCACCTTTTTTTATTCCCTTAGCCCTTAAGCCTGCTGCAATACGGTCCACATCTCTTAAAAAGTCCGAGTATGTAACTCGATTCTTTAAGTCGTAAATGGCCTCTTTTTCACCATACTGGGTAGCTGTCCTTTTTAGTAAACCATACAAGGTCATTTGATCTTCTTTGTGATTCATGACTAGCATCCCTCTCCCTTGTTTCTAGGTCTTAACAAGTGATAGATAAGAAATCCCTATATTTTTAATAGTATATATCCTAGAAATTGATCCCAATTCACACATATTAGATTCGATATAACGCTTTCATTTCCTTGAAAATTTAAAATATTTCTTTTCTAGCAAACAATTATAATGCTTCCCAGATAGCAGCAATTCCTTGACCGCCTCCGATACATACTGCAGAAGCACCGTATTTTTTGTTTCTTCTCCTTAATTCATAAATAAGGGAAGTAGAAATTCTTGTTCCACTTGCAGCTAATGGGTGCCCGATCGCAACCGCTCCACCATTGACATTTCCAATTTCTAAATCAAATCCTAGCACTTTTTGGCAGGCTAGATATTGTGCTGAGAAGGCCTCGTTAATTTCAATTAAATCTAAATCTTCTAGTTTCATATTTGCTTTTTTCAACGCACCTTGAATAGCTGGAACAGGACCAATTCCCATATACTTAGGCTCAACACCGACAACTTCCCAAGAAACTAAACGCGCGATTGGTGTTAAACCACGCTCAGCCGCATAATCACTAGATGCAACAACTATCGCAGCAGCTCCATCCACCATTCCACTAGCATTCCCAGGTGTTACCACGCCATTTTCAACAAATCGTGGTTTTAGTTTAGCAAGCTGTTCCAAACTTGTGTGACGAACATGTTCATCTTCTGAAATCACTTTATCGCCTTTTCGTCCCTTGACTGTAACCGGAACAATTTCTTCTTGTAAATAGCCCTTTTCTCTTGCTGCCAATGCACGTTCATGACTTGAGAGTGCATGTTGATCTACTTCTTCTCTTGTTACATTGTATTTTGCTGCAAGATTTTCGGCTGTTTCTCCCATCGTGCAATTTCCATAGGTATCATAAAGACCATCCCATACCCAATCCTCAACAACTGGTGCACCAAGCTGACTTCCCCACCTCATTCCACGAATAACGTGAGGCACCTGACTCATGCTTTCTGTTCCACCAGCTAATACTACATTTGCTTCATTTGTTATAATATAGCGCGCAGCCGTTAAAACCGATTCAAGGCCAGTGCCACATAAGCGATTAATGGTTAGAGCAGGAACATCAATTGGTGTCCCTGCCTTTAACCCTACATGTCTTGCTAGAAGATGAGCATCTTTACTTGATTGCTGAACATTTCCAAAAACTACTTGATCAACATCCTCACCAGTGATTTTTGCTCTTTGTAATGCTTCTGTCGCTGCAATCGCACCCAAATCAGTTGCGGTAATCTCACGAAACGATCCGGAAATCTCGGCAAATGGCGTTCTTGCTCCTTCTAAAATCATGATATCTTTCACGGTATTTCACCCCATTTTTTAGTGATGGTGTTTCTTATCTCCCTGTATACACAGGTTTTCTTTTCTCCACAAAAGCTTGAAGTCCCTCAACTCTGTCTTGAGTTGAAAAAGCATTTCCAAAGCAAGTACTTTCAATGATAAGTCCGGATTCTAAGTCAGTATTTCCACCGACGTTTACCGCTGTTTTCACCATTTGAAGCGCAACTGGAGGCTTTTGTGCCAATTTCTTTGCCCATTCTTTTGCTGCACCAAGTATCTCTTCAGCAGGAACAACTTTGTTAACAATCCGTAATTCTAGTGCTCTATTTGCATCAAACATATCACCGAAGTAAAGAAGTTCCTTTGCTATTCCTTGACCAACAATTTTTTGCAATCGCTGTGTTCCACCACCACCAGGGATGATTCCTAAACCAACCTCTGGAAAAGCAAATTTTGCTCGATCTGAGCTAATTCGCAGATCACATGCAAGAGCAAGCTCTAAGCCTCCACCAAGTGCTAAACCATTAAGTGCAGCAATAACAGGCTTTGTCGTTTGTTCAATTTTAGAAAAAACAGTTCTAGATACTTTGTTCATTTTATTAACACCAACAAAATCAAGACTAGCCATTTCGTTGATGTCAGCTCCTGCTACGAATGCTTTCTCACCGCTGCCTGTTAGAATGATGGCACGTACTTCATCGTCTGCATCCAGTACATCAAATATGGTTGAAAGTTCTTGGAAAACAACCGTGTTCAATGGATTTACAGGTGGTCTATTAATCGTTACCACCGCTACATTTTCTTCAATTTCACATAATAAAAATTCATAAGTCATCATTAAGTCCCCCTTCATTATTCGTAATCGTAAAATCCTGCACCTGTTTTCTTACCGTGTCTTCCTGCTCTCACTAACTGTTTTAATAATTGTGGTGGAGCAAAATGGTTATCATTAAATTCTTCTTTAAAATACTCCATCACATGGTAACCAATCTCAACTCCTGCATAATCTTGAAGAGTGAAAGGTCCCATTGGGTAGTTCAATCCTAACGTTACCGCCTTATCGATATCCTCAGCTGAAGCAACACCTTCCTCCAATAGCTTAATTGCTTCAATAAATTGTGGAATCATAATTCTATTTACGATAAACCCAGGAGAATCTTTCTTTACTTCTACTGGTTCTTTTGATAATTGTTTAGATAACGCTTTCAATTCTTCAATTGTTTCGTCACTTGTCTTATATCCACGAACCACCTCAACTAGCTTCATAAGTTGTGCTGGATTAAAGAAATGCATCCCTGCCACACGATCTGGACGGTTCGTTGCAGAAGCAATTTCTGTAATAGACATGGACGAAGTGTTTGTAGCTAAAATGCAATTTTCGTTCACAATACTATCAAGCTTTGAAAATACTTCTTTCTTTAATGAGAGATCCTCTAAAACTGCCTCAATCACCACATCCGCTCCACTCATTTCTTCCAAGCTAGTAGTTGTTTGAATACGGGCAAATGCTTCTTGCTTTTGCTCTTCAGTCATTTTTCCTCTTTCCACACTTTTGCTCATAAACTTATCAATACGTTTAAGAGCACCATCTAAAAAACGCTCCTCAATATCATTTAAAATCACGTTAAACTTATTCATAGCTGCTAGATTCGCAATACCTGCTCCCATCGATCCAGCACCAACCACACCAATTATTTGAATTGCCATCTCATCTCATCCCCAATCTCTTTATCAACTTCTATAAGTTAATTATAGCCGTCGCTCGAAGGGGATTGTACCTACACAATGTAGGAAAATCTAGTGTGTATTTTGTATGTTTTGTAGAAAAGAATCTGAAATGATAAATAGATCTGAACAACCTAAAATTTTTAATGGTGGAAAATTAGTAATTTTGTAGTTTGTAATCATTTTGTCGTTCATCAACCTTATGAACGACACTGCCTACTCTTTCTCAGTCACTTTTGTCGTTCATCAACCCTATGAACGACACTTCCCTCTCTTTCTCAGTCACTTTTGTCGTTCATCAACCTTATGAACGACACTTCCCTCTCTTTTCCAGTTACTTTTGTCGTTCATCAACCTTATGAACGACACTGCCTACTCTTTCTCAGTCACTTTTGTCGTTCATCAACCTTATGAACGACACTGCCTACTCTTTCTCAGTCACTTTTGTCGTTCATCAACCCTATGAACGACACTTCTCTCTCTTTCTCAGTCACTTTTGTCGTTCATCAACCTTATGAACGACACTTCCCTCTCTTTTCCAGTTACTTTTGTCGTTCATCAACCTTATGAACGACACTGCCTACTCTTTCTCAGTCACTTTTGTCGTTCATCAACCCTATGAACGACACTTCCCTCTCTTTTCCAGTTACTTTTGTCGTTCATCAACCTTATGAACGACACTTCCCTCTCTTTTCCAGTTACTTTTGTCGTTCATCAACCTTATGAACGACACTTCCCTCTCTTTTTCCAGTTACTTTTGTCGTTCATCAACCTTATGAACAAAATCCACCTTCTCCCCTTTCACTTCTGCCTGCATCCCCTTAGAAAGTAAAACCACTTCCCCCCACGAAAAAAACAGCCCAACTCACACAAGTTGGACTGCTTCTACTACTAATCTAGCTCTTCTTTAGCCGATCCCCATGCATATCATGAAGCTTAAAGGCCATCATTAAATTAAACCTGATTTCAGCATCATTCAAATCAATATTTAGTAGTGATTCAATTTTTTCAAGTCTGTATAACAGGGAGCTCCGGTGGATGAAAAGCTCATCTGATGTACTTTTGATATTTCCGTTATTTTGTAGAAAAACATATAAGGTATGATATAAATCTATGTTTTTATTTTCTGTGTAAGTTAATAGAGGATCCAGCTGACTTTTTATAAACAAGTTTACCGCATTAGATTGATCAAGATGGTGGAGAATTGTATAAGCTCCAAGATCCTCATATAGTGAAAAAGAGATATGCTTCATCCTAATATTCATAACATTTAATGCTAGAAGTGCCTGTTGGTAACTTACATAATAATCTTTCATATTGCTTGTTGATGTACCAATCCCCAATAATATCTTACAACCAGAAAACACTTCTAGTGACCATCTTTCTATATTATCATAAAGGTTTTTCCAATACTTTTTACTTTGAACACCATCATCCACTGGTAGGAGCAGGATATAGTTTTCATCATGTGACACTGTTAATATTCGAGAATCAAACTTTGCAAGATGTGACTTGATCGCATCCCATATAAGCACTTTTTTTGCTTGCTGTTCTAAAAGATCATCTTCATCTATTGAAACCGTCAATACGGCAACACGATGATATTTAAAAATATCCCATTGAAATAGGTTAGCATATTGAATGATACTCTCTTGATCTTCGATTTTTTCCACCAACAATTTACTAATGAAGCTATCCTTGACCTGCTCTTTTGTATCGAGAACAAGCTTTTGCTTAATAAACTGAATCGAGCATATATTTCGTGCCATCTCGACTGTTAGCTGATCAAATTCATTCATCTCGCTTGCTGTATTGCAAACAGAAAGGTACCCCAACAAATTGCCTCCGCCATTTATTACCCAAAAAGAAAACACGCAGTCATTTCTATCAGGGTGTACGACTGTAAACTTCTCTTGTTTTTTAAGATTTTGCCTTAGCATATTCGCTTGTAAGGCAAGGTTATCAGGTAGATTGTAATCGTTATCACTATTTCGGAAATTAAAAGCAATCGGCCTCATAAATCGATCATATAAAATAACGGTTTCTTGAAACAAATCTGAGAGCTTTAATGTAATTCCTTCAAAATCATCATCTTCAACTGTTTTTTTTACAAGTGATTGTTGAAAATCTAATAAATAGTGTAGGCGGTTTTTATTATCTTTTTCACTTTTATATAATCGTGCATTTTCTAAAAGAGTTGCAACATGTGTCGATAGCATTTCTAATATTTTTAAGTCTTCCTCAGTAAAAGGTCTTTCATATTTATTCTGAACATGAAGTACACCAATTGGCTTAAGGTCAATTAAGAGTGGGACTGTCATTTGAGCGCATCCCGTTACCTCAAGAAATGGAAAGTATTCCTTAAGCGCATAGTTGTCCTCAATCATCATTTGATCGAGATATTCCATTTCCCCATATACAGGCCTTTGTAAGTCAAAGCAATTCTCTTTCTCATTATATATATACATACAAGCAAAATCAGCATTTGTTGATTTCCCAGCTCTGTATGTTACTTCTGAAAAATGCTGATCTAGAGAAGAATCAAGAGACTGATTTTTGCTAATCCATTCAATTCCCTCGAGCTTTTTCAACTGATTTTCCTTTTGTCTTGCAACAGATAGAGCTACAGCCATATCCTTTCCGAATTCCTCAAAATGGCTTTCCATCTCTAATAATGGCACATAACTTAAAAACCCTACGATACAAAAACCAAAGTGATGAATATCATCATTTAACGGAACAGTGAACCATGTTTTCACATTTTCTTCCTTAAGGATCTCTGTTAACCTACAAGAGTTATTTGTTGCAGATGCTTTATATGTTAGGCTTTGACGAAGAAGTTTGGAGGAACAGTTTGCCGCTAAAAGAGGGAAATGCCTAAGGATTGAAGGAATATTTCCACTCCATGCCTTAGGAATAAAAGAATCTCCCTCACTCAATACGACTCCAACAAAATCACAATATAATTCAGAACGGAAGGAATCAGCTAAATATTGAAGCACTTCATCTTCTGTATTAATTTTTATTAGCTGCCGGGATGTGGTTCGTAGATGATGTTCTACTTTTTTCATGAGTACTTCTCTCTTACTGTTTGACACACAATAACCCCCTGTTTCCGTTTTTCTAGATACTAATAGTATAAAAGAAGAAAAACTTAATTGAAAAGGTAATCGTGATCGTTTAAACAATTAATCAACTTGATAAAATGAGATTTGAACATCATTAGGCCCTCTTAATCCCTCACCAATGTAAATCATTCGGTTCAAATAAGAGTACTTTTCACTGCTTGTTTCGAAAGTAGGTGTAGTTTTGAAATAATAAGAACCGTCAGGAACCTGCTCACCACGAATGATTTTATCAATAATTTCTTTAGGCCCATGTCTATATCCTTTATTAATCACATAAATTGGAACACCATCATCCGTTTCAATTACATAGTGAGCAAGAGCTTCCGTTACACCATCATATCTTATCATCTGGTAATCAGCTCCACCTGATAAGATCTTCCCTTTTATACCCTCCCCCTCAAAAGTACCTCCAATAATCGGAATAACTCTCCTTATGCCTGTTCCAACATCCCCAACTTCAATTGGGTTAGCTACCTGAATATTTGCTTTAAAAAGAAATGTCGATTCCATTTACATAATCCCTTTCTTTGCTTAAATTTTTAGACACCTAAACAAAAATAGCAAATGGGCAACCTTCTACCATTCTAAAATTTCTCGAAGAATAGTAGGTAAGTTAACCCATTTGAAGTTAAAACCTGACATATTTATTTTGCTACATTCACTGGGCTATTTGTTGGTTTAACCTCTTCTTTTGCTTCATAGTAATCTCCATGCTTTTCTTGGACAAACAACATTGCGATTCCTCCAAGTAATGCTGCTCCTCCGATTGCGACAAAATTAAATTGCGGTAATAGATTCATTGTTAATAGGAACCCAACAAAGATTGGCGCTACTATTCCTCCAATACGACCAAATGCCATCGTGCTTCCAAGTCCTGTGGAACGCATACTAGAAGGATAGTATTGAGAAACAAATGCATTGGAGATGTTCTGTAATCCAACTGAAGCTGCACCAATGATCGCAATTAATACAAAAGCGATTGCCATACTATTTGTTAATCCGATAAATGATAACGCTATAGCACCACAGAAGAATAAAGGAACAAGAACCTTTTTAAATCCAATTTTATCAACCAAACGACCAAAAATAATCGTACCTACAATTGCTCCTATTTGCATGACAGCCGTAAATGCTAGACTTGAGCTAAGATCATAACCTGATTGCATCATAAGGCGAGGTAACCATGTGTTCATAGAATAAATTAAGACAAAGGCACTAAAGCAAGAAATCCAGAACATTATGGTACTTAATGCACGTTTATCTTCAAATAGCTTCACAACTGGTGAACCAGGTTCTTTTGCAGGTGGTTTTACAAATTCAAACTCCCCACCAGTTCTTAAGCTTGGATCAATTTTCATTAATGTTTTTCTAGCTTCCTCTTCTTTGCCTTTTTCGATAAGAAACCCTACTGATTCAGGGATACTTTTTAATAAAAATGGGATAAACAAAAGTGGAATACCCGCTAACCAATAAACTGGCTCCCATCCAACTGTTGGTAAAAGTGAACGGCTTGTCAGTGCTGCTGCAAGTGCGCCAATAGAATATCCACAGAAAATGAAAGAAACAATAGCAGATCGAACTCGTTTTGGAGAAAATTCAGTAGCAAGCGCAATAACATTCGGCATTACCCCACCTAAACCAATCCCGGCAATGATTCTAAATACAGCGAATAAAATTGGGCCTGTTGCAAAACCAGATATCATGGTAAAGAAACTAAATAGGAACGTCGTCAGCAAAATAATTTTTTTACGA
Source organism: Metabacillus litoralis (assembly GCF_003667825.1). Classification (NCBI taxonomy): domain Bacteria; kingdom Bacillati; phylum Bacillota; class Bacilli; order Caryophanales; family Bacillaceae; genus Metabacillus; species Metabacillus litoralis. The sequence goes on along the minus strand of NZ_CP033043.1, from coordinate 20,163 downwards.
CCTATTTTATCAGACAGCATCCCAAAAATAACTGCCCCCAAAGCGGTTCCAATAACCGTGTAACTACCTATTGCACCAGCTGTTACATCTGAAATTCCCCACTCCTGTATTAATGATGGAACAGACGCACCATAAACGACAACATCATACCCATCAAAAGCAATAACTAAAAACAACCAAGTTATTAGCCATACATGAAACGAAGAAATTTTACTATTATCAATAACATTCATCGGGTTAATCACTTTCACTTTGTTAGCCCCCTATTAGATATTTTAGTAAACGCTTTCAATTTTATCCCCCTTTTCCAAATATTCAGTTTTCTTGCTTTTATTGTAATAGAATAAGAAAAGAATAGTTAGCTACTTTATGTAGGAAAAAAAGAAATTTGTTTCGTTAAATTTGTGGAAAGAGCTGAATAAAAAAACTTCAATCCCATTTGGACTGAAGCTATGTTATAAAGTATTTTATTTAAAACTCTTTCATATCTTTTCTACACAAATAACTATACACTATAAAAGAATTGCTTTATTATGCTCCTTTGACAACAAGAATAGTAGCTAGCTTATAGATAAAGAATAACTCTATGAATGGAGATTTAATAAAAGTAATTATCGAACGATTATCACTTCCTAAAAAACGTCAACCTCAAAACATCCTTCATAAACTCATCAAACGTCCCAAAATTTTTCTGATTATACCACTTTTGCACAGTTTGCATTAACCAAAAAGGAATGGTTTTACCATCAATCAAATCATAATACTGCTCGTATGCCTTTTTCAAATGCTCCCATCGAAGGTCGTTTCCTTCCTTTCCGTATTCAGATACATCAATAACCTTCGCCCTACCTTGTTGAAGTAAGATATTTTTCAAATGTATATCACGTGGATTCAGCCCCTGCTCTTTTGCAAAATCCCTAGCATCTTCAACATCTAAAATGACTTGTTGTGGAATATGAATTCCTTGTAAAATGCAGTCGTATAAAGTAATACCTGCTTCAAAGCTTAAAACTAAATAACGATCATACACAGCATAGCAAGTAGCGAAAAATGGTGAATTCTTTAACCTTTGATATACCTCTGCTTCGATTTGAATTTTTTCCTTTTTATCCTCAGCATATAGCTTAAAGGCATATTGTGGTTTATGTGCATATTGAAAAACAGCAGCATCCGTCCCAACACCGATGCATCGTAAATCATCCAAACTGCCGTGAATGGTTACAGGCTTATTATTCGGATTTGATGTGATTTTTATTTTAGACAACAGCTTATCAACGACTAACCAATCTTTTTCCATAGCTTCACCTTTTTTCTTGAGTACTTTAGTATCTTCGTTTCTTGTTATTCCATATATATGCTAGTTCCAGGGCTATGACCCACCCACCAAGCCAAACAAACCCTGCAAGAAAACCTGCAAAAACATCAGAAGGATAATGAACTCCCAAATAAATACGACTGATTCCAATTAAGAAGATAAGGCAAATGAGCGAAGTCACGACTCCAGCTTTACGTATCTTCCATCTATCATATCTAAGAGACAAATAAACTAAAAATCCATAAAGCAGCATGCTTCCCATTGAATGACCACTTGGAAAACTTAAGCCATCTGCTTCAATCAATCTATTATCATCAGGACGATCTCGATTAAAATAGATCTTTAATAGTGAATTAAGAAACCCTCCTCCTGCCACAACAATCAAAAAGCATAGAGTAGCTAATACATCTTTGTATTTTAAGTAAAGCCATACCATCCCAACAATAAGTAAGAATCCGAGCATCGTACTAGAGCCAAGATGAGTAATAAACACCATCACTGGATCCATTATCTGAGAAGAGTAGGACCTAACAGCACGTATTAACACAGCATCAAATGAAAATGAGTTTTTCTCCAATAAAGTAAGTGACAATTGAATAAAAATCACTACATTCATAGCTAGTCCAACAAGGACTGTTAATAACCATATTTTTGATATACTAAGATGTTTTCTCTCCATCTCTAGTTTAAGAACAGACTTCATCCACATTCTCCATTCATTAGTTTCAACAAAACAAAATAAGGCCTTTACTATTAAGTAAAGGCCTAAAAAAAGACCTTCACCAATTAATAAAATTGGCAAAGGTCTCGCTAGCAATATAAATTGCCAACAAAGCCGGGGCAGTAATCTCCCGAAATGACGACTTTGTTTAACAGCTACTCCCCTTTGGGAATCGATCATTTAGTTTAGATCATTCTAGCAAAATATGTGTTAATGGTCAATCATTAATGACTGTGACTAATTCTACTTCTATTTCACAAGAGGATTCTTCTGCACCTCATTTAACTGATGAATCATCCCTTGCAGCATTTCTTCGGTAAATTTACCATCACTAAAATTAGATAAAGCACGCAAAGGCATATATTTCATCATCGCTGCCATCATTTCTGTACCTTCCCCTTCGTCCTCACCAGCTGCTGCAAACGGACTTCCTTCTTGAGCCCTTGCTAACATTTCTTTCGCTAATGGTGCAACTTTAGGGTTCGCAAGCAGATCTCCTATTGTTGTATTACGATGCACAACTAATGGAAGCTCTATTGAAGATTCAACTGTTACCTTTTCTGATAAAACAATCTCTTTAGAGCTTTTCCCTACTAATAGTTCGAACTCTCCACTTTCTACATGCCAATCTTTAAGCTCGGTGTTGTAGTAAGCAAAAGCACGTTTATCTAACGTAAATGTAACGGATTTTTCTTCGCCAGGTTGTAATTCAACTTTTTCAAACCCCTTTAATTCCTTTTCAGGTCTGCTAACACTACTTTCTACATCTTTAACATAAAGCTGAACAACTTCCTTACCAGCGACAGCACCTGTATTTTTCACATTAACTTTTACAGTAAGTGTTTCTGTATCTTTTAGTTGTTTAGAGCTTACTGATAGATTGCTATACTCAAATGTTGTATAACTGAGTCCATATCCAAACGGAAATAAAGTTTCTACAAATTTTGTATCATAATAACGATAACCAACGAAGATTCCTTCACGATATTCTACTCGATCTCCCTCACCTGGGAAGAATAAATAAGAAGGATTGTCACTTAATTGTTTTGGGAAAGTTTCAGCAAGTTTTCCGCTTGGATTTTCATCACCAAAAAGAATATCTGCAATGGCTCCGCCAAGTGCTTGACCTCCAAGATAACCTTCAAGTAATCCTTGTACTTTATCTAACCATGGCATTTCAATTGGTGCCCCGTTACTTAAGACAACAATAATGTTGGAGTTCACCTCAGCAACAGCATTAAGTAAACGCTGTTGGTTTTCAGGAATGTGTAAGTGTACACGATCATAGCCTTCAGATTCATAACGATCTGGTAAACCTGCAAACAAGACAACTGTTTCTACTTGTGCTGCCACTTCTTTTGCTTCATGGATTAACGTTTCATCAATCTCATCTTTATCACGATAGTATCCTTGAGAGTAAGTAACATTTGCTTTCGATCCAGCAGACTTTTCAATTTCCTCTAGAATGTTTTCAAGCCTTGTTGGCTTAATATGTGAGCTTCCTCCACCTTGATATCTTGGTGCTTTGGCAAATTCACCAATTACTGCGATGCTTCCTTCTTTTTTAAGTGGTAGAATGCTATTTTCATTTTTTAATAACACCATACTTTCCCTAGCCGTAACTCTAGCTAATTGATGATGTGCTTCTTGATCATATGTTGCATTCTCTTTCTTTTCTTCAACTGCTTTAAAAATAATTCTTAAAATTCGCTCCACAGCAGCATTCAACTTTTCTTCCGATAATGTACCATTTTGAACAGCTTCAATAACTTTATTCTCACCGATTCCTTTTGAAGCTGGCATTTCAAGCTCTAACCCATTAGCCAAGGCAACATCACGCTCATTTACTGCTCCCCAATCTGAAACAACAAAGCCTTCAAAGCCCCACTCTTCTTTTAAAATATCATTTAATAGATAGTTATTTTCAGAAGCAAATTCGCCGTTTACTTTATTATAAGAACACATCACTGTCCACGGCTGTGATTGCTTTACTGCTCCTTCAAAGCTAGCTAAGTAGATTTCACGAAATGTTCTTTCATCAACAATCGCATCCGTTGACATTCTGCGATGTTCTTGATTGTTTGCCGCAAAATGCTTTAATGATGTTCCAACACCTTGACTTTGAACCCCTTTAATATGATTCGCTGCCATTTCTGATGAAAGGTACGGATCTTCCGAGAAATACTCAAAATTACGACCACATAAAGGCGAACGCTTAATATTTGCCCCAGGTCCAAGAAGAACAGCTACATCCTCAGCCTGACATTCTTCTCCTAACGCAACCCCAACTTGCTGAATTAGATTACGATCCCACGAGCTCGCCATTCCTGCAGCAGATGGAAAACATGTAGCAGGTACACTATCAAATAACCCTAAATGATCAGCCCCCATTCTTTGTTTTCGTAATCCGTGTGGGCCGTCTGTTACCATAATTGATGGAATCCCTAGGCGTTCGATTCCTTTTAGATTCCAGAAATCTTTACCGGAACATAGACCGGCTTTTTCTTCAAGTGTCATTTGAGATATAAGAGCTTTAATGTTGTCCTTTGTCACCATAATCCCTCCATAAAATCCATAAAGTAAACGCTTTCTACTAAACTATATGTTTTATTATAAAGAACAAACCCACATAATTTTGGTATTATTTTAGTATTTTTAGCTATATTTTAATATTATATTCTGTATGGTATTATTCAAATAAAATGTGAGGAGACAAAGATGCTACTTAAGGACGTAGATTATATTTGCAAACTGATTTATGAATCCTTTAACATTCCTATTACCTTCATAGATCACAACGATATGGTTAAATTTGAACAGTCTTCTCTAAGTATTAAAAATCCTAACAGCACGTTTCATCACAACATATTCAAGCAATTTAACTTTAAAAAAGAAACATTTCTATTCCCACTGTTCGTCAAAACAGAACACTATGAAGAATTTTTTATCATTCAAATTAGACAGGAGAATGAGTATAAAGGAATGATCATTGTCGGTCCAACTCTTGCACCCGAGCTAACAAATGATAGACTAGCAGCACTCATAAATGATATGAATGTTCAAAAGAGTCTAGGTGAAAAACTCGTTTATTATTTTGAAACCCTTCCCCGACTTTCTCATATGAAATTAATGAATATTAGCATGCAAATATACTATATGCTTTACCAAGAAACACTGGACCCGGCAGAAATCATTTTAAAAAATAGTAAAGCTGGAGATCTTACATTCAAAATTGAAGATCCCGAAGTAACCATTTCGCAACAACGGGAAAATGTCTCATTTCATCATGATTTTATGTATGAGAAAAGGCTCTTTCAATTCATTAAAGAAGGTAGGAAGGAAGAATTCTTAAAGATATTTAAAATAAGTCCCGAAAACGGTAAGGTTGGAATTCTTTCTAAAAAAAGTCAGTTACGTCATAGTAAAAACCTTGGTATTACTGCGATTACTTTAGCAACACGCGCCGCAATTGAAGGTGGTCTTCATTATGAAATTGCTTATACACTTAGCGATTTGTATATCCAAAGCTTAGAGGAATTAACAGATTGTTCATTGATTGATCCTTTTATAGAACAAGCATTAAGTGAATTTGCCGATCGTGTACGTAAGCAGAAACAACAAAGCTACTCTAAGCCAATAAACAAGTGTATGAATTATATTTATACACATCTTTACGAAGAATTGACCCTAACACAACTTGCGGAACTCGTAGATATGCATCCAAATTATGTATCATCTCTTTTTAAAAAAGAAGTAGGAATGCCCATTGCGGAATATATTCATCAAACGAAAATTGATGAAGCCAAAACATTGTTAACTTTTACGGACTATTCACTTTTGAAAATTTCGACAATCTTAAACTTTCATGATCAAAGTTATTTCACAAAGGTGTTCAAGAAATATACCGGCATAACTCCTAAGAAGTACAAAACTTTAACATAAGAAAAAGGTGAGTAGCAAATCATACATTTTGCTACTCACCTTTTAAATATAATACATATACGGTGTTTGATTGTTTTTATCGGAAGAAGTTGATACCCTTATTTTCTTATTTTCAAGTAATTTTTCAATCGTATAATAATTCATTTCTTCATTAAATTTACGATCCCAGCCTAATTTATTTGCTGTTTCCCTAACAGTACCCTTCATTCCGACAAAGTACATGCTAATATTTTTTTCCTTTTCTAGTTGTTCCTTCAAATCTTCTATTACCTCAAAGGACGGTGTGTCCATATCATTCACTCCGGAAAAATCGATAATAATCATGTTAGCTAAAGGCTTTAAATAAAGAAACTCTCTAATTTTTTCTTCCAAATAAGACATGTTTGCAAAATGAATCGAAGAATCAACTCGAATCATAATTAAATCTTCAAGTGTTGTAGCTTGAGGAAATCTCTTTATATCGCGAAATATTTGTTCCTTTTCAAGATATCCCATTTCAATAATATTTGGCCTTGTTATTCTTGCTAACAACAAACAGAAATTAAAAATAGCACCAACTAAAATTCCCCACTGAATTCCAACAAATAAGGTGACAAAAAAGGTGACAATCCAGCTCCATCCATCTATTGATCTTACATTGAACAAGAATTTTGCTTGTTCAATATCAATTAATTTATAGACGGCAACGATAATGATCGCAGCTAGAACTGCACTCGGCAAATAATAAAAATAAGAGGTAAATAACATCAATGTAATGATCATAAACAAACTAGTGAAAATTGACACTAATTGCGTAACGCCACCACTTTGATGATTCACTGCACTTCTTGAAAAGCTTCCATTAACAGGGAAGATCTGAAACAACGAACCTAGCATATTAGCTAAGCCTAATGCCTTTAACTCACGATTTGGGTTAAGTTTATATTTTTCTTTATCCGCAATTGTTTTCCCTATTGCCAATGACTCCATAAAACCAAGCAATGCAATGATGATTGCTGGTATAATTAATTGCTTCACACTTTCTAATGAAATCGTTGGCAATACTAAAGTTGGAAACCCATTTGGCACCGTCCCAACAATTTGAACACCTTTTTCGTGTAATGAAAAAATGTACACACTTAATGAAGACAACAGAATTAGGACAAGAGCAGCTGGAAAATGTGAATTTATTTTTTTGAAAATGATTAAAAAGATGATACTACTTATTCCTAAAAGAACAGTCATCCAATGTAAATTCGCTATTTCCCTACTTATTCCAATCAGTAAATGATGAGCCTGAAAATACGTACCAAGATCGATTCCAATCAGATGCTTTAACTGACTTAGACCAATTATAATAGCTGCAGCTGAAGTATAGCCACCCAGCACAGATGGTGAAATGAATTTCACAATAAAACCCATTCTTAATACTCCTAGCAAACATTGAATTGTCCCCACCATAAGTGCCAATAAAATAACAAGCGTGATATAATCCTGTGACCCGGGCTCTCCTATGCTCGATATTCCTGAAAAAACAAGTAAAGATGTTATGGCTGTTGGACCAACCGATAAATGCCTTGAAGAGGCTAATACTGCATAAATGATTAAAGGAATGGTTGAAGCATACAACCCCATAACCGGTGGTAAACCCGCTAACATTGCATATGCCATACCTTGAGGAACGAGCATCACAAATAAGGTTAAGCCTGCAATCAAATCTTTCATCAGTAGATTTTTGTTATATGGTTGTTCTAAGCCTAGTGGTATATACTTTTTAATGGTCATCTTTACCATTTCCTTTACTTTAAAAGTTCTTCTTATCTATACGATAACACGCTTTTTCACGGAGGCATATTGCAACAAATGCATAGCATATAACAGATTGTTATAGCTAGTTATTTTCCTAAAAAAGCCGACCTAGGGTATTATATAAAGATAAGATAAAAATGTCTAATTGGGAGGGTATTTATGAATATAGAAAACCTGAAAATGTTTTGCTTAGTCGTTGATGAAGGAAGCATTAGTCAAGCAGCAAGATTAAGCTTTGTGTCTCAGCCGGCTGTGACAAGACAAATCCGCCAATTAGAGAATTTTTATGGTACCTTATTATTTGATCGGACCGAAGGCAAGCTTACTGTTACAGAAACAGGGAAAATGCTCTACCCTTTTGCCAAAGCCATTATTAATGATTTTGACAGATCGAAAGAAGTCATCCTTCAGGCTACCGGGGAGTACAATTCAAATCTAAGAGTAGGTGCTTCTCTGACAATTGGTGAATTTCTATTACCAAGTTTACTTGGTCGGTTTAAAAAACATGCACCAGATATTAAAGTAAGTTTAACGATTCGAAATACACCAAGTGTACTAGAGGATTTAACAAATGATGTGATTGACATCGCATTAGTTGAAGGAATTGTTGAGGATAAACATTTAATTGTTGAAAAATTTGCCGATGATGAACTCATCCTCGTTTGCCCTCCTGATCACCCCTGGAAAGACCGATCAGCAATTCATATTGAGGAGTTAGCAGATGAGAAAATGATTTGGCGTGAATCAATTTCAGGGACAAGACTTATTGCAGAAAAGGCCCTTAAAGAATATGGCATTTTAGAAAAGATAAATAGTTATATGGAAATTGGTAGTACCCAAGCTATAAAAAGTGCTGTTGAGTCAGGCCTTGGAATTAGCATTCTTTCTAGACTAACTGTTGCGAGAGAATTAGAACAGGGCTATTTACAAGAAATAAAAATTAAAGATGTACATATTGCAAGAAGCTTATGGCTTGTTAAAAAGCCACAGCGGTTTCATCGAGAAGGTGTTTCTCAATTTGTAGAATTCATTCAGCATTAAGAAAAAAGGCAACAAATCTACTAATAGATTTATTGCCTTTTTAATTTCTACAACCCAAACAAATTAGGCAAAAACAAACTAATCTGCGGCACAAACGTAACCAACACTAAAATCACGACAATCGCTATATAAAATGGAAGCAATGGTTTAATAATTTTTTCAATCTTCACCTTCCCTATGCTCGCTCCTACGAATAATCCTGTTCCAACAGGAGGTGTAATCGTTCCAATACATAAGTTAAAGACAAAGAAGATTCCAAAGTGTACAGGGTCAATTCCTAAGTTTGTGGCAATAGGCAAAAAGATTGGGGTGAAAATTAAGATTGCAGGTGCAATATCCATAAACGTCCCAACAATTAATAAAATCACTGTAATACATGCAAGAATAACGAATTTATTATCTGAAATGCCTAAGATTCCATTACTAATAGCTTCAGGTATACCAGTTAGCGCCATAACAAAAGACATACCTGATGAAGCAGCAATTAAAAACATAATAACACCGGTCATTTGCACAGCTTGTACTAAAACACCTGGCAATTGCTTAAGTGAAATAGATCGATAGAAAACAAGAGCTAAAAATAATGAGTAAACAACACAAACTGCTGACGCCTCTATCGCTGTAAAAATCCCTGAAAGTATTCCACCAATGATGATCACAACAAGCAATAAACTAGGAATCGCATCTATTACAATTTTTCTAGCTTCACTAAAGGAAACCATCGGAATGACCGGATATTTATTTTTTTTAGCGATAAAAAACGCAACTAGCATAACGGCTAATCCCCATAATATCCCTACAACATATCCACCCATAAATAATGCGGCAATGGAAGTTCCACCACTTATTAGGGAGAAAATAATGAAAGCTGAACTCGGAGGAATTAACATCCCTGTTGGAGCTGATGCAATATTAACTGCTGCTGAATAGGTTTTACTGTACCCTTCCTTTTCTTGTAATGGAATCAAAGTTCCACCAATTGCTGTTGAAGCAGCAATCGCAGAACCAGAAATCGAACCAAAAAACATATTTCCGATAATGTTAGTATGTGCTAATGATCCCGGGATCCTACCACCTATTAACTTTGCTAGATTTACGAGCTTGATCGCAATTCCACCATTGTTCATAATAATCCCTGAAAGAATAAAAAACGGGACTGCTAATAGCGAAAAGCTATCTAAACTTGTAATCATTTTTTGTGCGGAAGTGAATACAGAAACATCAAATGGTAAAACAATGATCACTGTTGCTAGCGAAGCTAATGCGATACTAATTGCAATCGGTATTCCAATCACCATTAATAGAGCGAAAACGGCAATTAAGATTAAGCTTGCTTGTAACTCCATAGGTTGCACCTGCTTTCATTAATAATTAACTTAACTTGCATTTCTCTGTTTGATAACGGTTACTTTTTTCTTTTTATGTAGCAACTCTAAAATATTCGTTGTGCTGTAAAACAGAATAAAAACACCAGATACAGGTAAAGCCAAGTAAACAAATCCCATCGGTACATGCAAGGCAGGAGAAATCTGTGCCATTGTTAATGAAACAGCCTTTGCCCCACCATAGACCATAATAATTGCAGAGAATAATAGGAAGATAGATTGAATGAGAATATCTAGCTTTATTCTTGATTCCTCGATCAAACGATCTCTTAAAAAGGTAATTGCAATATGCTCATTTTTCCCTACCACATATGCAGTTGCCAGCATAGCTAGCCAAATCAAGCTATACCTTAAAAGTTCTTCTGAAAATGTACTTGGACTTTTGAAAATGAAGCGACTTAACACTTGCCAACTTGCAACCGCTACCATTAATAAGAATAACGTACAGGTAAGAAATTCTATGACTCTATCGACACTTTTCTTTACATCTCTCATCGTATCAACCTCTATCATTTATTTTCTTTCAACTTCTGAATATCTGCATACAATTGCTTGAACTCTTCATTATTAGCAAATTCATCATGTAACGGCTGTACGGCTTCTTGGAAAGGCTTCTTATCGACTTCATTAAAAACCACACCAAATTCATTTTCCGATCTTTCTTTTGCTTGATCGACTGCATCCTTCCAAACGACTTTTTCAAATGCTGTTGATTCTTTTGCTGCTTCATAGACAGCCTCTTGTTGCTCTTTTGTTAATCCTTCTAACGTTTCTTTATTCATCACCATAATATCTGGAACTCTTGTGTGTTCATCATACGAATAATATTTTGCAACCTCACCGTGTCCAGCTTCTGTGATGGCAAACTCATTATTTTCCGCACCATCTAAAATTCCTTGCTGTAAGGAAGTATACACTTCTCCGCTATCCATCGGTGTTGGTGATCCGCCTAGTAATTGAACCATTTTGATGGCTGTTTGACTTTGCATTACCCTAATTTTTTTGCCTGCTAAATCGCTTGGGCTTTCAATTGGTCCATCTGTCATATAAAAACTTCTTTGTCCAGAATCATAATACGTTAATCCAACAAACCCTAACTTTTCTGTTGATTGAAAAATTGGTTGAACAAGATCACTATCCATTACCCGGTAAAAATGTTCTTCGTTATCAAATAAGTATGGCAATCCGAAAATGGAGTATTTATCTGAAAAACTTTCTAATGCTGATCCACTAACTTTTGTAATATCTACTGCCCCTGTTTGCGTTAATTCGATTAATTCACGTTCTCCACCTAATTGACTATCAGGATAATACTCAACCGTAACTTCTCCGTTTGTTTTCTCAGAAAGTAACCTTCCAAACTCAGCCATTGCATCTTTTACAGGTTGACTATTACTTGCATATGCGAACCGCAACACTATGGAATCGTTCTCATTTTTACTATAGCCAGTGATTAAAATAACACATAACAACCCTATAACGATTACTGGAATGATTTTCTTCAATTTTTAATCCCCCTGTGAAATTAATCTCCTTTGCTTTTAAGCGATTTAGCTAGCAGCTTCACTCTTCCACTAGCCAAATCTATTATTCAATGAAACAACTTTTTAGAAAAATTCATATAAAAATTGAGATAAGCTTAAAACGGCTAATGATTGTCCATATGGCATTGTCGTAGTTTTGATTTCCTTATAAAACTCTAATGTATCACCCATACCTGTTCCCACTGATACCTTCTGCAAAGCACCTTCATCATTAATTTCATTCACAATTCCACGGATTGCTTTGTAAGCCATTTCTTTATATTCTTGACCAATATATCGTTTATGAACGGACTTTAAGATTCCATAAGCAAAGCCAGCTGTTGCAGAAGCTTCTAAATAAGAGGTTTTATCATTGATTAACGTATGCCATAATCCGCTTTCATCTTGATATTCAGCTAATGCCTCAATTTGTCTTTTTAATGTATCAAGAAGAAATTCTCTTAAGAAATCTCCCTCTTTTAAATCGAGAATTTCGATAAATTCAGGAATAGCAATTGTAATCCAGCAGTTCCCTCTTCCCCATAATGCTTCAGCATAATTATGATTTTCTTCAAAAGTCCAGCCGTGAAACCATAGTCCTGTTTTACGGTCACTTAAATACTTAATATGAATTAAAAATTGTCTTTTCGCTTCTTCGATATATTCTTGTTTATTGAAAAGTCGTCCGATCTTGGCCAAAGGTAAAACCGTCATCATCAAGGTGTCATCCCATAGCTGATTTTTATTTTCAGGGCCGTATGTCATATGCTGAAGACCGTTTTCTTCCGTTCGTGGCATATCATGCATAACCCACTCTGCCCAATTCTCTAAATAAGGAACAAATGTCTGATCCTTCGTTTCTTCGTATAAAAACGCTAGCGTTAATAAAGGAGCCATTGTATTGACATTTTTGGGTGGTACACCTTCTTCAAATCTAGCTTGAAACCAATCTGTCATTATAGTCAAAGCCTTCTGACTATTTGTTAGTTTCCAATACTTAAAGATTCCATACAACCCAACACCTTGCGGCCAGTTCCAAACATTCCAGCTCTTATCATCAACAACTAAACCATCAAAGTTTAATAAAAATTCACCTGTATTATCTTTTATTTGTGAAAGATTATCCATCAATACATCTATGTAGTTCATAATGTCAGTTTTCTCTAATAAAGCTTGTTTTTGAGTCATTGTAATCCCTCCAAAATTATTGTAATAGCTTTAAATCTCAAAAAGATAAAACGTTTTCAATTTCATCTAAAGTTCTCTTTGATTTGGCATAACCTTTTGTTTCTCTGCTATTTAACGTTTCTTTTTTATTTATTATGTTTATTTAATACCACTTTTGTTTGTTTATTTCCACTTTCATTATAAAAAATTAATGACTTGTGGTCAATAGGGTTTCTTTTATTATGTTTTGCTAGATTCCTAAAAAACGTTGAAACCAGTGTTATCACACTAACTTCAACATTTTTATGTTTTTAGAAAAATAAAAAAATAACTACCAATATTGCTTTTTGGTAGTTATTTCAATAAGATATTAAGGTTTTGAAATGCAATGAAAGAAATTGCCTCTTAATTTAATAATGATAATAAGCCTTTCTTAAAACTTTGGTAAACATATAGCCAAAGTGTGTGTTCCTCTTTGTACCGTTTTTGTAATGATGAGATCATTTCTTTTTGTTTTTCTGGAAAAGATGGATCCTCCTTTGCCGGAAGTTTAGCCCTGAGGTCATCTACAATTTGCTGGACTTCTGGCGCACGTGGACCCCACTTTCCAATCAATGTACCTTCATCATTCAAAATTAAAACAATCGGTATTGCTCGTCCACCATTTGTTAAATGTCGATCAATAAGCTCTGTATCAGCATCTCTTAATGTAACACGCACTTCAACGTCTGCAGCTTCAGCTAGCTTTCGAATAACTGGATTGATCATCATAGCATCGCCACACCAATCTTCCGTAATAATTAAAAAGTGAAGTGAATGCTTTGCTAATTCATTGACAAACCCATCTTCTGGTAGTTGAAATTCTTGATAAACATGGAAGCTTTCCTCTTTTAAATTGCCCATCTCATCCATATATTGTTGAATTGATTTTCCTTCTTTAAAATACTGCTCTTCTGTTTTCATGATAACACCTCATTTACTTATTTATATCATCATATTAAGCCTGAATTATTTTAAATGCAAAAATTGATCTAAATTTATCCCATCTAGAGATAGAAGAACGGTGACATAGGAGTCGTGACACTATCCTTTTAATTTAAGAATATTGACCAAATGAATGTTCATTTCATCTGCAGACTCTTGAAAATCATGACGATACCACTCAATGATTAATCCGATAATGGCATTTGCAGAATACGAATATAAAAAATCTGTAGACTTTCCAGGCTGTACTGTGTTTTTATCTTCTATAAAAATTGAACGGACTTCATCGAATAACATGTAATAATATTCTGACGATACTTCTTTAGATAGGATAATTTTATAAAACTCCTCAAACTTCTTTATATGATGAAAAATCCGAACTGTTTTTGGGTCTAAATTTTCTATGTTCAGAAAATCGGTATGACGATAAGGTTCATTATAAGATTCTTTTAAATCTACCATCATTTCATCAAAAAACTCCTTAAACACATCTCCAACTTCTTGGTAATGAAAATAAAATGTACCTCGATTTATTTTTGCTTCTCTACAAAGCTCCGTTACTTTTATATGTGTGAGTGGTTTTATTTTTAACAGTTTCGTTAAGGCGGAATGGATACTTTCTTTTGTTTTTTGAACACGCAAATCATTTTTATTCACATGCATCCCTCCTTTATTAGACACTTTCTAGCTTTTTGTTCAATATTGTACAATTCCATCATTTTTTGCTTATTGAATACGGTTTCAATTCCATATTATTATTTTATTGAACAAATGTACAATAACATTTAAAAGGGGAGTTAAATAATATGAGATTAAAAGATAAAGTGGCCATCATAACAGGTGCAGCTTCAGGTATGGGAAAAGCAATTGCAGAGCTTTACGCAAAAGAAGGAGCAAAAGTCGTTGTTTCTGATTTTAATTTTGAAGGTGCCCAAGCAGTAGCTGAGGCTATTAACAGCAGTGGTGGCGTTGCAGTTGCTAACCGTACAAATGTTGCTGAATTATCAGACTTAGAACAATTATTCACTGAAACAAAAGAAGCTTATGGTAAGCTGGATATTCTAGTCAACAATGCAGGTATTATGGATGGTATGGAGCCTGTTGGTGAAATTACTGATGAAAAATGGGATCGCGTTTTTGCAGTGAACACGACTGGTGTCATGCGTGCAATGCGTATCGCTACGAACATTTTCTTAGAGCAAGGTCATGGCATTATCGTAAATAATATATCCGCAGGTGGCTTACGTGGTGCGCGTGCAGGAGCAGCGTATACAGCTTCTAAGCATGCTGTAACTGGATTAACAAAAAACACTGCATACATGTATGCTCAATCTGGAATCCGGTGTAATGGTATCGCCCCTGGTGGTGTAGAGACAAACATTGGTTCAAGTATGACGAATGTATCTGAGTTTGGATTTGGTCGCCAATCGACTGGACAAGGGACAATGCCACGCGTAGGCAAACCTGCTGAAGTTGCACAACTTGCTGTTTTCTTAGGTTCTGATGAATCAAGCTTTATAAATGGACAAGTGATCGCTGCTGACGCTGGCTGGACTGCTTACTAAGAATAGGACAAAAATCAAGCCCTGAAAATCTTTTCGGGGCTTGTCTTATTATAAAGGAAAATATTGGCTTTGATGTAGGATTTATTTCTAGGGATTATTCATGAAGGCTTACGTAGATGGAGTGTAATAGCAACTTAAAACTGAAGAGATTTAATTCTTGATTTTACTTTTACTGTCTACTCATTCGTTCTATTTCAGATTCTACTTTATAGACTCTTTTGTTTAATACTTCTGTTCGATTATCAACATAATCAACAATCTTATCAGTATATAACCCAAGACTATCAACAAGGTTCTTTTGTAACTTTTCTTGGCCGGCTTCTAGTCTTTTCTGACCTTCTCGCAATTCATAGGTATCTTTCTTTAATTCATTTGTATCTTTTCTTAATTCATAGGTATCCTTCTTTAATTCATTTGTATCTTTTCTTAATTCATAGGTATCCTTCTTTAATTCGCTTGTGTCTTTCTTTAATTCATTTGTATCCTTCTTTAATTCATTTGTGTCTTTTCGCAATTCATTTATATCAACTCGCATTTCTTTTATTTCGCTTAACATTTGCCTTAAAATTTCTTCCATACGCCTCTCCTCCTTCCCTATATTCTAAAAAGAATTATACCACCGATTCATTGATAATGGGGTAAAACAAAAGTTCCTAGATATAGGCAAGTGATTAATTATAGTTAATCCAATTACAACTTATGACATTTAGTCATAAACTAAACAAGAAACACACGAAGTTTATGTATGAAATTGTTGGAGGGAGCATTATGAAGGAAGATGAAACCGTTCACTCTCATGGAATGGAAATTGGAATTTATTCTTTAGCAGATTTACGTCCGAATCCCCATACAGGAGAAACCATCAGTGCTAAGCAGCGAATTGAAGAAATCATTGAAGCCGCAAAGCTTGCAGATGAGGTAGGACTTGATGTTTTTGGTTTAGGCGAGCACCATCGTTTTGATTATGCAGTGTCATCTCCTTCTGTTGTATTGTCTTCAATTTCTCAGGTAACCAAGAGAATGAAACTAACAACCGCAACGACAGTCTTTAACACCAACGACCCTGTTCGTTTGTATGAAGATTTTGCAACACTTGATCTTTTATCTAACGGCCGTGCCGAAATCATTGCTGGTCGAGGAGCCTACTTGGAATCTTTCCCTCTCTTTGGATATGATGTGAAAAATTATGATGAATTATTTGAGGAAAATATTACACTTTTCCAAAAGTTGAATGAAGAGAGAAATGTAACGTGGGAAGGGAATTTCCGCTCCCCTCTGCAGCATGCAGACATTGTTCCACGTGCATTTCAAGACAAACTGCCGTTATGGGTTGGTGTTGGTAGCACACCTCAAAGTGCAGCACGTGCGGGAAGATTAGGTACCGGATTAGTTGTCGTTACCTTTGGAAAAGATTACCTGCTTTATAAAGACCTTGTAGACATATATCGTCAAGAAGCAGACAAATATGGAGTGTCTCCTACAGAGATTAAAGTAGCAGTTAGTGGTCACACCTACCTTTCAAACACAGCTGAACAAGCAAAAAAAGAATTCTTTCCCTATCATTCAAGCTATTGGAGATTAATAAATGCAGATCAAGAAGAGATAAGAAATGACTTTGAACAAGTAACCAGTGAGAAAGGATCACTATTTGTGGGAAGCTCACAACAAATTACCGAAAAAATTTTACATCAATATGAACTTTTTGGACATCAACGTTTTATGGCACAAATTGATATTGGAGGAATGCCTTTTAAAACTGTGGTTGAAAACATTGAACGATTAGCCACTGAAGTAGCACCTGTCATAAGAAGGGAAACAAAGAAATAGAATGGTATCAAGGAATTGTCAGGAGGAATGCTTATGTTTGATGAAATTGAAAAAAGAACAGGATTAACGGTGAATGATCTTGTTAAAATGATGGAATTTTTCAAACAAACGGATTTCCACAAGGAACAAGAGCTTCGAGCCTTTATTCGAAAAGTCTCTCAGACTGCCAAAAAACCGATATCAAAGAAAACGGAAAACTTAATTATTCAAACCTATGAATCTTTTCAGAACGATTCAAAGATGTATAACAGCAGAAGAAGAAGAAATTCATAGGAACTTCTTCTTTCTGCTTCCTTGTTTATTTTGTGTGGAGGGGTCACTTATTTCGTTTTATTTCTCCCTTCCATTTAAATAAAACACTGCTGACTGATAATCTCCGCCTCGTTCAGCCAATTTTCCGTTTACGCCATTAAACTCAATAGGCAAAGGTAAACCTCGATAAACTAGTTCATCACCATAATAGGCTTTTTCTCCATTCACTTCATACAACAAATTAACATCAAGTCCTTTTAAAGGCAGCACCTGTTGCTTCTTTGGATTCGCCGTCGCAAGGACTTTATACCAGCCAACCAACGCTTCCTCCCTATCTTTTGAAACAATGATCCATGCTGTTTCGTTTTCTTCAAACGGACTTTGAAGTCGATAAAAGTCTCCATCTCGAATTAGTTTACGATGATTTTTGTAAAATTGAACTTGAGTTTTGATGATTTCCCGCTCTTCCTCTTTTAGATCAAGTGGATTTAACTCATAACCAAATGTACCAAAATAGGCAGTATTTGCTCTAGTATCGATCGGTGTTTTTCTTAATGTTTGATGATTTGGAACAGCCGAAACGTGTGAACCCATACTATATATAGGATAGGCAAGTGATGTTCCGTATTGAATTTTAAGACGTTCCACTGCATCGGTATCATCACTTGTCCAAGCTTGTGGAGCGTAATAAAGCATACCTGGATCAAATCTGCCTCCACCACCCGCACAAGATTCGAATAAAACATCAGGAAATTCAGTTGTTAGTCTTTCATACAAATCATAAACACCTAAAATATAGCGATGGAAAAATTCACCCTGTTGTTCTTGGTTAAGGGCCGATGAGTAGGCATCTGTTATATTTCGATTCATATCCCACTTAATATAAGAAAGCTTTGTTTTGCTAATGATTCCTGCCATTTTCTCATATAAATAGTTCACTACTTCAGGCCTTGAAAAATCCAATACAAGTTGATTTCTTCCAAAGACAAGGTGCTCCCCGGGTCTTCCAACAATCCAATCAGGATGTTCCTTATACAACTGACTAACTGGATTAATCATTTCCGGCTCAAACCATAATCCAAACTTAAGATCCATTTCCTTTAGTTTGCTTGCTAATGATTCCAAGCCATTCGGAAGTTTGTCTTCATCCTCAAACCAATCACCAAGTGATGATGTATCATCGTTTCGTTTTCCAAACCAACCATCATCTAAAACAAATAACTCAATCCCTAAATCTTTAGCACTTTTCGCAATATTCACTAGCTTTTCTTCATTAAAATCAAAATAAGTTGCTTCCCAGTTATTGATTAAAACAGGTCTTTCTTCTTTTTTCCATGGATCACGAATTAA
Source organism: Metabacillus litoralis (assembly GCF_003667825.1). Classification (NCBI taxonomy): domain Bacteria; kingdom Bacillati; phylum Bacillota; class Bacilli; order Caryophanales; family Bacillaceae; genus Metabacillus; species Metabacillus litoralis. The sequence continues at coordinate 1,303 of NZ_CP033043.1, read as the reverse complement.
ATGCTGACGATATAATTGATGAAAAGCCTGACTCATCCCGTTTAACCCTTCGTTAGAGTAAACGATCACTACTTCTGGCGCTTGAAAGCTTTCATTTGCATTAAGATTCCACTGAAATTTATGTGGATGAATCCCCATCATCACTCTTGATGTTTCATAATGATCAACCTGAACCTGTGCTAGAAAATTACTGCTATACACAAAATTGAAGCCATACACTTCGTCAAGATGCTCTGTTGTATTTTTTCGTTTTAAAGCAATAAAAGGGTTATCATGATGTGAGCTAGCTCCTCTTATACTAGAGACGGAAGATATGCCTTGTACAAGCTCTCTTTCTTTTACATGTCTTTCTCTAGACCATGTTCCAGATAAATGCACCATTTTATACTCTGAGTCTGGAAGATCGATAGATGAACTCATGAGCTTAGTTAATGAAAGTGTGTGTTTTCCTATATTCTCAATTTTTACAGTGCGGGTTATAACCGGCAAATGATGAAAAATGGTATAAGATAATTGAAGTCTTGCGCTTACTTGATGATCTTCAAGTGTCACAATAAGAGTCGTAGCTTCTTCTTCTCCGGCATATGTAGCAGGTAGCCCCGTTAATGGTGGCTTTCCTTTTACTACCTCATATCCTCGGTATGTAAATAAGTTTCCAAGCCTGCCTTCAGAATTAACAACCTCAATCGCAGCCTCACGAAAATCCCCCTTACCTGGGACTGGATATTCTTGACGTGTTGTTTCGAGAGAAAAGGCTGGATCATCTTGATAAAAATGACAGCTTGCGGCTGTAGGAAGATCATTTCGTTGAAAATGTGAAAAATCCTCACGATGACGAAGAGCCTTTCCAAAATAAAGCTGCCCAAGACTACCATTCTTTAACACTTGAAAAATATAACTGATTTGACCATTTGTTAAGTGAAATTGTTGCAGCTGATCGTTTATATGAATGTGCATGTTTCAACCCCTCCGATTGACAGTCTTTCATTGGTTGATTACCTTTGTAACGGGAATGGATCTTGGTCTCGGGACCGGATTTTGGCCCGATTCTGCTTGTATCGAGACAGTGGCTTGATCTAGCCGACGGTTTATGTCCCAATTTTACTTGTATCGGGACAGTGGCCCGATCTTTCCAACGGTTTCTGTCTCGATTCTACCTGTTTCGAGACTGTGGCTTTATCTTTCCGACGGTTTATGTCCCGATTCTGCTTGTATCGAGACAATGGCTTTATCTTTCCGACGGTTTCTGTCCCGATTCTGCTTGTATCGAGACTGTAGCCTGATCTTTCTACAGATTTATGTC